>DASPOT010000219.1:0-12058 GCA_035625875.1 Mycobacterium sp. | reverse complement strand
GCGCCACGCCACACCGCCGCCCTTGCGGACCGTACGTCGTCGTGGCAGTCGAGTTGCCGGCGATCGGGAAATTGGGACTGCCCGCGATCGAAAATAAGCTCTCCGCCCGCGATATCCGGTCGGCGTGGCGGCTGCTGCCGGACTTACAAGTCGGCATCGTCCATCTGCGGGGCCCCGCAACGCCCGACACACTCGGCTCACTGATCGCGGTGCTCCGCCAGGCCGCGACCACCCGGGTAGGCATCAGTCCACCGTTCCACGACCCTGTGCGAAACCAGCGGCGCGCTGAGATTCGCCCGCCTGGCGGTCACCGGAAAACCGTCGGCCGACTCACTCGTGGCCGCGTTCGACGACACCCCGCTTGCCGTCGCGGCGGTCAGCGCGCCCGAGGTTATGGCGAAGATCAAGTCGTCAGTACTAGGGCGGCTGAACGAACTGCCGGCCGATGAACGCACGATCCTGCTCGACACCTTCCAGGCTTGGCTGCAGGCGGGCGGCTCCGCCAACGACACCGCGGCGAAGATCTTCTGCCATCCCAACACCGTGCGGCACCGTCTGCGCCGCATCGAGGAGTTGACCGGCCGATCACTGTCACGGCCCAAAGACGTCGCCGAGCTCTGTCTGGCTTTCGAAGTCGAGCGGCGACTGCCCTGAGCGTCGTTAAGGGGTCGACGCGTTCACCCGGTGGCGAACCTGGAACGCGGTGATGACGTCGATGATGCCGATGGCGATCAGCCAGCAGCCGGCGACCAGGGTCAGGATCGCGATCGAGTCCATCGGGTAGATGATCAGCACCCCGCCGCCGATAACGATGATCACGCCGGAGAGCACCTGCCAGCCGCGTGCGGGCAGGTGGTCGAAGGATAGCGCCGTGGCCAGCAGGGTCACCCCGCGGAACACCCAGCTGATGCCGATCCACAGGGCCAAAAGCAGGATCGACTCGAGTTTGTCGCGGAAGCAGAAAAACCCCAGCACCAGCGACACGACGCCGGTAAGGAACGCCAGCACTCTCATTGCGGCGCCGGCGTGCGTGCCGAAAGCGGCAAACATATAGCCAATTCCGGATACCACCAAATAGATGCCGAACAGGAAACCCGCCACCACCAGTGTCTTGCCTGGCCAGGCCAGCACGATGACACCGACTGCTACCGCCAGGACACCGATGAGCAGAATCAACTGCCACGCGTTACGAGCAAGCTGGTGCAGTGGACCTTCGAAAACGGTCTGATCGCGAATTGTCATCCCAACATCATTAGTCAGAATCGGCATAAAGAAAATGTCCCCGGCGACACAATTCAGCATCATTTATTTACAGGTATCGCGAACAATGTCGGGCTTCGACCAGTGATCTAGGACGCGCGGTCGCGGTAGCGGAGCACCTCCGCGACCAGCTTTGTCGCCGGAAGACAAGAACGCGTCGCAAGTTGGTCGGTTAGCGACAGGACTGCGCCGAGGTGGCGGCACTACCTTTTCCGTCAAGCGCAGGGCCGCGCTTCAGCAGCCAGCTGACGTCGAATTATCGAGTGCCACAACCCATCCCAACGTGCCGCTTCGCGGAGAAATACAGGTGGAATCATGTTGCTCCCCCTCTTTATTGTCTTGTTGGTTCTGGCCCCCGTGCTCGTCCCGGCCATCATCACCGCTGGCCACGTCATCCTCGGGACCAACCGACCGGCCGGGAGGTTTGGCGACCTGCGACCCGCCGCCGCGTAACCTTCGTTGGCACTACTCCGACCGGGGCCCACCTAGGCAGGTGCGGCCCCGGTTGATTATTTCGGCTGCAGTACCGCGGGGCCGTACCAGTGACACGCGAGCAACGCGAGTTCGACGTCGAGCCGGTCGGTGCCGATCTCCCGGCCGCGCCGGGCGATGGCCCGGCCCACGCGATACTTCACCGAGTTGAAGTGCAGGTTGAGTTCGTCGGCGGCCACTTTGTAGCTGGAACCGCATCCCAGGAATACCCGCAGCGTCTCACGTAGCCGCGCGTCGTTTTCGTTGTCGGCCGCAAGGTCGCCAAGTACCTTGGCCACCCATGCACGGGTGTCGGCAACATCACCACCCAGTAGCGCCGCAATCGACAACCCGGGGTCGGCCGCCGCGATCACCGTCGGCTCCCGAAGCTTGCCGATCATCGCGACGCCACGGGCACTCGCCGCCTCCCGGTGGGACTGGCGAAAACCTTCGACACCGCTGGCCACCGTGCCGATTGCCACACTCGGGGAATTCGGCCGTGTCAGCGTGAACTGCCGGACCTTCGCGCCGGCGTCGGCCACCGCGGCACGATACGGCAGCCAACCCCATCCGCAGGTCCGATCGGCGGCAACGAAGAGCGGGCTGGCGGCGGCGCCGGCAGCTTCGCCCAGTTCCCGAAGAAATCGTTGCAATCGGGCAAGCTCGTGGCCTTCGGTGCCCACGTCCGGGTACCACATGACGAGCCCCAAGTGGTGCCACCGCAGCGGATAGCGGATCGACGTGCTTGCCGCATCGACGTCGATGGTCTTGTTTGCGGCCAGAACCTCCCGCACCCGCACGGCGCGGAGACTGTTCTGGTTCTCGAGCCATCGTTCACGCTCGTCTTCGTAGACGGCGACGACTTGCTGCGACATCCAGTCGATGTACTCGAACAGTGTGGCAGTGATCGCTTCAATCACCGCGACCCTGATCTGTTCTGGGATATCGATCGCCCGCAATTGGGCGAAAACGAGCTCATTCATTCGGCGCTGACCGAGCCGATAGGCGCGCACCAGCGCGTTGACGGGCATACCCTGTTGTGCCAATCGCCGGGCGTACTCCAACGCTGCGGTGGGCGCCTCGACACGCTCCACGGCGATGTCGTAGCGCAGCGCGTGCAGAAGGGTGTCCACGTTTCCCTCGACGCTGGCCCCGAGCAGCTCCATGAGCCGTGCATCGCCGCGCAGCTCGGGGATCTGATCCTCAAGGGAACGACGGATGACCAACGACACCTCTGCCAGCCGATGGTGCAACCGGTCGGCGGTCTCGGCGACGTAGCGGCTCACCTCCACGTCGCTGTCAACACGCGCCTTTGTCACGCCTTTGACGCTAGCCCCTACGACCACCCCTGGTTGGCGATTCGCCATGGTCAGACTGTTGTCTTCGGGCAACAACACCGGCCCACATCTTCGTTGGATCGCGACTGTTTTACCACGTGCCCGACTCCTACCGTTGTCGCCACTCAGCCTCCACGCCGCAAATTCGTGATTCGAAACCCACCGAGAAAGGAGCAACTCAAATGGGGTTCGCAAAACCGGATTTCCCCAGCGTTGATCCGGACACGTTCCTACAGAAGCCGCTGATGGAGCGGATGCGGATCCTCGCCCTCGACTGGGCCGAGAACGGCTTCGGCTCACCGAAAATGATCCATGCGATCTACATCGTGAAACTCGTGGTCTTCTTCGCGCTCGGTGGCATCACGGTGGCGACCGCCACGTCGGGGCTGCCGGCGTTTTGGCACGTGTCGGAATGGTGGAACCAACCGATCGTCTATCAGAAGGTCATCCTGTGGACCGTGCTGCTCGAGGCCATCGGCGTCGCCGGATCCTGGGGCCCGCTAGCCGGCAAGATCAAGCCGATGACCGGCGGCATCCTGTTCTGGGCACGGCCGAACACCATCCGGCTGCGGCCGTGGAAGTGGGTGCCGTTCACCAACGGCGACCGGCGCCCTGGTTCGACGTCAGCCTCTACCTCGCGTTGCTGGTGAGTCTGGCCGTCGCGCTGTGCTCGCCGGGCGTGCACAGCGACTCACTGTCGAAGGCGGTACCGGAGAACACGTCCGGGCTGGTGAGCCCTGCCCTGCTGGTGGCGCCGATCGTGCTGCTTGTTGTCCTGGGTCTGCGGGACAAGGTGATCTTCCTGGGCGCGCGCGGCGAGCAGTACCTGCCGGCACTGATCTTCTTCGCCGCTCTGCCGTTCGTGGACATGATCATCGCGCTGAAGATGCTGATCTTGGTGGTGTGGGTCGGGGCCGGCTTCTCGAAGTTCGGCTCGCACTTCTCCAACGTGGTGCCGCCAATGGTCAGCAATACTCCATTCACCTTCAAGTGGGTGAGGCGCGCGCACTACCGTGACTTCCCGCGCGACCTGCGGCCGTCGCGGGTGGCGGACTTCATGGCCCATGTCAATGGCACCACGGTGGAGATCATCGCCCCGTTGGTCCTGTTCTTCTCCACGAATAAGTGGGTCACGCTGGTTGCGGCGCTGTTCATGGTGGGGTTCCACCTGTTCATCATCTCGACGTTCCCGCTGGCGGTGCCGCTGGAGTGGAACGTGGTGTTCGCCTACGCCACGGTATTTCTGTACCTCGGCTTCCCGGCTTGGAAGGGCTACTACATCACCGACATGTCCTCGCCGTGGCTGACGGCGCTGATCGCGGTTGGTTTGCTGTTCTTCCCAGTCCTGGGCAACCTGCGGCCGGACAAGGTGTCCTTCCTGCCCTCGATGCGGCAGTACGCGGGCAACTGGGCTTCAGCGCTATGGGCGTTTGCGCCCGGCGCTGAAGCGAAGCTGAACCGGGTCACCCGCTCGGCGCGCAACCAGATCGATCAGTTCATCGCGTTCGGCTACGAACCGAAGTGGGCGGAGATCACCCTGCAGAAAACGATCGCTTGGCGCAGCATGCACAGCCAGGGTCGCGGCCTGTACTCGGTGCTGCTGACGCACCTGCCCGACATCGACACCCGCACCGTGCGAGAGGCCGAGTTCCTGTGCAACTCGCTAGTCGGATTCAACTTCGGCGACGGCCACTTTCACGACGAGGACCTAATCCGGGCCGTACAAAGTGAGGCCGGGTTCGAACCGGGCGACGCGGTCATTGCGTGGGTGGAGTCGGAGGCCTTCGGCAGCGGTGTCCAACACTACAAGCTGATCGATGCCGCACTCGGCGTGATCGAGCGGGGTACCTGGAAGGTGGCCCACGCGGTCGCCGAGCAGCCCTGGCTGCCAAACGGCCCGATCCCTACCCAGGTGACCTGGTCGCTGGCCGCAACGAAAACCGCCAAGCCGCAGGATCACGACCACGGAGTTCCGGCGTGAGCGCCGCAGTGGTGGTGGGGTCCGGGCCAAACGGCCTGGCCGCCGCCGTCACGCTGGCCAAGGCGGGCCTGCACGTCACCGTGCTGGAAGCCGCCGACGAGATCGGCGGTGGCACCCGCAGCGGCGAAGCGATCATCCCCGGCCTGCTGCACGACCACTGCTCAGCGGCGCACCCGATGGCCGTCGGCTCGCAGTTCCTCGCCAGCCTCGACCTGGACCGCTACGGCCTGTCGTGGCGCTGGCCGGAGATCGACTGCGTGCACCCCCTCGACGACGGGTCCGCAGGGGTGCTGTACCGCTCGGTCGAGGCCACCGCCGCCGGTCTGGGTCGCGACGGTGCCCGCTGGCAGCTGTTGTTCGACCGCCCGTCGGCGCGGTTCGACGCGCTCGCCGAGGACATCATGGGCCCGTTGCTGCGATTGCCGCACCATCCGTTGGCGCTGGCACGGTTCGGCCTGCCGACGGTCCTTCCCGGATCCGCGGTCGCTCGGCTCTTCCGCACCGAGCAGGGCCGTGCGCTGTTCGGAGGTGTTGCCGCACATGGTTTTCGGCCGCTGCACTACCCGATGACGTCGGCGATCGGGCTGGGCATCCTCACCGCGGGGCATCGACACGGGTGGCCCGTCGCGGCCGGCGGCTCCCAGTCGATCACCAACGCGCTGGCGTCGCTGCTAGCCGAGTTGGGCGGCAAGGTCGAAACGGGCACCCGGGTGGAGGCGGCGTCGCAGCTGCCGCCGGCCGACGTGACGATGTTCGATCTGGCGCCCGACGCGGTCGCGGGCATCCTCGGCGATCGGTTGCCGCCGCGCGTGGCCCGCGGCTACCGGCGGTTTCGGCGGGGTCCGGGCGCGTTCAAGGTGGACTTCGCGGTGGAAGGCGGTGTCCCGTGGACCAACCCGAACGCTCGTCGGGCGGGCACCGTGCATCTGGCCGGGACCTATAGCGAACTCGCCGCGACCGAGCGGGATATCCACGCCGGACGCATGCCCGCGCGGCCGTTCGTGTTGGTCGGTCAGCAATATCTGGCCGATCCGCAACGATCGGTCGGCAGCGTCCACCCGGTGTGGACGTATGCGCATGTGCCCAACGGGTATTCGGGTGACGCCACCGCGGCAATCATCGCCCAAATCGAGCGGTTCGCGCCGGGCTTCCGGGAGCGCATCATCGGACGGGCGTTCCGGAACACGATGCAAATGTCGGCCTACAACCCTAATTACGTGGGCGGCGACATCATGACCGGCTCGAAGGACATCCGCCAGTTGGCGTTTGGACCGCGTATCACGCTGTCGCCGTATAAGATCGGGGTGCCCGGCATGTACATCTGCTCGGCGGCCACGCCACCGGGACCTGGTGCGCATGGCATGTGCGGGGCCAATGCGGCAAGCTCCGCGCTCGCCTACCTGCAGCGCAGGCGCTGAGCCACAGGCCGATTGGTCTGACTGAATCCTTCGGGGCGTCGACGAAAGGCATCGGTGGCCGGAATGTCGATGACGCGCGCGGTTCAGGACTTCGGATACGTGTAGAACCCCTCGCCAGTCTTGACGCCGAGCTTGCCGGCATCGACATAAGCCTGCAATAACTCCCGCACGTGCTTCGGCAGATAGGGGAACTCTTCGGCGTAGTGGTTCTCAATGTCGAGCACAATGTCCAGGCCGACCTGGTCCATCAACTGGAACGGCCCGGCCGGAACGCGCCAGTTGACCTTGAACATCCCATCAATATCCTCCGGACGGGCCACACCCTCGGCGACCACAGCCAGCGACTCACGCTTGATGGCGGCCCAGACGCGATTGAATATGAAGCCGGTGCACTCCCGGCGCGCCTCGAAGGGATAGACGCCGAACTCGGGGAGGACATTAAGCAGGGTGTCGAGCAGACCGCGGTTCGTCTCACCGTCGGACATCAGATCGACCGCGTTGAACTCGGGTGGCATGTAGAAGTGCATGTTGCACAGACGGCTTTTGTCCCGCACTTTTTCGGCCATCAGACGCGACGGGTACGACGACGAGTTGGTCGCGAAGATGGTGTCCGTCGGCGCGGCTTGGTCGATCTGACCCCACAGCGGAATCTTGATGTCGAGCTTCTCGGGGACGGACTCGATGGCAAGCCAGGCGCCGTCCAAGGCCTCGACGAGGGATCCCGCGGCCGTCGCAACGCCCACTTCACCGGAGCCTCGGTCCTTCAATACCTTCGGTAGCGTCTCCGCCACATACTGCGTTGCGGAGGCAAGTTGTCCGCCGCGGCGGGCGTAGATCCGCGCGGTTCCCCCGCGGGTGGCGAACATCAGCGCGATCCGGCGACCCAGGGTTCCCGCCCCAATCACCGCCACCGGACGGTTCCGGATGTCCTCGAAAGTATAGGTGTACGGCACTGTCCCCTCATTTTCTGTCGGTGGTAATCCCAGCCAAACCGGACAGTCGCTCGTCGAGCTTGGCGAGCATGTGCCGCCGGCACCGACGGACTACGTGAATCCTCTCGGAATCGGCACCGAGCAGATCTGGCCGCCCGGGTCGCACACGTATGGTAGTTCCGCCTGCGCGCCCACGGCAGGCGAACGCTACTGCCCGGTGGCACAACCACGGCGATCTCGGCACACATCCGAGCCCGCGCGTCGTCCACTCCTCGGCTGCAGACGCCTCCGCCTAAATCACCGGACAGGCATGGAGCGCCAACGGTGGGATGGATATGTGAGCCTTCGGAGGCGGTCCCGGACCTGAGCGGCATTACCGACGGGATCAATCGCGTCTTCGGTCGGGAGGATAGGCGATATTGTGTCGTTGGTAACGGAAGTCAACGGACTCCCGGCTGAGGATAGTGACCGTCGATGGCCGACGTCGATTTGCATGCGACACGCGGGGATGTCGTTCCCGACATCCCCGCGGAACTGCGCGACGCGGGATTCGAAGATGTCGCCGAAATCGGGCGCGGCGGCTTTGGCGTCACGTATCGATGCTTTCAGCCGCTGCTGGACCGCACGGTCGCCGTCAAGGTATTGACCGCCGACCTTGACCCCGACAATCTGGACCGCTTCCTGCGTGAGCAGCACGCGATGGGTCGGCTATCCGGCCACCCCAACATCGTGACCACCCTGCAGGTCGGCACCACGACCAGGGGCCGGCCGTTCATCGTGATGCCCTACCACGCCAAGAATTCACTCGAAGCGCTGATCCGCCGGCACGGCCCGCTGGATTGGTGCGAGACGCTACACATCGGCGTGAAGCTGGCGGGTGCGCTCGACGCCGCCCATCGCGCGGGCATCCTGCATCGTGACGTCAAGCCGGGAAACATTCTGCTGACCGAGTACGGCGAACCGGAGCTGACCGACTTCGGTATCGCCAGGTTCGCCGGCGGCTTCGAGACGGCGACGGGAGTCATCACCGGTTCGCCGGCGTTTACCGCACCCGAAGTGCTCGAGGGCAGGACGCCCACACCCGCATCGGACGTGTATTCGCTGGGCGCGACCTTGTTCTGCGCGCTGACGGGCCACGCTGCGTTCGAGCGCCGCAGCGGCGAGCAGGTGGTCGCTCAATTCCTGCGGATCACGTCACAACCGATACCGGATCTGCGCGAGCAGGGATTTCCGGCTGACGTGGCCGCAGCGATCGAACTGGCGATGGCCCGGGATCCCGCTGCTCGTCCGGCCAGCGCGGCGGCGTTCGGCGACGAGCTGCGGGAGGTCCAGCGCGCCAGTGGCGTCGCCGTCGACGAGATGGCCCGCCCCGTCGAGTTGGGTGTGGAGCGCCGGACGTCACCGGTGGCGCCGTCAACGGTTCGGCGGGACACGGCCACGTCGAGGCCCCCGACACCGACGACGAAGTACCGACCGCCGGTTCCGACCCGATCGCTGGTTGCCCGCAACCGGCTGTTCGACGTGCTCCGGGCGGGCGGTCGGCGACGGTTGGTCCTCATTCACGCGCCCTCGGGCTTCGGCAAGAGCACGCTGGCGGCCCAGTGGCGGGAGGAGCTCTCACGCGACGGCGTCGCGGTTGGCTGGCTGACGATCGACGACGACGACAACAACGTGGTGTGGTTCCTGGCGCATCTGCTCGAGTTGATCCGGCGGCTCCGTCCCGCGCTCGCCGCATCATTGGGTCAGGTGCTCGACGAGCACGGCGACGACGCCGCCCGCTACGTCTTGACCACGCTCATCGACGAGATTCACGAAAAAGACGATCGGATGGCGCTGGTCATAGACGACTGGCACCGGGTGTCGGACACCCAGACCACCGCCGCTCTCGGCTTTCTGCTTGAGCATGGATGCCACCACCTGCAAATCATCGTGACCAGCTGGTCGCGCGCCGGGCTACCGGTGAGCAAATTGCGGATCCGTGACGAATTGGTCGAAATAGACTCTGACTCACTGCGTTTCGACATCGATGAGGCGCGATCGTTGCTGAATGATGTTGGTGGATTACAGCTGTCAGACAGCGACGTAGAGGCATTGACCACATCGACCGACGGCTGGGTCGCCGCCCTGGAGCTGGCGGCACTTTCGCTACAAAACGGCGGCGACGCCACCAACCTGGTGAGCCGAGTATCCGGTGCAACGGAGATGATCGGCGAATTCCTCGCCGAAAATGTCCTGGACACCCTGGAACCGGAGATGGCCGAGTTCCTGCTGGCGACATCGATCACCGAGCGGACCTGTGGTGGGCTGGCGTCCGCGCTGGCAGAAGCGCCTCGCGGGCAGGCGATGCTGGAGGACATCGAGCAGCGCGGCTTGTTCCTACAGCGGATCGACGAGGACCCGAACTGGTTTCGCTACCATCATATGTTCGCCGACTTCCTGCGCCGCCGACTCGAACGCAACCGCCCCGACGGGATCGAACGACTCCACCGCGCCGCATCGGAGTGGTTCGCCGAACACGGCTACCTCAACGAGGCCGTCGACCACGCGCTGGCTTCGGGCGACGCCACCCGCGCGGTTGACCTCGTCGAGCGGGACGAGACCAACCTGCTCGAGCAGTCGAAGATGACGACCCTGCTGGGAATCGTCAAGAAGTTACCGCCGCAATTGGTGGTCTCGCGAGCACGGCTCCAACTCACCATCGCGTGGGCGAACATTCTGCTGCAACGCACGGCACCGGCCGACGCTGCGCTGAATCGCGTCGAGGCGGCCCTAGACCGCGCAGACCTCACCGACGCGACGCGGGCGGATCTGCGTGTCGAAGCCGACGTGCTGCGCGGAGTCGCCGACATCTCCGCTGACAGGGTGGACGCCATCGATCATCTGGTCGCCGAAGCATTGTCGCGGCCGGCCACCTTCCATCCCCGGGTTGCCGGCGTGGCTGGAAATCTTGCAGCGTTCGCCGCGATCTACCGGTTCGACTTCGACGCCGCGCACCGGCTGCTGGCGTGGGCGGCGCCTTACCAGGAGATGATGGGTCCATTCGCGAGCGTCTACGCCCGCTGCTTCGGCGGTATCGCCGCCAGATATCAGCTCGACATCCCTGCCGCCCTCAAGAATTTCCGGGAAGGGTACAAGATCGGCGTCGGAGTAGGACCGCACTCATACGCCGCACGGCTCGCCGGTGCGTTTCTCGGCGAACTGCTCTACGAGACCGGTGAGTTGGCCGAGGCCATGCCTCTACTGGACGAAAGCTACCAGGTCGGGGCCGGGGCCGGCGGAGTCGACTACATGATCGCCAAATACGTGATCGGCGCGAGAATTAAGGCAACGCAGGGGGATCGCGGCGGTGCGGTCGATCGCCTCGCCGACGGCATGAAGGCGGCGGAGCAGTTGCGGCTGCCGCGGCTAGCGGCCGCGATCAACAACGAGCGGATTCGGCTGGGCATCGAAATTGCACCGGCGGTTGCCGCACGGTTGCGATCGATCCACACAATTCCTCATGACGACGGAATCGCCACGATCACAACCGAACTCGATGAAAACTCCGGGATTCGGCTGTTATTGGCGAGCGACTCCGCCGACGATCGGGATCAGGCGTGCCGACGCGCGGCCGATCTGCTCGCCGGAATCGATCGCGAGCGAAGACCATTGGCGGCGTTGAGCGCGCAACTACTGCTTGTCGAAACGCTCAGGGCAACAGGCCGAGTGGATGACGCCAACGCCATGTCGCTGCGTATCGCGAGGCGGTGCGAGAAACTCGGACTCTCCCGTTTGCTCGTCGATGCCGGACTCCGGTAGCGGTGAGACGAAGATGTCGACCCTTGTAAACGCTCGAAGAATTGATTGATCGCCACGAGCTCTGACGCCGGGACACCCTCCAGCTCCCGGATCTGGTCCAGCGAGGGTCTTCCGCGGGAACGACCAGTACTTTGTCGAGCCCAGCCGTGTTCTTCGGTCATTTGTCGCCGGAAGACAAGAGCGCGGTCGAAGTTTATCGGTTGACGCCTTCGCTGAGCTGAGGTCGCGTCGTTAAGTTTCGTGACGAACGCAGCGCCGCGTTTTCAGCAGCCAGCTGATTCGAATCGCCTTACCACGCGGTTCGAACTACCAAGTGCCAAAACCTATCCCAACCATTCCGCTTAGCGGAGAAATGTAGGTGAAACCATGTTGCTGCCCGTCATCATTTTCGTGATCGTCCTGTCCCCCGTGCTCGTCCCGGCGACCATCACCGCTGTCCACGCGATCGCTCGCTGGCAGCGGACCTACCGACCGGCCCGGGCCGCCAGCTACCCCCGGCGTATGCCATCTCGCCGCCTGGCCGTTGCGGCCGAGTGACGTCTGCTGACACCACCCCAGCCGGGGCCGCACCTGCAAGGTGCGGCCCACTTATTTCGGCTGCAGAACTGCGGCGCCGTACCAGTGGCAGGCCAGCAGCGCGAGTTCGACGTCGAGCCGGTCGGTGCCGACATCGCGACCGCGCCGGGCGATTGCCCGGCCCACGCGATACTTCACCGAGTTGGCCCGCCGTCCTTGCCGCCGCGACTCAACCCCTGGCGGACACCGATTCCCAAGGTGCGCCCGTGTTCGGCGGCGACTCCGTTGGGCGGCGGGGTGCACCGCATGTGCGGCTACCGCGCCGCGCGCACGGTGCTAAAGCGC
>DASPOT010000218.1:0-14722 GCA_035625875.1 Mycobacterium sp. | reverse complement strand
GCTGAGCAGAGGCCTCGAGGAAGCCGGCATCCTCGTCCGCGGTAAATCCCGCAGGGGGCTCGCCGAGGAAAAACCCGAGGCCTACAAAGACATCGACGCCGTCATCGAAACCAGCCACCAGGCCGGGCTGGCCCGCAAGGTCGCTCGCCTCATCCCCCTGGGCGTGGTGAAAGGCTGAGCGCGTAAGCGGTGGCCACGCAACATGTCCTTGGCGCGTGCAGATGGTCGGCAAGCGCAGACTGGTAGTGGATGCCCATTGTCTGCTGTTTCAGATGCTGTGGGAGGAGTCGATCGGGATCGTGATCATCGAGGCGATCGCCTGTGGCATGCCGGTGGCGGTGCGCGCTGTGGTGTGCGAGATCGTCGCTGAGCCGGCCCGAAATGTTGCCATTGGCCATATGACGATGCGGCAGGTGGTCACATCCGTTGAACCGCAACGCAACCACGTCAGTACCGTCGATCGGCGGGCCAGCGCGTGACGATACCGACTGCGCTTAACAGCGGCGAGCCGGCTGGCGTCGGGGCCGGCTGCGACACGGTGACGCTGGTCGAAGGCGCGACGTTTTGCCTGTCCGACCGGCATGGCGATATGGTGGCGGGCGGCTGGCACGGGTTGTTCTTCCGCGACGCGCGGGTGCTGTCGCGGTGGGAGCTGCGCGTCGACGGCCAGGTCGCCGAATCGCTGTCGGTGGAGTCCTCGGAAGCTTTTGCGGCACAATTCATCCTGCGTCGCATGCCGCGCGCCGGCTTGGCTGACAGCACGCTGCTGGTGGTGCGCGAGCGGCTGGTGGCCGACGGCCTGCGGGAGATCATTTCGCTGCACAACCTCGGCCGCGAACCCACCGTGGTGTCCCTCGAACTGCACGCCGACGCCGACTTCGCCGACCTGTTCTCGGTGAAGCAGGGCCGCGCGCCGCTCGGTGGCGCGCAGATGACGGTGCTTGACGGGGAGCTCATGCTGGCCGAAAGCACCGAGCGGGTGCACGGCCTGTCGGTGACGGCCTCCGGTGATCCAAGCGTGTTACCCGGGTCGCTGCGTTGGCGGGTCGTGGTGGCGCCGGGCCAGTGCTGGCAAACCGAGGTCGTCGCCCAGCCCACTTTGGCCGACCAAAAAATCAGGACGCGGTTGCGCCGCGGCGAGCAGGTGGCCGCCAGCGCCCCGGTCCGCAAGATCGAGGTCTGGCGTGACACGGCGACCACCGTCGAAACCGGCCATCAGGTGCTGGGCGCGGTGCTGCGGCAAACCGAAGGCGACTTGGGCGCGTTGCTCATTCATGACGACACCGGTCGCGGCCACTCGTTCGTCGCCGCCGGGGCACCGTGGTTCATGACCCTGTTCGGCCGCGACGGTCTGCTGACGGCGTGGATGGCATTGCCCCTAGACGTCGGGCTGTCGATCGGCACGCTGCAGCGGCTCGCGGCGGTCCAGGGGCGGCGCGTTGATCTGATCACCGAGGAAGAGCCCGGGCGGATCATGCACGAGATCCGCCGCGGCCCGGCCAGCGCCGACGTGCTCGGCGGGGCCATCTACTACGGCTCGGTCGATGCGACGCCGCTGTTCGTGATGCTGCTTGCCGAAAGCTGGCGGTGGGGCGCCGACGAGACTGTCGTGCGCTCGCTGCTGCCGGCGGCCGACGCGGCGCTGGCCTGGGCCGAAAACTACGGCGACCGCGACGGCGACGGCTTCATCGAGTACCGGCGCGGCACCGACCGCGGGCTGATCAACCAGGGCTGGAAGGACAGCTCCGACGGCGTCAACGACGCCGCCGGCCGCACCGCCGAGCCCCCGATCGCATTATGCGAAGTCCAGGGCTACCACTATGCGGCGCTGAGGGCTCGCGCCGAACTTGCCGAGGCGTTCGGCGACGCGGCCACCGCCGCGGGGCTGCGCGACCGCGCCGACAGTCTGCGCGGCAGGTTCCTCGACGCATTCTGGCTACCCGAAAAGGGTTGGTACGCAATCGCTCTCGACAGCAGCAAACGCCAGGTCAACGCGCTGACCAGCAATGTCGGCCATTGCCTGTGGACCGGGATCGCCATCGACGAGCACGCCGCGGTACTCGTCGAACGGCTCTCGGGCGCGGAAATGAACTCCGGCTTCGGGCTGCGCACACTCGCGGCCACGATGGGCGCCTACAACCCGATGAGCTACCACAACGGCTCGGTCTGGCCGCACGACACCGCGATCGCGGTGGCGGGTTTGTTGCGCTATCGCCACGTGCCAGGCGCGGTGGCGCTGGCCCAGCGGCTCGCGACCGGGCTGCTCGACGCGGCCGCCGCGTTCGGGGGGCGGCTGCCCGAACTCTACTGCGGCTTTCCCCGCTCGCAGTTCCGCTCGCCGGTGCCCTACCCGACGTCATGCTCGCCCCAAGCGTGGGCGAGCGCCGCGCCGCTGCTGCTGGTGCGGTCATTCCTCGGGCTGGACCCGCACGTGCCGGCGCGTCGGCTGGCGGTGGCACCGCATCTGCCCGAGGCATGGGGCCGCATCGCGCTGACCGACCTGCGACTCGGCAGCGTCACCGCGTACCTGGAAGTCGAAGGCCAGACTGTTAAGACCCGCGGCCTACCCGCCGACTGGCAACTCGTGACGCCGTCGGGGTGAGCGAGTGTCGGCGGGCTTTGGTCCGCCCGCCATGGCAGGCGCGGACCCTTGTCCGCGGCGGGATGGAGCTTCGGCCCTAGCAGTGGTGAGCGGCGGCGGCGTAGCAACGAAATCGTGTGACACAAGCCAGGTTTTGGCGGCGGGCTTTCGACATCGAGGTAGTCACCCGCGGCGAGTTGGGCGGCGCGGCCGAGTATGCGCGGCGCAAGATCGGCGGGCTCGGGCGGTTCACCCATCAACCCGTGTTGTTCGCCCGCATCAAGCTGACCAAACACCTCGATCCGGCGGTGGCGCGGCCAGTGGTCGCGCAGGCCAACGTCGACGTCGACGGCCGGGCGATCCGAGCGCAGGTCGAGGGGATCAGCGCGCGCGGCCCGGCTGCGACACAAGCTGGAAGTCGTCGCCGAACACTGGGAGTCCCGCCGGGCGGTCACCGGTGGCCGGTCCGCACGAGTGGCGTCACACCGCCGAGCCCACCCAGCGGCCGAGCTATTTTCCTCGGCCCGAAGACGAGCGCCGGATTCTGCGGCACAGGGCCTACACGCTGGCGACCAGCACGGTCGAGGAGGCCGCGCTGGAGACGGACTTTGCGCGACTACGACTTTCACCTGTTCATCGAAGAGGGCACGAATCAGGACAGCGTCATCTACCGCGGCGGGCCCACCGGTTACCGGCTGGCGCAAGTGAAACCGGTGCTGGCACGGCGGCTGGCCAAATTCGAACTGCCCGTGACCCTCAACCCCCAGCCGGCCCCGCGGCTCACCATCGGCCAAGCCACCGAGCGCCTAGGCCTGCTCGGGCTGCCGTTTTTGTTCTTCGTCGACGCCGGGCAGAACCGCAGCTGTGTGTCGTATCACCGCTGCGACGGGCACTACGGGCTGATCACTCCCGCGAGCTAGGCATCGGCTGTCATGTCACGATTAGCGGCCGCCGACGCCTTCTTCGTCTACGCCGACTCCGAGGCGACCCCCCGGCAGGTGGGCGGGCTGGTCGTGATGGACCACGACGCCACCGACGCCGCCGGCTACCCCGCAGCGCGCTGGCGACCTCGGTGGGGGTCAGATCGTGACCGGCTGACCGGCCGTCCTCAAGGCACACCTGGCCGAACTGCCTCGCTTGCAGCAGCGGATCGTCGTGACGGAGTCCCGCTGGCGCCGACCCCGCTGGGCCCCTGTGGCGGAGGTGGATTGGCAATGGCATATACCGTTGCGCGATGTCGCTGATGCCGAGGGAAACCCCGCAGGCACATCCGCGCTGAATTCGCTTGTGACCCAACTTCAGGGCATCCCGCTGCCGTTGGACCGACCGCCTTGGCGGTTCGTCGTGGCGACCGGATTTGCGCCGGGACAGATCGCGGCGATCCTTATCGTTCACCACGCGGTGGGAGACGGCCTGGCAATCCTCGCGCAGATGGGTGCGTTGCTGGAACCAAGGACCGGTGTCGCGCTGCCAGCCGGGGATCGGCCGGGGTTCGTGCGCCGCGCTGTGGGCACCGTGATCGGTATCGCCCAGTTGGCGACCGACGGTCGCAACCATCGCCTGCTGCCATGCGGCGAGGGCATTCGGTTCGGCACGCTCGCGGTGCCGCTCGCGCGACTGCAGGATGGCGCCCATGCGCACCGCGTGAGCGTGACCGACGTGCTGCTGAGTGCGATGGCCGGGGCGTTGAGTCGACTGCTAGATCCGGTGCCGCCGTCCGTGCGGGTTGAGGTGCCGTTCACGATGCGGGTTCCCGGAAAACGCCCTGACGGCAATGCCACCGGCGTGGTGATGATCGAGTTGCCGCTGGATCGGATGCCCGAATCCGATCGCCTGGCCGAGATCGGTCGACGTGGCCAGCGTCTCGATACGGGCACCCGGGCGCTCGGCTCGCGGTTCGTCATCGGCACGGTGTGCGAGATGCTGCCCGCACCGGTGTTGTCGAGGTTTGCCCGGGGCGTCTACGGACACCCGCTCTTTGAAGCGATCATGTCCAACATGCCTGGGCCCGTGGGCGCTTACCGGTTGGCCGGCGCACCGATCATCGGGGTCTATCCGATCGTCGCGCTGGCACCACGCGTCCCGCTTGCGGTGGGCTCGCTTAGCTGGGGCGCCACCGTGTTCCTTGGGGTGAGCATCGACCCTGTGCTGGCCGATGTCGACTTGTTCGTGGCGGCGTTCGAAGCGACGCTGGCAGACCTGTTGTCTTCCGCTGTCTCACAGCGTTGACGAACGGCCTCCGGGCAGGTGACCTTGGTCCCTATCGCAACCCGCGGAGAGTGGTCGGATCGATAGCATTGGCTTACACCACTTGCTGCTAAGCAACGCCCGCTCTGGCCCAATTCGGTTGGGCCGCAATATGAACACGACAACTGACGGAGTTGGCAACCGGCTGGATCTTTGACCCTCAAAGTTGAGGTCTTTAGTCCCAACGGATGGGTCTTTAGTCCCTACGGGTGTAATGGCTTTCAGCAGACACTCGTAATCACCAGTTGGCCATTTCCGAGGACATTAGCAATGAAGATCGATGAACCCCGTAATGCAGCAAGGGATTCGGCATACACCGATGTCCAGGGCTATGCAGATATCCGGCGTGGGGTATTCACCGATCTGACTGAACTGGATTCCCAGTCTGTGCAGCAACTGCGCGTCGCCTTGGTCGCGCCACCCTATTTCGACGTTCCGCCCAGTGCGTATGGGGGTGTCGAAGCGGTGGTGGCCGACCTGGCCGACGCGTTGGTGGCAAGCGGGCATGACGTGACCCTGCTGGGCGCCGGTCAGCCAGGTACCGCTGCACGCTTTGTGCCGTTATGGGATCGAACAGTGCCAGAGCTGCTGGGAACGCCGTTTCCCGAGGTTGTCCATACGCTCAAGGTTCGACGCGCGATCGAGCGACTCGCCACGTCCGACGGCGTAGATATCGTCCATGACCACACGCTGGCCGGACCCCTTAACGCGGTTGCCTACCGCGAACTCGGGATACCGATGGTGG
Organism: Mycobacterium sp.; assembly: GCA_035625875.1. Taxonomy (GTDB): domain Bacteria; phylum Actinomycetota; class Actinomycetes; order Mycobacteriales; family Mycobacteriaceae; genus Mycobacterium. The sequence goes on along the minus strand of DASPOT010000218.1, from coordinate 9,149 downwards.
TCACCGCGCACGGGCCGGTACACGCCGACTTGCACGATTACTATCGCTACCTCGGTGCCGACGTGAATCTCGTGGCCATCAGCGACCGCCAACGCACACTGGCCCCCGACCTGAACTGGGCGGGGCGAGTGCACAATGCGCTGTGCGTTGACGATTGGCCATTTCGGGCCGAAAAAGATGACTACGCCCTGTTTTTGGGCCGCTTCATTGCAGATAAGGGTGCCGATCTGGCTCTGCGGGCGGCCCACCACGCCGGGATGCCGCTCGTGCTTGCCGGAAAGTGCACCGAGCCGCACGAGAAAGCCTACTTCCGGAACACCGTTCAGCCGATGCTGGGCGCCAATGACTACCTGTTCGGTCAAGTCGACGCGGTCGCCAAACGCGAGCTGCTCGCCGGGGCTCGGTGTCTGGTATTTCCGGTGCAGTGGGAAGAACCGTTCGGGATGGTGATGATCGAGGCGATGGCCTGTGGCACGCCGGTGGTGGCACTGCGTCAGGGCGCCGTCCCGGAGGTCGTCGTCGACGGGGTAACCGGGTTCACCTGTGATGATCCGGGCGATCTCGCCGAGCTGATCGGTCGGGCGGCGACGATCGACCCGAGCGCCTGTCGTGCGCATGTCGCGGCCATGTTCGGTGTCGAGCAATTCGGATCCGGCTATGAGCGCATCTATCGGCGAGCGCTTCGCGCAATGCCACAGCGAGACGGCCCGCCTGAAACGTCGGGTCGTTCTCGGCCTGATCTCCAGATGATGGAGGTGGGCGCATGACCGCGCCCACGCCGACACGCGATAGCCGTGAACCGCTCAGCACCGGGGATAGTGCAGGCTTGGTCACCCTGGTGGAGGGGCCGACCTTCTGCCTGTCCAACACGCACGGCGACATCGTCCCCGGCGCTTTCCACGGTTTGTTCTTCCGCAATACCCGGGTGCTGTCCCGGTGGGAGCTGCTTTTGGACGGTCACACGCCCGAAGCGCTGTCCGTGCAGACCCCCGAAGCCTTTACCGGGCAATTCATCTTGCGCAAAGCGCCGCGCGCGGGATTTCGTGAGAGCAATTTGTTGCTGGTGCGGGAACGATTCATCGCCGGGGGCCTGCGCGAAACGATCACGCTGGAAAACCTCGGTCACGAAAGCACCGTGGTCAATCTTGAAATTCACGCCGACGCCGACTTCGCCGACCTCTTTGCGGTCAAAGAGGGCCGCGCGGCACTGCACGGCGCCGAACCGACGCTGCACGGGACCGAACTTGTGCTCAGCGATCTCGCCGATCCCACACACGGATTGTCTATCGACGCATCCGCGGACCCGACCATGACACCGGGAGTGCTGTCCTGGCAGATCATGCTGCCAGCCCACCGGCGCTGGCAGGCCGAGATCGTCGCACAGCCGACGCCGGCACACCGGCCGGTACCGACGCGGCGCGACCACATCAAGACCCGCGGTCCGGGCCGCACCATCGAAGCATGGCGTGACACCGCGACCGACCTGATCGCCGAGGATGAGGTCCTCGCCCAGGTGTTGCGCCGAACAGAAAGCGACCTGGGGGCGTTGCTGATCCGCGACGAAAACAAAGACGCCAGGCCGTTCGTCGCGGCGGGCGCGCCGTGGTTTATGACATTGTTCGGCCGCGACAGCCTGCTGACCGCGTGGATGGCCTTACCGCTGGATGTTGGCCTCGCTGTCGGCACGCTCCAGCGACTGGCGCGGCTGCAGGGGCGGCGCGTCGATCCGATCACCGAGGAGCAACCCGGCCGGATCCTGCACGAGCTGCGCCGGGGGCCGGCCAGCGGTGACGTGCTCAACGGTGCTGCCCGTTACGGCTCGGTCGACGCCACCCCGCTGTTTGTCATGCTGCTGGGCGAGTGCTGGCGATGGGGGGCCGACGAAACCGCGGTGCGTGCGCTGCTGCCGGCCGCCGACGCGGCGCTGGCCTGGGCCGAGGAGTACGGCGACCGCGACGGCGACTGCTTCATCGAATACCAGCGGGCGACCGACCGCGGGCTGATCAATCAGGGCTGGAAGGACAGCGTCGATGGAATCAACGACGCCGAGGGCCGCACCGCCGAGCCGCCGATCGCGCTGTGCGAGGTGCAGGGTTATCTGTATGCGGCGCTGCTGGCGCGCGCCGAGCTGGCCGACGCGTTCGGCGATCCGGGCGAAGCCAGCCGGCTGCGTGACCGCGCCGACACCCTGCGCCGCAAGTTCCTCGACGCGTTCTGGCTCCCCGAAAACGGTTGGTATGCAATCGCTCTCGACGGCAACAAACGCCGCGTCGACGCGCTGACCAGCAACATCGCCCACTGTTTGTGGACCGGGATCGCCACCGACGAGCACGCCGCCGAGATCATCAAGCGGCTTTCGGGCGAACAGATGGATTCCGGGCTCGGGTTGCGCACCCTGGCCACGACGATGGGCGCCTACAACCCGATGAGCTACCACAACGGCTCGGTGTGGCCGCACGACACCGCCATCGCGGTGGCCGGCCTGCTGCGCTACCGGCACCTGCCGGGCGCTCTGCAGCTGGCCGAGCGGCTCGCGGACGGTCTGCTCGATGCGGCGGATGCGTTCGACGGGCGGCTGCCCGAATTGTTCTGCGGATTCCCCCGATCGCGGTTTTACCGGCCGGTGCCCTATCCCACCGCGTGCTCACCGCAGGCATGGGCCAGTGCCGCACCGCTGCTGCTGGTGCGATCGTTTCTCGGGTTGACCCCGCATGTGCCCCTGCGCACATTAACCGTGGTTCCGCACCTGCCGCGGCGGTGGGGCAAGCTGGCCCTCACCGACCTGCGGCTCGGTGCGGCAACCGTGCAAATCGAGGCGGACGGTGAAACGGTGGCCGCCCACGCAGTGCCGCACGATTGGCGACTCGTTACGCCATGACCCAGCCGATGACCGCGCCGGTCAACACCGCGAACCGGTCCGGCGACAAATGGTCCCGCGGATGGGACTTCGGTCTCTACCGCTCGGTCGGGCACCGATGTGGTGTCCCGCAACACAACCCAACAACCGAAGGAGGATCATGACCAATCTCCCTGTGCGCCGCCAACCCCGCTCGTGGCTGCCGGACTGGACCGATTTCTGGTCGGATCTGTGGACCGGCTTTCCGTCATTGGCCGCCTTGCGTCCCAGCCATCTGATGCGGCTTGAGGAGGAGATGCAAGACGGCCACTATGTGCTGCGCGCCGAACTGCCGGGCATCGACCCGGCCAAGGATGTCGACGTCACCGTGAGCAACGGCCAGTTGACGATCAAGGCCGAACGCGCCGAAAAGAAGGAAGCCAAGGGCCGCTCGGAGTTCTGCTACGGCTCGTTCGTCCGCTCGGTCACCCTGCCGGCCGGCGCCAAGGAGGAGGACATCAAAGCCACCTACGACAAGGGCATCCTCACCGTCTCGGTGGGTGTTTCCGAACAGGCCGCGGCGGCTGCTGAGAAGCACATCGCGGTGCAAGCCAGCTGAGCCCACATACCGGTGGTCCCGGAGCCCGGCAAGGTTCCGGGACCGCCGCCTGATCGGGCCCGCGGGAGACCCAATCAAGCGGCGCCGTACCCGACGAGTGCCGGTATATCGCGGGGGTCTGGGATGTGCCGGGGCCGGGGCGATCGGCACGCACCAGATGACGTTCGCGCAGGCACGCTGGTTGATCGCCCTCGAGCTGAGTTCGATTGGTAGCAGGGGATGGTCGACGAGCACACGGGCCGGCCCCTTTACCTTTACGACCCGCAGAACGATCCCGCCACCGGCAACGGCGAGCCCATTCGCGACATCGCCGCGGTGTGGGACGTGGAGTTTTTGAATGCGTTTCTCGGGCTCGACGACCTCGTGGACCTGATCCGGCGCTGGTTCGCGCACTTCGACCGGCGGGTCATCGGTCGCGACGTGGCGCCGGGTCTGTAGCTGTCGTCGCGGGTCCGGGCATCAGCCCGCGCAGCCCACTGCCGGGCGACGATGCGGGCCGGAAGCCTCCGAGGAGGAGCCGGGCAATCCAGCCATTGCCGGGCGAAAAAGGGTTGTCCCCGGTGACATCCGCCCTGGTGCAGGGCCTGGTGGCCGCGGCCCGTTCGTGGGGCTGAACCGTCCCGGTCGCGTTGCGATGATCCCGCTCAATGCCCGAGTATTCAGGTGATGGTCAGCCAAGGCACGTCGGCGCTCAGGGTGCCCACGCGGGATCGGGCCGCACTGCAGGCGGTCAATTTCTTCATGGCGGACATGGAAGCCGGCATGGGCCCGTTCCTGGGCGTGTTGCTGGCAAGCCGCGGCTGGACCACCGGAGCGATCGGCACCGTCATCACCCTGGGCGCCATCGTCGGCATGTGCACGGTCGCGCCCGCGGGGGCGCTCGTTGACGTCACCACCCGCAAACGGGCCTGTGTCATCGTCGTTGGTCTGGCCGCCGTGGCGGCCTCGGCGGTGATCTTGACGTCACGGCAGTTCTGGGTGGTCGCCGCCGCGCAGTCCGTCATGTGCATTTCCGGGGCGACGATCGCCCCCGCGGTGATCGGCATCACGCTGGGCCTGGTGGGCCAGGCCGGGTTCACCAGCCAAAACGGCCGCAACCAGGCGTACAACCACGCCGGCAACATGGCCGGCGCCGCGATTGGGGGGCTGCTGGGCTGGGTGTTCGGATACACCGGAGTGTTCTGGCTCGCCGCGGCCTTCGCGGTGATCACCGTCGTCGCCGCGCTGAGAATCCCCGCTGGTCGCATCAACCATCATGTCGCGCGCGGCGAGGCGCTGGCCGGCGATCAGGCGCCGGTCAAGCGGCTGCGGGTGCTGGTCGAGTCCCGGCCGCTGCTGGCGGTGGCCGTCGCGGTGATGCTGTTCTGGTTGGGTAACGCGGCGATGCTGCCGCTCTACGGGCTGGCCGTGGTCGCCACCCACGCCAACCCGTTCACCACCGTGGCCAGCACCGTCGTCGTCGCCCAAGCCGTGATGATCCCGGCGTCGCTGGCGGCGATGAGGATCGCCCAAACCCGCGGCTACTGGCTGGCCATCCTGATCGCGTTCACCGCGCTACCCGTCCGCGCGCTCATCGCCGCCGGAGTCATCACCACCTGGGGAGTGATACCGGTGCAGATCCTCGACGGCGTCGGAGCGGGCATGCTGTCGGTAGCGGTGCCAGGGCTGGTGGCCCGAATCCTCGACGGCACCGGCCACATCAACGTCGGCCAGGGCGCGATCATGGCCGCTCAAGGACTCGGCGGAGCGCTCAGCCCGGTGCTCGGCGGGTTCGTCGCCCAAATATTCGGCTTCCCAACGGCTTTCGTGATGCTCGGCGGATTGTCGTTGGGATCGCTGGTCATCTGGCTCGGGTTCGCGCCCATGCTGCGCCGCACCGGCAACCACATCCCGGTGGTGTCTGCCGCCGTGGAGGCGACGTGAGCCAGGTCTTCAAGCCGCCGGCGGGGCGACTGCCGGCGGCGCGCGTAGCATCGAAGCGCAGGCGCAGATTCGCAATCGGCCACAGTTTGGCCGACAAGCGCCGCAGCCGCACCAGGCCGCAGAAATGCGGAGCTCTGAGGCCACGTCGTTGGCCGAATACGCGGTAGCGAGCAGCTTGCCACGGTGGGCGGTCAAGGTCTCTTTGCCAGCACAGTCCAACTCGGTCGAGCGCACAGGCGCGGGCTTATCTGCGGGTCGCCGGTCCAACGTCGTCGGCTGAAAGGACGAATGGCCCTAGGCGGGCAGCATCGCCGTCTTTATGTTTGGACTGCCCGAGAGCCGAATACCGCAGCACCATCACAGGAGTGCACAATGACCACGGTCGGCGACGTCATGCATACGGGAGCAACGTATGTGGGACAGCGCAAAACTTTAACCGCCGCGGCCCAACATCTGGGCGACTTAGGCGCGGGTAGGCTGCCGATCTGCCGGGACTATGCCCGCTTGCACGAAATGACCACCGACCGCGACATCGTCAGCAAGTGCATCGCTGCCGGGCACGATCCCAACATCACGACCGCTGGCGAGCTGGCCAAGGCCAGCACCTATCACGTGGATTGCCGAGGCAAGCATCGAGCTACCTGTCATCGACAATCACCGCCTAGTGGGCATCATCGGCGAAGCCGACATCGCCCGCCACCTTCCCGAACGCGCAACCGCTCAATTCGTCAAAGCGATCTGCGCCCCCACAGCCATCACCAGCCACCGACCCTCGACAACTTGGCCAGCAAGTCATGAGTACTCCCTACGGCGGTACCGGCCCGGCGGCAGGCGAATACAGCGTGGAGGACGACAACCAGCTTCAGCCAGAGGACACCCTCATCGACCGCGGCGTCGATGACGTGCTCGACGAGGGGTATTCGCCACCCGAGCGACTATACGGGCGTGGCGCCTTTGGCCCGTCTGAAAGCATGGACCAGCTGCTCGCAGAGGAAGAACCAGACCCGGCATCGCGGATAAATGTCCCGCTCGACAAAGATGAGCAGCAACGCTCCGATGAAGCCGAGCGCGAAACCGAGTTTCCCCAGCTAGACGAGGTTGGACGCGCGCGGGCAGGCCGACTTGTCGCGCCGGACAGGGGGTTTGGCGAAGACACCGAGGCCGAACTGGTCGCTGAGGACATCGGTATCGACGGAGGCGCAGCATCCGCCGAGGAAGCCGCGGTTCACATCATAGAAGACGGGGAGTAACCGAACTCCCAAATTCACCTGCGGGCTGGGCGGGGCTAGCTGTCGGCGTTCTGGGCTGCGGTGCCTTCGTTCAGGGTCCCTTACGACACCACCACGCCTGTCGAGAAATGACCGTGAAAATGCTGACGCCTGTGGTATTGCAGTGCTTGTGGGTTGAGGCGCGTTAGGGCGGTACGGAAATCGTGCATGGTAGCGGCTGCAGGGGCGGATTGGCCGTCGATTGCCTGGAAGTAGAACCGCCGCTCATTGGGCAAGGCGACATCGGCATACTTGTGGCGGTGTCGCACGTGTGTGGTCCGGCGGTCTGCGAGGGTGAACGGGCGAGCTGGCCCGGAGCCGAACCACACGGTGGCCCGCGGTGTCGTGCGTGAAGTGACTTCTGTTGCGGTGTCGGCAGTGGTGAGCTTCAGCACTATGTCGGTGCTGTCGATTTCGTTGGCGGGGCAGTGACTTCGGTGCGAACGATGACAGTACGTACCCGCATCGCCGCATCCAGGACGCTTCCTCGTGAGTGCTGAGCAGATGGGCCTCGTCGTAGATCACCCAGTGCGGGAATCCGTGTTCTTCGCGGTGCGCCTCGGCCGTCGATCGCAATCGATGCAGATAGTCGATCTTTTTGGGTTCGGCGAGCCCGGACAGATCCACGAGGATGCTGGTGTGCGGATGCAGCAGTGTGTTGACCAGCTCGGTGGGCTCGGGCAGATAGTGCCTGGCATCGGCGACCTGCACCTGGTTCAGCTCCTGCAAGCCGGTGTGGTCGCCTTCGGGGTCAAGGACAACAACGCAGTAACCAGCCAGGATCCATTGCTCTGCCATGAGTCCGACCAGGTAACTCTTGCCCGACCCGGCGGGTCCGGTGACCAGGATGCGGGCCTGACTTCCTGGTATCCGCGTGGGGGTTCCGTCATCGAAGCTGCCGATGTCGACCCCCCACCGCGGCGGGCACCAGCGTCGTGCCCCGTTGAGATAGGGGCCGGTCAGCAGCTCGGCGACACCAGCCCCGTCGGGTTGGTCGAGGACGAGATCAGCGTGTTGCCGAAGCGACGGGACGGCGTCGGCCACTGCGGCGCCGATCTCGGCCATCCCCAACAACGACAGGTCGTTTTCGGCATCCCCGACCGCGACCGTGTTGCGGGGGGAAAGGTTCATCTCGGCCAGCACCGCGCCCAGCCCGGTGCCCTTTGTGACACCCGCCGGCAGCACCATCAGGGCCGCCCGGTTGCGGATGATCTGGCAGTCCAGCCCCAGTTGGCCGATCACCTCGACGACGGTCGTGGCGTGCTCGCCGTCAACGGCCACCAGCACCTCGCCTCGCCGGTGCGGCACCCCCCGATCGGCGAGCGCGTCGTCGAGGGCCTCATCCACCGGCGCCGCTAGCGCCCGAGTCGTTCCGTCGATCACGGCCACCGCCGCGTTTTCGAGCACCAACGCGTCGACATGGCCGGCGATCTGCGGGAACTCGACCTCCAGTTCGGCTCCGATCCGGCCGGTGACCAGCACCACCACCAGACCATTGCGTCGAACCTGGTCGATCGCGTCCAGCGCCTGCGCAGATACCTGGCCCCCGACGTGAGCGTGCCATCGAGGTCGACGGCCACTACCTGGAAAAACGCCATAACCCTTCCCTGATTTTTTGCCCGCGACGCCTGCCGTTGAGGCTGCTGATGTCAACGATCTGGAATTCGCCGTTTTCCCTTCGGAACTCGGCATGCCGGCGGCTGACGGTAACGTCGTCGAGGAAGATGTCGCTGTCGGGATGCCGGCCAGCGGATGTGACGGGCTGATCCAGCAGGAACCGCGATCCGGCGTTGGGGCCGCGCTTCACGACAAGCAGGGCCGAGTCGCTGGGCAACCCTTCGACTCCCCCAATTCCAGCTCGGCGGCCGAAGCGTCGAGCTCGCCGAGGAAGTCGGCGCGGAAACGGAAGGTGATGTCCCCGGTATCTTCGTCGGGCGTCTGGTCGTTGTCGTTGTGGCTTACTTGCTGTCCTGGTTAGCCGTGGAAGTGTCGGGCTGGTGGTCATCCTTGGCCGGGCGCAGCCGCAGTGCTGACCAGGTGTCGTTGATCGACACGTCCTGGGCCGCCTCAACGCTGTATTGGCGAAGGGCTCGGATGAGCCAGTCCCGGCGAAGATCGGTCCCCGGCTGACCGGGTTTGGGGTAGCTGACCCAGGCCAGGCGGCCAGCGCGGGCAGCCGCACATACGGACCTGAGCGAGGGCAGGTCCACGGGCCGGACGGCAAAGCCAATGACCACATCAGCCTGATCCGGGTTCGAGCCTGCAGTCCTTAGCAGGCTCAACCTCGATTCGGGTGGCGCATTGACCACCGCCACACCTTGGCCGCGCTTTATCTGCAGCCTTTTCTCAAGCTCAAGCTCTCCGGGGCCGAGCACGCCACCTCACAATCGACATTCACCGCAAATCTATCATTCATGGTGACCGTTACATCCGTGAGGCGCACCTTGATGCAGGCATCACCTCAGCGCGGCCGGTGCTTAGCGCTCGACCGCCACCGCTGGGA
>DASPOT010000217.1:0-19259 GCA_035625875.1 Mycobacterium sp. | reverse complement strand
TAAACACTGGCGACGCCGGCCGATCTTCGGGCTTGGGGATTGGTGGCAGATGCCGACACCATTGCCCGTTAACGGTGTGAGGCCACGGCGAAGTTCGTGCCGTCGGCGCTGGGTGTGGCGCCCAGCGGGTCGGGGCGGCCGGGCAGGATTTTCGGGCTCATCAGGTCTCTTCACCCTGCACGAGCCGCAGGATGACCTGCGATACCGCAGGGTAGGCGCGGTGGCGGCGCCGGATCACGTCGGCCACCAGCCCGGTCCACCCGGTTTGATGGGATGCGCCCAGGCCCGCGGCGTTATCGCCGTGGAAGTACTCGAAAAATAGCAGGTTGTTCCGCCAGCGGGGGTCGGTCTGAAACCGGCCCGCCCCACCGAAGCAGGGCCGGGATCCATCGCTGCCGACAAGGAATATCGACACCAGGCGTTCCCAAAGATCGGAGGCGACCACGTCGAGGGTGACGCTGGTGCCCGAACCGGTCGGGTATTCGACCGTCAGCTCGGCGCCGAAGAATTCGTGGTAGCGCTCCATTGCCGTCGCGGCGAGGTAGTTGAGCGGGAACCACACCGGGCCCCGCCAGTTGGAGTTGCCGCCGAACATCGCGGTGGTCGACTCGGCGGGCTCGTAGTCGATGCCCGAGCGCACGCCGTCGATGTCCAAAACGTACGGATGGTCCCTGTGGTAGGCCGATAAGGAACGCAGCCCGTGCGGCGACAGGAACTCGGCGGGGTCGAATATGGTTTGCCAGAGTCGACGGACCCGCTCGAGGCTGGTTACCCCGACCAGTAGCCGCCGCTCGCCGGGCGTGCCGCGCAGGATCCCCGCGGCGACCATGTCCTCAGTGTCACCCAGCCCATGGTGTTGCAGGTAGTGGGCGAACCCCTTGTCTGTCACCAACGACTCGTCGATGGCCTGCTCGTTGACCACCGCCACCGCGAGCAGCGGGATCATGGCGACCATCGAGCGCACGCGGACCGGGACCGCTTCGCCATCTGGCAGCACGATGCGGTCATAGAACATGCCATCGCGTTCGTCCCAGGCGCCCACCGTCTCCATTGCCTCGGCGATGCCGGCGAAGTGCTCAAGAAACTTCAGCACCAAATCGAGCGCGGGTCGCTGCCCCGACCCGTGCAGGATCGCCGCAATCGTGGCCATCGACAGCGCGTACCCCGCCATCCACCCGGTGGCGTCGGACTGCTTGAGGACACCCCGGACGGGAAGGTGAGATCGGTCCAGGGGGCCGATGTTGTCCAGCCCCAGGAACCCGCCCTCGAACAGGTTGGAGCCGGTGGCATCCTGCCGGTTCACCCACCAGGTGAAGTTCACCAACAGCTTGTCGAAAATCCGGCTGAGAAAGTCGAAGTCGCGGCCCCCGTCGATACCAAACACCTCCAGCGCCGCCCAGGCCTGCACCGGCGGGTTGACATCGGAGAAATCCCACTCGTAAGCGGGCAGCGCCCCGTTGGGGTGTTGAAACCATTCGCGGCACAGCAGCAACAGCTGGTACTTCGCGAACGCCGGATCGACGTGCACCAGCGCGACGCAGTGAAACGCCAAGTCCCACGCCGCAAACCACGGGTACTCCCAGGTGTCGGGCATCGACATCACGTCGAACGCCCCGAAGCTGCGCCAGCGGGCGTTGCGGCCAGAGTTCCGCTGCGCCGGGGGTGGCGGCTGGGTCGGGTCGCCGTCAAGCCAGCGGGCCACCTCGTAGTAATAGAACTGCTTGCTCCACAGCATCCCGGCGAACGCCTGACGCATCACCGCGGCCTCGTCGGCCGACGCCGCGGCCGGGGTGAGCTCGGCGTAAAACTCGTCCGCCTCGGCGCGCCGCTGGTCCACCACCTGGGTGAAGTCCGCGCCCAGCGCCCTGGCCGGGTCCGGCCCGGTGCCGGCCCGACGCAGCCGCAGCCGCAGCTCGACCGTCTGGCCGGGGTCCACCGTGAGCCGGTACCACGCCGCGCACTTGCTGCCCCGCCGCTGCGGGTTGACGGTGTCGGCCCCGGACACAACATGGTCGTTGATGCCGTCCTTGGGCCACCGCGAGCCACCCGTGACCCCGTACAGCCGAGCAACATTCGTCTCGTTGTCGCAAAACAGCAGCTCCGGGCCGCCGCCCTGGGGGGCCGGCCCAGCCAGCAGCTCGAGGTCACCAAGGAAGGGGTGCTCGACGGCCACCGTGCCGGCGGCGGTGGCAGCCAGTGTCGGCGCGGCCGTCCCGACGTCCCAGGACCAGGTGTTGCGGTACCACAGGGTGGGCAACACGTGCAGCAGTTCGCGATCGGGCCCCGCGTTGGTCACGCCGATCGTCATCAGCACATCGGTAGGGTCGGCCTTGGCGTAGTGCACATCGACGATCCAGTAGCGGTCATCGTCGAAGACGCCGGTGTCGAGCAGCTCGTACTCGAGATCGAACTTGCCGCGCCGCCGGTTCTCATCCAGCAGCTGCTGGTAGGGGAACTCCCGCTGCGGGTAGTGGTAGCGCCAGCTGTTCCAGGCGTGGCTGGGCAGCGCGTCGAGATACCACCAGTACTCCTTGACGTCCTCGCCGTGATTGCCCTCGGCCCCGGTCAGCCCGAAGGCCCGCTCCTTCAGAATGGGATCGCACCCGTTCCATAAGGCCATCGCCAAACACAGCCGTTGCTCGATGTCGCAGAAGCCGGCCAGCCCGTCCTCGCCCCAGCGGTAGGCGCGCGAGCGCGCGTGATCGTGCGGCAGGTAGCTCCACGCATTGCCGTCGGCGCTGTAGTCCTCGCGGACCGTGCCCCACTGGCGTTCGCTCAGATAGGGTCCCCACAGATACCAGTCGCTGGCCTGCCGCAAGCCCAAATCGAGCCGGCCGAAGCCATCGACTCGGGCTCGCTCCGCACCCGCTGCGGTCGGCGTCATGTCGAACCTCCTGTTCGCGTGCTAGCGCAGAGCGGCTCAGTCGTTAGCGTGTAGCAGCTGACGGAGCCGGTCGGTCTTGTCCGCTGTCCATCCAGGGGGTTGCAGGATCGCCGCCCAGGCGTTGGCGACGTCTTTGACGTAGCGGTGTCCGTGCCCGTCGGGGACGTCGACGGCGACGGCCATGTCGGCCGACACTTGCAGGAAGGTCACGAACGGGATCCACTCCACGCTGGGCAGCACGTCGTAGCCGCGCTTCTCGCGCAACCAGTCGGGCTTGCGGAACAGCAGCGCCGTATTCCACCACGCGATCGGGTCGGATGCGTGCTGTAGGTAGACGATCCGTGGTTTGTTCCAGGGATCGTCGGGACGCGCGAGGTTCGCGGCGCGCGCCGAAAAGCGGACGTTGGCGCCCTGCTGGTAGATCGGCAGCCACTCCGGTGAGCCCGGGTCGCGATTTCGGGTCACTTCGTTCCACATGGTGTTGTTGAAGGTCGGGCCACTGAACAGCGCCCCGTCGGTGCGCGCGACGATGTTGTTGGCGGACAAAAATGGCGCCTCGCCGCCGAAGGATCCCAGGCTTTCCCCAAAAACGACGAGCTTGGGACGCGCCCCCTCGGGCAGGGCGCGAATCCGCGCCGACACCGCCTCAAAGAGCGCCTGCCCAGCGTGGCGCGCGTTTTCCTTGTCCACCAAAAACGACAGCCAACTCGGCAGAAACGAGTACTGCATGCTCACGATCGCGGTGTCGCCGTTGAACATGTATTCGATCGCGTCGGCCTCGGCCTCGTTGATCCAGCCCGTCCCGGTCGTTGTCGCCACCGCGACCACCTTGCGGGTCAGCCCGCCGGTGCGTTCCAGTTCCCGGGCGGCCAGCTCGGCGGCGGTCTGGATGTCATTGGCGGACTCCAAACCGGCGTAGGCACGGATCGGTTCGAGCGCCGGTGCGCCGTTGAACGCCGACAGCTGCCCGGTGGTCGGACCGCCGTCGACAAAGATGCGGCCTTGGTGGCCCAACGATGCCCAGGAAACCAGCGAGCCGGGGCCACCTGAGCGCAGCATCGTCGTTGGTGGCGGGGTGGTCGGGCTCCCCTCGTTGTTCACCGTCTCAAACGTGTTGTTCAGCGTGCGCATCGTCAACCGCAGCACCACACCGTTGAGGATGCCGACAATCACCGCGACCACCACCAGTACCGCGATCACTGCTGAAACCCTCGGTGGGACAACATGGTTCAGACGCCCGACCAGAAACAGGATCAGCCGTCGGATCAGCTGGCCGATCTCGACCAGCGCGAACAACACCACGATCGCCAGCACCGCCGCCAGCGGGTAGTCGTGCCATTTCAGATGAAGAACCCCCACCAGATCGCGCACGTCGTCTTGCCAGATCTGAAACCAGACAATCATCAACACGGTGCCCACCACACCCGCGCCGACGAGCACGATCCACGCGATCCGCGGTGCGGGCGGGCTGGTGTCCTTCGAGCGCATGTACTGCAACAGCCACACCGCGAACACGCCCAGGGCGTAGCCGATGGCCCCGGACACGCCGCTGACCAGGCCCTGAAACAGCGGACCACGCGGCAGCAGCGACGGGGTCATCGACAACCACAGGAACAGCAGCCCGACGGCGGTGCCGGTGAACGTGTAGCGGCGCAGCCACCACGGCCTCTTGACCGCCCGGGGGCGCGGCTCTTCCGCGCGGGCGTCCGGCTTTCGCGCCTCCGAGGGCTCCTCCTCTTCGGCATCGACCACCGACCCGGCGCCGGCTTGAGCCGGTTCAGAACCCGATTGGCTCACCGATGCACTTTAACGCCGCGCGAAGTTTGGGATCGTTGTCGCGGAGCACAATCGTGACGCCCCCACGTTTGCGGTGGACAAGCCGGCTGTGCAGGGGCTGTGAAAAACTGTCGGCATGAATACCGACCGCTCAGGTCCTGGTGCAACGCCTGTGGATATCGACGACTGTGTTCGGGCTTCTTGCGGTGATTCTCGGCGTTGTCATCTTGGTGTGGCCGGGACCGTCGATCATTGTGGCGGCGGTGCTTGGCCGGTTATTGAGCACGCTGGGCCTCGGTGGCGAGGGCGTCGAGGTGCTCGGGTTGTTGTGCGGGGTGCCCTGGTGCAGCAGTTCGCCTTCCAGAGTCCGGGCCGCGTGGCCGCGCGGGCATTGGCGAGCGCGTCGGGCGGGGCGGCGAGGTGGCGGTCATGCGTGCGATGACGGTTGTGCCGGGCCGCAAGGGGACAGCCGGCGTGGAGACGCTGGATGAGCCGTCGGTTGCCCAGGGTGAGCTGTTGGTGTCGGGGCGGCTGGTTGGCGTGTGTGGTACGGACCGCGAGATCGCCGAGGGAAGCTATGGAGAGCCGCCGCCGGGCGAGGCCCGGCTGGTGGTGGGCCACGAGGGGCTCGGTGAGGTGCTCGAGGCGCCGGTGGGGTCGGGGTTTGAGCGCGGCGATCTGGTCGTCGGGATCGTGCGTCGGCCTGACCCGGTCCCATGCCCAGCCTGCGCGGCGGGGCAATGGGATATGTGCCGCAACGATCGGTTTATCGAGCGTGGGATCGTTCGCGGGCATGGGTATGGCAGCGAGCGCTGGCGGGTAGAGCCGCGGTTTGCGGTTTCGCTGCCGCACGAGCTGGAGGACCCCGGTGTGCTGTTGGAGCCGGCCTCGGTGCTGGCCAAGGCGTGGGATCAGATCGAGCGGATCTCGAATCGGGCGTTTTTTCTGGGCGGGAGAGGTCTGGTGTGCGGTGCTGGGCCGATAGGGCTATTGGCATGTCTTTTGGGTGTCCAGCGCGGCTATGAGATGCACGTGGTGGACTTGGCGACCGCAGGGGTCAAGCGGGACCTGGTCGAAGGGCTGGGCGCGCATTACCACGCCGGGGACGCGGCCGAGGTGGACGTGGACGCGGAGGTGGTTATCGAGTGCACGGGGCTGGGCGCGGTAGGCCGGGCGGCCGCCCGCCGCCTGGTCAGCGGCGGGATCATGTGCCTGACCGGGATCATGAACGTCGAGCCGGCGCCCGATGTCGACACCACCGTCATGAACCGTGCGATGGTGCTGCGCAACATCGTCCTGTTTGGGACCGTCAACGCCGGGCGGCGTCACTGGGAACAGGCGGTCGCGGCGCTGGCGGCGGCCGACCCGGCGTGGTTGTCGACGATGATCACGCGCCGGGTGCCGCTTGAGCGATGGACCGAAGCGCTGAAGCGGGGCGCTGACGATGTCAAGGTCGTAGTCGACCTATGCGCATGAGCGACACGGTGGTCAGCGTGTGGTCGCCCGAGCCGGGGTTGCTCAGCGAGGGGGCTCGCTGGCATGAGCAACGCCAAGAGCTCTTGTGGGTCGACATTCTCGGGCGTCGGCTGCACCGCGCCACCCTGACGCGCGATGGCCACCCCGGCCGGATCGAGACGGTCGAGCTGGACCGCGACGTCGGCGTGGTGGCGCCGGCCGCCGCCGGCGGGTACGTGGCGGCCGCCGCCCAGGCGTTTTTGTTCATCGACGACGCCGGCACCGTCGTAGAGCTGGCGTCGCTGACCGACGCCCCCAGTGGCGTGCGCTTCAACGACGGGGCCTGCGACGGGCGCGGCCGGTTCTGGGTCGGGACGATGGCCTACGACAAGTCACCGGGCGCCGGAGCGCTTTACCGGCTCGAGCTGGACGGAAGCATTAGCACCGTGCTGACCGGATTCACGATCCCCAATGGGATCGGCTGGAGCCCCGACGGCGCGGTCATGTATCTCAACGACAGCGGCACCGGCTGTCTGTACGAGTTCGACGTCGATCTCTCCAGCGGCGAGCCACGGAACCGACGCACGCTGGTGGCGCTCGAGCAGCCCGGCCCCGCGCCTGACGGTCTCACGATCGACGACCGAGGCGATATCTGGGTGGCGGTGTACGGCGGCTGGGCGGTGCGCCACTACTCGCCCGACGGAAACCTCCTTGGAGCGGTTGAACTTCCGGTCGCCCAGGCAACATCGTGTGCGTTCGGCGAAGCGGACCGCGCCACGCTGTTTGTCACAACCGGCCGCGAGCAGCTCGACGCGCAGGCGCTTGCACGCCAGCCCGACGCAGGACGGGTGTTCCGGGTCACGGGCCTCAGCGCGCACGGGCCCGGCTGCAACCTCTACCGGGGATCGCTTCCCGGATGAGCCGCCGGGTCAAACCCAACCAGAAGGAGGCAAACGATGGCCGCCCCAGCCAACCACGTTCGCCCAGAAAAGGATGCGGCTGATCGCGGTCCCCCGCGTCTCGCCCTTGGCCTGCCGAGCAGAGCGCGGCCGCCCCGTCCCCGTTTCCACCCATCGCCGACTTTGCGTTCCTCTCTGACTGTCACACCGGCGCTCTGGTGGCGCCCGACGGCGCGATCGACTGGCTATCGCGCCCGAACTGGAAAACCTTGGCTACAAGATGATCTGGGTCGGTATCGGCATCATGCAAGTGCGTTATCGCTGCAACTAATCTGCAGGCGAAGATCGTGTCGCGCCCAACAATGACGGGCGGCACATCAAGCCGCGACGATTCATAGCATGACGAATTGCAAAGGCAGGACGGCGATCACGTTGTGCGGCGGTACGGCCGTACTTGTCTTAGCGGTCGGATGCGCTGGTGGCGGCGGTGGTTCGTCGTCAAGCAGCACAACGACAGCAACAACGACTACGAGCACCACGAGCCCTTCGTCCAGCGTGATGCCGGCGCCCGCTCCAGGAACTCCCGGGGGTCCCACCGGCGGCGGCGGAGCCGGCACCTTCCCCGGACGTCCCTTCGTCGAAGAAGAAGGTTGTATTGTCGGCCTCAAGTGTGGTTGATCTCCCACCGCACCTGTTCCGCCCCGCACGACCGCCGTCCGCGGTTGGTGAGCCAGGTCGCCGTGTGGAAGGTGAGCACGCACCGTCCAGAATAAAGATGAGCCAGACCGTGTCCCGGCATCAACTGAGATGACCAGCAAAGCCGCCGTCCGGCGACCTGTCGGCCACGAGGTGTGAGCCGTCACACCGAAGCGGCCTGGTTGTTGTTCGCGCCGACATTGCTTGTGCGAAGTCGCCCGAAGCACGATTGAAACCGGGCACGATAAGCCTAGAACCAGGCAACCCCAAGTACATCCCGGAGGCACCTTCATGGCCGCTCTGAGCGCCAATCTTGTCGCATCCAAAGAACGCCACCCTGACCGCGTTGCGCTGCGCTGTGACGACGTGCAGTTCACCTTCGCCGAGTTCGACGCCGCGGCCGCCCGGGTCGCCACGCTGCTGGACAAGGCGGGAATCGAGCCGGGTGACCGCGTGGGCGTGATGTTGCCCAACACGCCGGCGTTTGCCATCGCGTTTTACGGCATCATTTACCGCGGCGCCGTCGCGGTCCCGATGAACCCGCTGCTCAAGGCCCGTGAGGTGGCCTACTACCTGTCCAACAGCGGAGCCAAGGCGTTGTTCGCGACTCCCGCCTTCGCCGAGGAGGCCAGCTCCGGTGCCGCCGAGGTGGGCGCACAGTGCTGGATTGTCGACGACGCGGGGCTGGCGGAGCTGATCGCCGACCTGCCCGGGCAGGACTCCCCGGTTGAACGCGCCGATGACGACGTCGCGGTCATCCTGCACACCTCCGGCACCACCGGAAAGCCCAAGGGTGCCATGCTCACCCACGGAGGCCTGGGCCGCAACGCCGAGGTCAGTGTTCGCACTCTCGTCGAGACGGGGCCGGACGACGTGGTGATGGGCTGCCTGCCGCTGTTTCACGTGTTCGGCCTGACCTGCGGGCTGAACGGTTCGGTCCTGGCGGCCGCGACGTTGACGCTGATCCCTCGGTTCGATCCGCGCAAGGCGCTCGAGGTGATCGCGCGTGATGCCGTCACGGTGTTCGAGGGGGTGCCGACGATGTATTCGGCGCTGCTCAGCGTGGCCGACGAGGCCGCACCCGGCGCGACGCGCAGCTTGCGGACCTGTGTCTCCGGTGGGGCGGCGCTGCCGGTGCAGGTTCTCACCGACTTCGAAAAAGCTTTCGGCTGCGTGGTTCTCGAGGGCTACGGGCTTTCGGAGACCTCCCCGGTCGTGTCGTTCAACCATCCGCACCGCCCGCGCAAGGCGGGCTCGATCGGGACCCCGATCGAAGGGGTGGAGATGCGGGTCGTGGACTCCGACGGAGCCGAGGTCCCGCAGGGCGAGACAGGCGAGATCCAGATCCGTGGCCACAACGTGATGAAGGGCTACTGGAACCTGCCCGAGGCCACCAAGGCCACGATCACGCCCGACGGCTGGCTGGCCACCGGCGACGTGGGACGCGTCGACGAGGACGGCTACTTCTACATCGTCGACCGGACCAAGGACATGATCATTCGCGGCGGGTACAACGTCTATCCCCGCGAGATCGAGGAGGTGCTCTACGAGCATCCGGCGGTGGCCGAAGCCGCCGTCATCGGCATGCCCCACGACTCCCTCGGTGAGGAAGTGGGCGCGGCCGTCGCCTTGAAGAAAGACGCGGCCGTCGACCCGGACGAGCTGCGCGAGTACGTCAAAGCCCGGGTGGCGGCCTACAAGTATCCGCGGCTGGTCTGGCTGGTCGACGAGTTGCCTAAGGGGCCTACCGGCAAGGTCCAGAAACGCGACATCACCGTTCCGGTAAGTGAAGGCGAACGATAGCCATGGCAACCGCCACGGCCAAACCGGACGAGCTGGCCGCACCGCTCGACCTGCTGTTAACCAGCGCCACCCGGCCGTTCGCCCGCCGGATGATGCCGAACGCCACCTGGGCCCGCTTCGGTGCGAACCTGGCCAAGCAACCGGGCGCGGTGGCCGGCCGTGCCGCCACCCTCACACGTGAACTCGGCAGTATCGCCGCGGGTAGATCCCATCGTGCTCCGGCCCGGGCCGACAAGCGCTTCACCGACCCTGCGTGGCAACACAACCCAATGCTGCACCGGATCATGCAGGCCTATCTGGCAGGTGCCGAGACCGCCGAGGGGTTGCTTGCCGACGCCCAGCTGGATTGGCGCGACGACGAGAAGATGCGGTTCGTCGTGGACAACGTGGTGGAGGGCATGGCGCCGACTAACAACCCGCTGATCAGTCCGCTCGGCTGGAAGGCGCTGATCGACACCGGCGGTCTGAGTGCGGTGCGAGGCGCGAGAGCCTTCGCCCGTGACATGCTTTCGAAGCCTCGTGTGCCGGCGATGGTCGAGCCCGACGCCTTCGCGGTAGGGGAGACCGTGGCCACCACCAAGGGCGCGGTGGTGGCGCAAACCTCGGTGTTCGAACTGATCCAGTACGCCCCGCAGACGCCGAAGGTGCGCACGATTCCGTTGCTCATGGTGCCGCCGGTGATCAACAAGTTCTACATCATGGATATCGCGCCCGGGCGCAGCATGATCGAATACTTCGTGCGGCAGGGCCAGCAGGTGTTCGCCATTTCGTGGCGCAATCCGCAGGCCCGCCATCGGGATTGGGGTTTCGACGCTTACGGCGCGGCGATCGTGGAGGCACTGGGCGCGGTGCAGAAGATCGCCGGGACCGACGGCGTCCACTTGCTGGGTACCTGCTCAGGCGGGATTCTCGCGGCGATGACGGCGGCCCACCTCGCCGAGATCGGAGAGGCCGATCGGATCGCTGGCCTCACCTTGGCGGTCACCGTGCTGGACGAGACTCGGGCGGGTTTCGCGGCGGCGGCGATGAGCGACCGCGTGGCGCAGGCGGCGATTCGAACGTCGGCCAGGAGGGGCTATCTGGACGGGCGTGACATGGCGGAGATGTTCGCCTGGCTGCGGCCCACCGATCTGGTGTGGCGGTACTGGGTGAACAACTACGTGCAGGGCCGGAAGCCGGCGCCGTTCGATGTGTTGTTTTGGAACGCCGACACCACCCGGATGACCGCCGCGCTGCACCGCGACCTGGTGCTGATGGGGCTGAACAATGTGCTGGTCACCCCCGGCGGGGTGAGCATGCTGGGCAGCCCGGTGGACCTGTCGCAGATCACCGCCGACGCCTACGTGATTGGTGGCCTCACCGATCACATCTGTCCCTGGCAGGCGACCTATCGCAGCGCGCGGCTGCTGGGCAGCAAGGACAACCGCTATGTGCTGTCCACCAGCGGTCATATACAGGCGCTGGTCAATCCGCCCGGCAACCCGAAGGCGTCGTATCGGACCGGCCCTGTGGACGCCGAAGACCCGGAGCAGTGGCTGGATACGGCGGAAAAGTTAGGTGACTCCTGGTGGCCGGACTACGTGGGTTGGCTGGCCGAGCGCAGCGGCCCGGAGATTGACGCTCCGAAAACGCTGGGCGGGGAGGGCTTCCCGCCACTCGGCCCGGCACCGGGCAGCTACGTGATGGAAAAGTGAGCCATGCGTACCGGGGAAGTCGCAATGACCTCGACGAGCCCGGTCGGCGAAGATCGCTACATCGCCGCCGGCGGGCAGCGGATCCGGGTGAACGTGCGCCACGGAACCGGTGTGCCGCTGGTGCTGTGTAACGGCATCGGGGCCAGCCTGGAGGTGCTGGATCCGCTGGTGGAGCAGCTGGATCCGGATTCTACGGTGGTCAGATTCGATGTTCCCGGGACCGGCGGATCACCCACATCCGTTCTGCCCTACGGGTTTCCCTACCTTGCCTGGGTGCTGGGCCGGGTACTGTCCAAGCTGGGAATCAGCGTGGTGGACGTGCTCGGGCTGTCCTGGGGCGGGGCGCTGGCGCAGCAGTTCGCCTTCCAGAACCCGCGCCGGTGCCGCCGCCTCGTCCTGGTGGCGACGGCCACTGGTGTGCTGATGGGTCCTGCCCGTCCTCGGGTATTGGCGAAAATGCTGACTCCACGCAGGTTCTCGGATCCGGACTATGCCGCATCCATCGCCGGTGAGCTGTACGGAGGCACCGTTCGAACCCACGGCGACGACGTGGCGCGACTGTTCGTGCGGCAGTTGCACGCCGGATCGAAGATCGGCTACCTGCACCAACTGCTCGCGGGTTCGATCTGGACCAGCCTGTTCGCGCTGCCTTTAGTGCGTCAGGAGACCCTCATCGTGGCCGGGACCGATGATCCGATCATCCCGGTGGTCAACGCACACATCTTGAACGCGTTGCTGCCCCATTCGCGACTGCACCTTCATTCGGGTGGCCATATCGATCTCGTGCACAATGCGGGCGAACTCGCGCCCGTCATCGACACGTTCCTGCACGAACCCGGAGAACGGCCATGAGCCATAACGGCCAGCCATCCGCGGGTGCTGGCGAAGATGCTGACCCCGCGCCGGTTTCGGGACCCGGAATACGCCGCGTCGATCGCCGGGGACCTGTATGGGCGAACGGTGCGCAACCATGGCGACGACGTGGCTAGCATCTTCGGCACCCAGCTGCACGCCGGGGTCGAAGACCGGCTATCTGCATCAACTGCTCGCCGGACTGGTGCGGACCAGCCTGTTCGCACTGCCGGCGATCCGGCAGCCCACCCTGATCGTCGCAGCCACCGACGACCCGATCGTCCCGATTGCCAACGCGCACATAATGACTCGGCTGTTACCCATGCAACGCTCTACCGCCATCCGGGCGGGCCATCGACCTGATCACTAATGCGTGCGAGCTCGCTCCGGTGATCGAAACCTTCCTACACACACCCGGAGAACGACCATGACAACGATGCCCAAACCATTCACTTCATTTGAGACACGAGGCGCCAAGGACGCCGATCCAGCCACCGCCTCCCTCGCCGAGGACATCGGCCGTGCCCGGGGGACGGACTACTTCCTGATGATGGATCAGCTGACCGACCAGGAAAAGGAGATCTTCGCCAAGGTCCGGGCGTTTGGCGAGGCCGAGATCCTGCCGATCGTCAACGACTACTGGGAACGCGGCGAGTTCCCGTTCGAGCTGATCCCGAAACTCGGCGCGCTGAACATTGTCGGCGACCACAACCTGGGCGACTACGGGTGCACACCGATGAGCGCCGTCGCCAACGGACTCGTCACCTACGAGCTGTCCCGCATCGACGGGAGCATATCCACGTTCTTCGGTGTGCACGTCGGGCTGGCGATGCAGTCGATCAACATCCTCGGTTCGGAGAAACAGCGGCAACGCTACCTACCGGCGATGGCGCGCCTGGAAAAGATCGGCGCGTTCGCCCTGACCGAGCCCGAGCACGGCTCCGACGCCGTCATCCTCGAGGCCACCGCTGAGCGTCATGGCGATGAATGGGTGCTCAACGGCCGCAAGCGCTGGCCGGGCAACGCCGTGTGGTGCGACATCATCGTCGTATACGCCCGCGACACCGCGGACAACCAAGTCAAGGCGTTCGTCGTGGAGAAGGACAACCCCGGATACGCGGCGACCAAGATCGGCGGCAAGATGTCGCTGCGGATCGTACAGAACGCGGACATCACCCTCACCAATTGCCGCGTGTCCGAAGATGCCCGGCTGCAGAATTGCAACAATTTCAAGGACGTTGGCAAGGTGCTCGCCGGCACCCGCAATTTCGTCGCGTGGGCCGGAACCGGGAACGCCGTCGCAGCCTACGACATCGCGCTGAACTACGCCTTGCGGCGCAAGCAGTTCGGCAGGCCAATCGCCAGGACCCAGATGATCCAGTCGATGCTGGTGGAGATGCTCGGCGACCTCACCGCGATGCAGCTGTACAGCATCCGTCTGGGCCGGCTCATCGATGAGGGCAAGGTCGAAGAGACGATGGCCGCACTCGCCAAGTACTACTGCACGGTCAAGGGCCGAAACGTGTGTCGACTGGCCCGCGACGTATTAGGCGGCAACGGTGTCACGCTCGACTTCCATGTCATGCGCCACCTGTGCGACATGGAAGCCCTGGTCACCTACGAAGGAACTGCTGAGATCCAGTCCCTCATTGTCGGCCGGCACATCACCGGGCAGAGCGCCTTCGCCTGACCACGCAACCTCAGGCCAGCGACTGCACCCACACCCGGTGCAGGGCGGCATCTCGCCCGTCGGCGCGGTCGATGACCTCGGCGGCCCGTCCTCGACGATGCGGCCGCCGTCGAGCACCAGCACCCGGTCGGCGACCTGCACGGTCGACAACCGGTGCGCGATCACAAGTGCCGTCCTGTCGGCCAGCGCGGTCTCCAGCGCGCGCTGCACCATGCGCTCGCTGGGAACGTGGACAGCCGGCGTTTGACCGTGGCATACGACGCCGCGTCCACGCCGACTTCAGTAAGTACCCGAGACGCGTCGGCCTTGCTGGTCGGCTCTATGATCCGCGCGAGCACGAGATCACGAAACACGTTGTCGCCCTTGGCTGCCGGCTCAAAACCTAGCACCCGGTAGGCAACACACAGAGCGTTCCAGAGATGACTCATGTGCGAGGAGGTGATCGGCGACGTGCCGAGACCGACACCTCCGGACGGCCCGAGGTCCAGTCCGGCCTGCCCGGCCGCCAACCGCGCAGCGGCAGCGGTTTTCAACGCCGCTAACTCGACCTCGTCGTGCGCCGAACCGATATGTTCGATCGACCGTGAACCCCGCCGCCAGGACCACACGATCTGCACCGCCGTCGCCCCCGATGCGGTCTTCACGGTGCGCACGAAGGCCATCAGCGCAGCTTACGGCCCCGCTTTAGTGTTCAAATTCCGACGAATCCGCACGCCAAAACAGAAGGTCAACCCGTTCGCAGCCACGCCAGAACCCGAAACGTGAGCCAAGTCAGGACTGCTCGATCGCCACCTTCAACGGGGTGCACGCCGGACTGGCCATGGGGTCGATCTACCTGTGCGGCTCCGACGAGCAGCGCGAACGGTTTCTGCCCGCGATGGCGAGCTACCACAAGATCGGCTCCTTCGGGTTGACCGAACCGGAAGTGGGTTCGGGGGCCTCGGCTGGACTGCAGACCACCGCGCGGCGCGAGGGGGACACCTGGATCCTCAACGGGCAGAAGAAGTGGATCGGCAACGCCACCTTCGGTGACCTCACGGTGATCTGGGCCAAGGACGTTGCCGACGGGCAGGTGAAGGGCTTTGTGGTGGAAAACTCCTCGCCCGGGTTCACCGTCGAGAAGCAGATGCACAAGATCGCGTTGCGCATCGTGCAGAACGGGTTGATCACGCTGGACAACGTGCGCGTTGCGGAGTCCGACAGGTTGCAACGTGCCAACTCGTTCAAGGACACCGCGGCCGTGCTGCGGATGACACGTGCCGGGGTGGCCTGGATGGCGGTCGGCTGTGCGCTTGGAGCCTACGAGAACACCCTCGCGTACGCCCGCACGCGACAGCAGTTCGGCCGGCCGATCGGCGGCTTCCAGCTAGTGCAGGAACTGGTCCGGATGCTCGGCAACGTCACGTCCGCGTATGGGCTGTGTGTGCGGCTGTCACAACTGCAGGACGAAGGCCTCGCCGAGGACCGGCATTCCTCGCTGGCCAAGGCATTTTGCACGATGCGGATGCGCGAAACCGTGGGCTGGGCCCGGGAACTGCCGGGCGGCAACGGAATCCTGTTGGAGCACAACGTGGGCCGCTTCGTCGCCGACGCCGAAGCGATCTACTCCTACGAAGGCACCCGGGAGATGAACACGTTGATCGTCGGGCGGTCATTTACCGGGCTCAGCGCGTTCGTCTGATCAGTAACAGAACCACGATGGTGGTTGAGGATAGATCCGCTCATGCGGTGTGATGTTGTTCCGCGGTACATCGTCGGCCCGTGGTCGTTGTTGCCGACGCCATCGACATTGTGCACGAATTGATTCGATGATCGGTACAGGCCACGGCTGTCAGCCCGAGAGAGTGCGATGACCAACCTGAGTCTGTATCTGACCGAGTCGGCCGACATGTACCCGGGTGCCGCCGCGCTGCGCTGTGAGGGGGCCACAACGACGTATTCAGAGCTTGCGGACCAGGCCGCGCGGTTCGCTGCTTACGTGTGCGAGCATGACGTGCAGCTTGGTGATCGGGTGGGGATCATGCTGGGGAACCGGCCGGAGTTTGCAGCCGCGTTCTATGGCGTCTTGCACGCGGGAGCCGTTGTGGTGCCACTGGATCCGCTGCGAAGCGCTCGTGAAGTTCAGCTGGCGCTATCGGATAGCGGAGCGCGAATACTGTTCTTCGCGCCCAGTTGTGCGCCTGCGGCAACCGCGGCTGCGCTGGCCGCTGGCACATCTCCGATCGAACTCGACTACGACGTGCTGGACGACCTGATTGGCGATTTCGCCGGGCAGCCCCGGCCGGTCAGTCGCGCCACTGATGATGACGCAGTAATCCTGTACACGTTCGCCAAGACTGGTGCGCCGAAAGGCGCCCGGCTGACGCACGGCAATCTGGTTACCACCCAGGCCGTCATCGCGCGCAACGTGCTGGATCTCGGGCCAGAGGATGTAGTGCTGGGATGCTTGCCACTGTTCCACGCCTTCGGCCTGGCCTGCGGTCTGATGGCCGCCGTCTGCACGGGATCCACCTTGGGTCTGCTACCCGGCTTCGACCCGCGGCGGGCATTGGAAACAGTGGCCGCCGAACATGTCAGCGTTATGGAGGCTGCACCGACGATGTACACCGCGATGCTTGGTGCAAGCGATGACTGCGGCTTGGACTTCAGCTCGCTGCGTGTCTGCATTTCCGGCGGCCCGCCGATGCCCGGGGATACGCGCCGCCGATATGAGGAGCGGTTTGGCTGCATCGTATTGGAGGGATACGGACGATCGGATTCGGCACCAGCGGCGTGCTTCAACCAACCGGGCAAGCTGCGCAAGGTCGGATCGGTCGGCACGCCGATAAAAGGCGTGCAGATGCGGGTGGTCGACGAAAGCGGCAAGGAAGTGCCCGTGGGCACCATCGGAGAGCTTCAGGTCCGTGGCCACAACGTGATGAAGGGCTATTGGAATCAGCCGGAGGCAACCGCGGCCGCCATCGTCGAGGGCTGGCTTTGCAGCGGCGACACCGGCTTCGTTGACGAGGACGGCTACCTCTACATCGCGGACCGCACCGAGATCTCATCTCCGGGTGCGAGCTAGGGCATGAGCACGACCGAGCCGACGGTCTTGCGGCCCTGAAGATCGCGGTGGGCTTGAGCCGCTTCCTTCAGCGGGTAGCGGCCACTTACAGTCACCGTGATGGTATCGCTGGCGATCGCGTCGAATAGTTCGTTTGTGCGCCAGCTGAACTCGTCACGTGTACGCATGAAATGCGGCCGCGATGGGCGGGTCAGATACACCGAGCCGGCGGCGTTGAGCCGCTGCGGGTCCACCGGGGGCACCGGCCCGCTGGCCGCGCCGAACAGCACGAGCATGCCTCGCACCGCCAGGCTGGCAAGGCTGGCGTCGAAGGTGGACTTACCCACGCCGTCGTAGACAGCGGCGACGCCCTGGCCGCCGGTGAGCTGTCGAACCGTGGCCGCGAACTGCTGGGGGTCGTCGGGATAGTCGAGCACCTCCACCGCACCGGCCCGGCGCGACAGCTCCGCCTTGTGCGTGGTCGAGGCGGTGGTGATGACCCGGGCCCCAAGGCTGGTCGCCCACTGCGTCAGGATCAGGCCCACCCCGCCGGCCCCGGCGTGCAGCAGCACCATGTCGCCGGGCTGTACCGGATACACCGACTTGATCAGCAAGTGGGCGGTCATACCCTTGAGGATGGCTGCCGCGGCGACGTCGGAGGCCACCTCATCCGGCACCGACGCAACGACATCGGCTGGTGCGACACAGTACTCGGCGTAGGCGCCGACCGCGTCGGCTGTCGCGACCCTGTCACCCACATGCAGTGCGGTCACGCCCTCACCCACCGCTGCAACGGTGCCGGCCACTTCGGCGCCGAGGACGAACGGCAGTTCATGCGGATACAGCCCCGACCGGAAATAGGTGTCGACGAAATTCACGCCGATCGCCTCGGCTTTGATCAACACCTCACCGGGCCCGGGGGAGGGCCGCGGCTTCTCGACACGGGAAAGTACTTCCGGTCCGCCGGTTTGCTCGACTTCAATCGCGTACATGTTCCAGCATTCCAACACGACATGCGATCGGTGTCGATGGACTCTCCGACAACGCGTACCGCTTGGCGCTGTGCTGGTGCACAACGTGAGCTGTGAATCCTGCTCGGGCCTGAAAGAAACCTGTGAGCAATGTCGGACATTGTGATCGGCCATAGCGACCGGCGGGCACGGTTGTTACGCAAGACATGGACAGCATGACCAGCTTGGACGAGGCTGTTACCCGAGCGCGGTGGCCCGCGTCGTGAAGGACCGACAACCATGGAAGGACCGGCAGCACGATGACAGACGCGAAAACCGTCCACGAGGTGACCTACGACCTGCTGCGCGAGCTTGGGCTCACGACGGTGTTCGGTAACCCGGGCTCTACTGAGCAGACGTTCTTGAAGAACTTCCCCGACGACTTCACTTATGTCCTGGGATTGCAGGAGGCGTCGGTGCTGGCCATGGCTGACGGGTTCGCGCAGTCCACCGGCAAGCCGGCTTTAGTGAACGTGCATACCGCTGCCGGAACAGGTAACGCGATGGGCAGCCTGGTAGCAGCCTACAAAGGCAACGTTCCGCTGATCGTCACGGCCGGTCAGCAGGCCCGCGAAATGGTGTTATGCGAGCCATATCTGACCAACAAGGACGAAAACCTGTTGCCATTGCCGTGGGTGAAGTGGGCCTATCAGCCGGCCCGCGCCGAGGACGTGCCGGCGGCGTTTATGCGCGCCTACGCGATGGCGCTGCAGCCGCCCGCCGGACCGGTGTTCTTGTCGATCCCGCTCGATGACTGGGAGAAGCCCGCACTGGGCCCGGCGGTGGTGCGGACGGTGAGCCACCGGGTTAGCCCCGATGCCAAACGGTTGCGCGGTTTCGCCGAACGGATCAACCGTTCGCAGCGGCCCCTGCTGGTGTTCGGACCCGAAGTGGATCGCAGCGGCGCCTGGGACGCCGGAGTGGCCTTTGCGGAAAAGGTTGCTGCGCCGGTGTACTGCGGCCCACTGCCCGACCGGGCGTCATTCCCCGAGGATCACCGTCTGTATCAGGGGCAGCTGCCGATGACCATTGCCGGTGTCACTGATGTCATAAGGGGGCATGACCTGGTGGTCGTGGTCGGCGCACAGGTCTTTCGTTACTATCCGTATGTTGCCGGCGAGTATCTGCCCGAAGGCACCGAGCTGCTGCAGATCACCTCAGATCCGGGATTGGCCGGGGCAGCGCCGGTAGGCGACAGCCTGCTCGGTGATGCCCTGCTGGTCTTAGAGCAGCTGGTCGGCATGATTGAAGAGCGCAGTGATCGGCCGGTCCCGGCAGCGCAGCCCCCGCGGCCGTCCGTGGCCCCCGAGGCAACCGCGCCGCTGACGACCGAGGCGGTGTGGTCGACGTTGGCTTCCGTTAAACCCGCCGATGCTCCGGTGGTGACGGAATCGACCTCGACCATTGCCCAACAGCTACGGTGGCTGCCCACCACCCGTTCGGGTGGGTTCTTCGCC
>DASPOT010000216.1:0-4531 GCA_035625875.1 Mycobacterium sp. | reverse complement strand
GCATTGCGCGGGAAGGCTGCTCGGCCAGCCGCTGACACTTGCGGCGCTGTCGGCCGCGCAGCTCGGCGTGCCAGTGGCCGCGGCCACCATCGGCACCCAGGAACACCTCCTCGCCGCGGGCGAAGCGTCGGCGTTGATGTTCGGTGCCTTGCTGACGATCGCCTGCACATCGATCGCGGGCGCGTTGGCGGCGCGCGGCAGATCGCCGAAGGCCAAGCCCATGGGCGTGGTGTAAGAGTTCGCTCGATCGCGTGACCCTTCGGGTGGCAGTTTAAGCTGTCGAGGTCGACGATCCGGAATGTGCCGTTTTCCCGGCTAAATTCGGCGTGGCGTCGACTGACGGTGACGTCGTCGAGGAGGCGCCTTAATTTTGCTGCGCTCATCGTGCTCGAAATGGCCAGCCGCGGCGGCTACGCCGACCAAGTCGGCATGACCCACCCCGTCGCCCGCTTGTTCATGATCGCCCTCATCTCCGCAGTGGCCATCGGCGTGTTCTGGTGGCTCAAACACGAACTCGGCGACCACACCCGAGATGAACTCACCCACATCGTCACCGAACTCGGCCAGCGAGCCCGCCATGGCTAGGAGCGCGGCCAGCACGGCTACAACCGCGGCAGACAACTCGCCGGTCGCGCCGACCCGGCCAGCCGCCCAAACGCAGGCGACCACGGGTCCGCCTCCGGCGCCAATCCCGACGAGCCGCTCACCGGGCGACCCATCAACGGTCGACCGCCGTCCCCCTCCGGCCGACGGCGCCCATCACCTACCCCCGGCCCCTCGTCAACGCCCGCGACCCCTGCAACCGGCCCCACCGCCAGCACTGCCGGCGGCGCGGCTGCCGGCGGCGCGGGCGCCGCCCACGCCGGCGCCGCGGTCGTGGCTCCCGAAGTCGCCGCCGGCGCCGCCGTCGTCAACCAAGCCGGCCAGCGAATCCAGCGCAACCAAGCCAACCGTCCCACCGGCCGCCCCCTTGCACCACCCCGCAACAGCCCACCACCGGCGCAACCACAACCAGTCGACTCCCCCCAACCACTGCCCGTAGCCGGCCGCGCCACCACCGCCAGCCGACCACCCAACCATCAGTCCAGCCCCTCACCCACAGCCGCCGCGATCACCCGCACCCCAACACCCTCCCCCACGACGACACGCCCGTACCGGGGCGGTGACCACCGAGCGACTTCAATTGTGCCGCCGGCTATTTTCGGGCACCGACAACGCCAGTGCGGGCAGTCGGATACACCCTCAATCGATCTACATAGTCGAAAGCGCTTGGCCTTCGTCGTCGAACGTGACCTTCGCGTCGAGCATAGCGTGACACCATGACCGCACCGACTACCAGAAAGGCCGGGCCGGTTGTCGGTAGGGCGTGAGATGCTTCAGCGGACCACAGAGGCAGACATGAACGAACCCGATACCAATGGCGAACCGACTGCCATCGCAAAAGAGACTGACGAGACCACCGTTCTGCCCGATACCACCGAGACCGAGGTCGCGGAGTTGGCGTGGTCGCAAGCTGCCGATGGGCGCCCAGACGATTCCCGCCCCGGCAGGCACCCGCTGCCGCGGGCATTGACATTGCTGCTAGTCGGAGTCTGCGCCGGAGCTCTGGGACTCGCCGTTTACGTCATCGGCTACATGCATCAGCCGAAGCACAACCACAGCCTCAACCCCTTCCCCGCCCGATGCCGTACTCGATGGCACGTATCGCCTGGTCTACGACTGGACAAAACAGGACGCCAACAGCGCGCCGGCTCCGGCGCCCAACACCGATAACACCACCTGGTGGGCTTTTCGTTCGCTCTGCAAATCCACGGGATGCGTTGCCACATCGACCGGACTGGACAAAACCAACCCGAAAGCCATGCGCACCAGCGCCGCATTCAATCCGGCCACTGCCTCGTCCCCGCACCGGCTGGCGATCTTCATCAACGTTGTCGGGTGCGGCACCCGGGTGCCCAGTGGAATCCGACAAAACCGCTGCCAGGAGATTGAATCGGCCACCTCGCAGCACAGCAGCTCATAGCCCAACCGGTAGCGGAACTTCAAGAACATCAACCGTTATCTGAGGTGTGTAGCCCTCGATCGCCTCCTTAGCGCCCAAGCTCACGCTGTTCGGGCTGTTTACGCAGGGCATTGTGTCGAGAACGCGTTCGCGACACGCGGTCGCTGATCCTCGCCAGGCCAAGGCGTATGACACCGCCTACTCGATCACCAAGCATGACGTGGACACATTCCTGTCCGAGTCGGCGCGGGCTGTGTTCTCGTTCCGACTGTTGATCGCGACTACCAACCTCATTGAGCCCAAAGCAAAACACACTAATGAGGGGCAGGAGAAGCCGGCGAGCTGCCTGCTTCGCGGCGATCTTGAAGCCGCCGAGGTCGACTGGCCCGCATCGCCGTCCGATTTGCGTGCCCGGCCGCTGCCACCGAAGCCACCCTGGCCTCATCAACTCGAACCGATGAACGAGGTAGTGAAGGGCTTTGACCAAGCTGGTCGCGGCCAGTTGATCATGGCGTGCGGCACGGGCAAGACGCTGACCGCGTTGTTCATCAAAGAGAAGCTCGCCGCAGAACAGACGCTGGTGCTGGTGCCGTCGCTGTCACCGTTAGCCCAAACGCTGCGCGAATGGACGGGGATTCTGCGGCCAGCGGTCACCAGCTTCATGAGCCGCGAGTCGAGCGTGTCGATCTGGAAGCGGCGGTGCGAGCACATCGATTGGTGACATTGACCGGGGTTGGTGGGTCGGCAAGATCCGCCTGGCAACCGAAGTCGCCTCGCATCTGGCCGATGAATTCCCCGACGGCGTCTGGGTTTTCGAACTGGCTGCGGTCACAGATCGGGCGGCAGTGCCCGACGCGGTCGCCGCAGTGCTGGGCATCACCCAGCAGCCGGGCAAGACCGTGAGCGAGTCGGTGGCCGCTGCGTTGGAGGGCCGCGTTCGGTTGTTGGTGTTTGACAACTGCCGGAACTGGCCGCCGCGGTATGCGGCATACGTGGCCGCATGCCACGAATGCACACAAACCGTTGGTGGCGGCGTGCGCGGTGAGGACATCGAATAACCTGCTGTTTCATGCCGCCGGCAACCTCACCAAGCTCATCAGCCCAGAACCATCGGGCTGAGGTGGATCTTCGCGACCCGCTTGTGGCAGCGGGGCGGGGCGTTGCTCTCTGTCGACGGTGAGCCGGCGGCGGTGTGTCGGTCGGTCGTTCTAGGGTGCCGCGCATGGACGACGCACGACGCACGGGCGAGCAGGAGCGGGTAGCTCTTGTAGCCCTGCTGGGGGAGCCGACTGCCGCCGACCCGCGGCGGCTGTACACGAGCTGGTCGGCCATCGCGGCGGAGGTTGTGCGGCGAGGGTCGGCGCTCGCGGTGTGGAACGAGTGGCATCCGCTCACCCTCGACGGCCCGGGCGAGTCCGACGGCGCGCTGGTGCGCGCCCGAGACCGGCTGGAAGGATGGCGGGCCGCCGGCTTCGACCTGCTGACGGTGCTCGACCGGCGATATCCGGTGCAGCTGAGTCGGGTTCAGCAGATCCCGCCCGTAGTGTTCGTGAAGGGAGAGCCTCACGCCGAGGAGGTCGGCGTATCGGTGGTCGGGTCCCGCGCGGCGTCGGTGCGCGGTCAGGAGAAGGCCACAGCTATCGCCCGCGGACTCGTCGAGCGGGGGTTCGCCGTTATGTCCGGTCTGGCCACCGGGGTCGACACCGCCGCCCACCAAGCCACCCTGGCCGCCGGGGGCCGCCCCATCGGGGTGCTCGGCACCAGCATCACCGGCGTCTATCCCGAGACCAACCGCGCCCTGCATGAGCGCGTCGGCGCCGCGGGCGCGTTGGTGCCGCAGTTCCTGCCGCCCACCAGACCAGCACACCTTGGCGCTGCGCAACGCGACGATGGCGGGGCTCTCCCGGGCGTCGGTGATCGTGGCGGCCGGCGAGCGCAGCGGCTCGCGCGTGCACGCCCGCTACGCGCCGGCCCACGGGCGGCCGCTGATTGTTACCGACGTGGTCGTCGCCTCGACCCGATGGGGTCGCGAATTGTCGCACCGGCCGGGGGTTTACGTGGCCGCCAGCACCGCGGCGGTGCTGGGCAGTGTCGATGAGGTGGCCTGTGATGTCGATGTCGGCGCTGGAGCCGCTACGGCTCGGCGACACCGCGCAGTGCGCCGGGCGCTGGTTTCACGCCGTCGGCGGGTATCGGCACAACGTGATCCGCGAACCGAAGATCACCTGCCGGTCTGCGCCGCCCCGGTGGACGGGTTCGACCGCTGCTGGCGATGCCAGCAAGCTCGATGCCTCGTGGGTGTGGCCGGCGTGGTGGCGCCGCTGACCTATGCGATCGCGGGCACGCCACCGTTCCGCGCCGCGTCGCTGCCTGTTGTCAGCGACCGCGGCGATGGCGAGGATTGGGGCCTGGCTCTTGTTGGGCTGGATCCGAGACGAGTTCGCGGAACTTGGACATCAGTTCGTCGAGTAGGGCCAGCGCCGCTGTGCGTGTGTGTGGTGGATCGTTGGACCGCGCGATCTCAAAGGA
>DASPOT010000215.1:0-16926 GCA_035625875.1 Mycobacterium sp. | reverse complement strand
TCCTTTGAGATCGCGCGGTCCAACGATCCACCACACACACGCACAGCGGCGCTGGCCCTACTCGACGAACTGATGTCCAAGTTCCGCGAACTCGTCTCGGATCCAGCCCAACAAGAGCCAGGCCCCAATCCTCGCCATCGCGGCGGTCGCTGATTACAGGCAGCGACGCGGCGCAGAATGGTGTACGCCCCAGCCACTATCGCCGCGCCGCTACAAATATGGCTTCAAGTGCTTGTCATCCCGGCCGTCGCGCTCACCGGAGTGTTCCTGTGGAAGCAAGCAGCGCTTCGCAATGCGTTATCCGAAGTATTTGGCGTTGGCCGCAAACCTCAGCGGCAGCGGCTTGACCCAAAAGCTTGCGTCCCCGTCGGCGCGTCGGCGCAGTACCCAGCTCGACGTCGCTTGACATCCTGCGATTAGGAACCGATCACCCCCAATTCTAGAGGTGAGACACGCGCCGGTGGAGCGGCCCCGCAAGGGCCGGTTCTTGCCGATCGGTAATCCGCTACCGAAGCCACGAGCGGCGGAATTGGCTAAACGTGTCGGCGCGAAGTGAGACGATGCCCTCCGTGGTAAACGACGGTGCAAGGAACGCCTTCTATCGCGACGACATGCGCGCACGAGTTGAACGCTTCGCGAAGGGAAGCCTGCGCGCGGCGACCGTCGCACGGCGGACAGGGCTCGCGCGAATCATAGCCACATAACCGCTCGTCCAAGGTCACCGCTTTAGGGAGGTCGCAATGTCGGGCCGTAAGCTTCGTTGGCTGGGTTTGGGGCTGGTGGCGAGTGCCGGTTCCGGTTTATTGGCGCTGACGTCGATGATGAACTTGGCGTTCGCGTACGGGGAGACGCCGATCGCCGACCCAGTGCCGTCGGTGACGGAGCTCATGGGAGCCACCGGCCTGCCGATACCTACCGAGAGCGAGAGCTATGTGACCGCCGCTAACGCATACATCCAAGCCAATTTGCCGGGAACCACCCCGGTAGCCCTCTTCACGCCCGAGGAGTTTGTATCCGCTCACCGGTACGAAGTCCCTGACCTTTGACCAGTCGGTGAGCGAGGGCGTCACGATCCTGAACGACACGGTCGCTCCGAAACTCGCCGCCGGAACCCCGGTCGGCGTTTTGGGTGTTTCCCAAAGCGCCGATATTGCCTCGCTGGAAATGGAGCAGCTCGATCCCGCCGGCACGCCGAGTAGATTGCCCGCATCTTTCGTGCTGATCGGTGACGAGATGAATCCCAACGGCGGGCTGCTCGAGCGCTTCGAGGGCCTGCAAGTCGCGAGTCTGGGTCTGACGTTTTACGGCGCGACCCCGGCCGACGACTTCCCGACCGCGATTTACACGCACGAATACGACGGCTTCGCCGACTTCTGCCAGTACCCGATCAATTTCTTGTGCGACCTCAACGCCTTTTTGGGTATCGAATATGCGCACACGTACACGTCCGCGGATGTTGCTACGGCGTTTACATTGCCTACCTCGGGACCCACCCTCACCACCTACTACATGATCCCCACCACCGACCTGCCGCTGTTGGATCCGCTGCGTGCGATCCCCATGATTGGGAACCCAATCGCCGACCTGCTGCAGCCGGACCTGACGTATCTGGTGAACCTGGGTTTTGGCGACCCGCTCTATGGCTATTCGACCAGCGCCGCCAATATACCCACCACATTCGGGCTGTTCCCGCCCATCAGTGATTTCGAAATGCTTCCCGGGCTTCTGGCAAGTGGAACCGAGCAGGGCATCCAGAACTTCATCGGCGATTTCACCGGTACCGGACCGGACCCGGTGACGCTGTCGCTCGGCTCGCTCACTTCGCTGCTGGATCCCTCGTCGGGGACGGCGAGCGCGTTGGCCGACCCGTTGGCGGCATTGTCGGCTACTGCCAGTGATCCCGCCTCGTTGGTCACCGACTTCGTCAATGCGGTTAACACGCTCTCAGGTGCGGTTTCGACGGCCTATGGCACTTTTCTTCCGACGGCAGATTTCGCTAATGCTCTGTTAACCAGTGTCCCGGCATATGACGTCAGCCTCTTCCTGGACAACCTCTCTAACCCCATTGACGCAATCGGTTTGCCGATCGCGGCTGACACGGGACTGGTCACGCTGGTAGGCGCTTTCGAATTCGAAGTCCTCGCGGATGCGGCCTCAACCATCGCAAGCAGTCTCGTGGGCCTCATCCCGTAACGGCTGAACAGGAAGGACAACCGCTGCGCCGGTGGCCGTCTCACTGCGGCGGCCACCGGCCCTGCGCCAATCACTAGCCGATCAACGCCGCCGCGCACGCGACATCATCGCTCAAACCATCCAGCAGCACGCCGACGCGCGCGGCATCGACTTGCCACTGCCGCCGAGCACCCTCGCGGTTACTATCCTCGCCCTATCCAATGGGCTTGCCGTTGAGCAGCTTCGCGTTACCCGGGGAGGTCAACGGCTACTTCGCCGAAATGGGCCGCATCGCTGTCGATCTCGGCAATAACGCCAAAGACGTTGTGCAATCCGGTGATCCACGCAAGGCCGCCCAATTGCGCCACGACGACGACGCCATGGACGACCTCCACCGTCAGCTGTTGAGTCTGCTGATGGACCGGGAATGGAAACACGGCATTGCCGCCGCCGTCGATGTCGCCCTGCTCGGCCGCTACTACGAACGCTTCGCCGACCATGCCGTCGAGATCGGACGCCGAGTCATCTTCCAGGCCACCGGGACTTATCAAAACCTCAATCTGACCCAGGCCTGCACCCACAGCCGACCTCATCGATACCAACCCAACGTGCATTCGATTGTGCACCGCAAGGGCTGATCACATGGGACAAGATCTGATCGACCTCGAATCTCTAGATGATTCGAGACAGGTCGCGACCCGCCGGGTCTTCTCAGGTAAGTCGTGTCTCCTGTGGACGTGGCCGTCGGACGGCTGCGCCGCCATGGCTGGCCGGGCTCGCAGGGCTTGTGCGGGAGGAACTGTCGAAGCAGTGCTATATCTGCCGATACGGCCCAACCCAATAATCGGGCAACCTAGCTTCGGTACGTGGTTTCATCGTGGGTCAGCGCGAAAGTCCTCAAGGGGACACCATGCGTCCCGTGGCTGCCGGTGAGGAACTCACCACGGACTACGCGCTGTTCGACGACCACGACGGACAGATGACCTGCCGTTGCAACACCG
Organism: Mycobacterium sp.; assembly: GCA_035625875.1. Classification (GTDB taxonomy): domain Bacteria; phylum Actinomycetota; class Actinomycetes; order Mycobacteriales; family Mycobacteriaceae; genus Mycobacterium. Next base: position 13,753 of record DASPOT010000215.1, on the reverse strand, counting down.
CCTCCTGCCGAGGCGTCATAGACGGGCACGATTGGCGGCGCCGCGATCTGCAACGCAGATAGCGCGGCTACTTCTCCTGGTACCTCCAACGCAAAATTAACGCGGATGCATGGTGGTGATGCTCGAGTCGGCGGCAGGGGCGGCCCGCACGTGCCTATCGAGACGTTGTTAACCGAACGTTTTCGGGACCGTGGCAAGACGCGCGGATGCGAGCTGCGGGTTTGGTTTCTCTTAAATTGGAACTCGCTTTGGCAAGCTCCGACGAGACGCTTCACGCCAACATTGAGGATGGCGAGGCCGCGATGGGTTATCGGGCGGAAAAGCAGGCTGGGGTGCGCGGTTGGGCCGTCACTCCTGCAGCCGCTGCGCTAACCCGCTCGCCCGCACCGCCCGGCGCCCGATCGCAGCCCGCACGGAAGCCTCTGACCCGACCACGCGCACCTTTCGCTTGGCCCGCGTCACCGCGGTGTAGAAGAGCTCACGGGTCAACAACCGCGAATCCTCCGACGGAAGCAGCACTGTCACCGCGTCGGCTTGGCTGCCCTGGGATTTGTGGATCGTCATCGCATGCATGGTTTCGACCTCGCCGAGGCGGCTCGTCGCAAAGTCAAGCGACCCGGTCCCCCCTGCGATGAGAGCCCGCAGGCCGTCGGGGCCGGCCACTACCACGCCGGTGTCGCCGTTGTAGACACGTAGCCCGTAGTCGTTCGCCGTCACCAGCAGCGGCCGCCCCGCGTACCACTCCGACCACGGTGGCTGACCCGTCTCTTCACAAAGCCACATCTCCGCCTGCCGGTTCCAGTGACGCACTCCAAAAGGCCCCTCCCGGTGCGCGCACAGCAGCCGATGCTCGTCCAGCGTCGCCAACGCCTCCTCGGCGGCTCCTAATACCGCTGCCTGCCGCAACCGAAGCGTGTGCGGCAGCAGGATTGATCGCATCCGATCGGTCGCGTCGTCGTCCTCGATGAACTCGATATGCTCGTCGCCCGACCGCAACAACGCCAGTGCACGATCCGCGTCGCCGACCCGGATCGCCTTGGCAAGAAAACCGATCGCCTCCCCGAACCGGTGCGACGTCCTCAGCGCCGCCACCTGTGCGTCGGCGCGCGCCGAAAGCCCGTCCACCAAGTCCGCCAGCACCGCACCGGCTTCCACCGACGCGAGCTGATCGGCGTCGCCGACCAGGACCAGCCGGGCATCTGGGCGCACCGCCTCCAGCAGCCGCGCCATCATGGTCAGCGACACCATCGACGTTTCGTCGACCACAATCACGTCGTGTGGCAACCGATTCCCGCGATCGCGCCGAAACCGTGACGACGTGTCCGGCCGGCTGCCCAGCAGCCGATGCAGCGTCATCGCCTGCAGCTCACCCAGCCGCGTCCGATCGGCCGTGTCGAGCTTGGCCACCTCATGCTGCACCGCTTCCTGCAGCCGTGCCGCCGCCTTGCCCGTCGGCGCCGCCAACGCAGTCCGCGGTCGCGCCAAACCCGACAACTCTGCCTGCTCGGCCAGCAGCGCAAGCAACCGGGCGACCGTGGTCGTCTTCCCGGTGCCCGGACCGCCGGTCAGCACCGTGACCGCTTGCGACAGCGCAATTTCCGCCGCCTGCCGCTGCTCGTCAAAGCCGGGCGGGAAAAGTCGCTCGAAGGCGGGCACTTTGACTGTCGGCCTGGACACCAGCAACGCGAGCAGGTCGTCGCACACCTGCTTTTCCTCGCGCCAGTACCGGTCGAGGTAGAGCAGCCGGTCGTCATAGAGATGCAGGACGGCATGCTCACGGAGCAACGTGCTCGCCCGCACCGCTGCCAGCCACTCAACCGGCTCGGGCCAAGGCACCTCCTCGGCGCCGACTGTCAAAGCGATTGTCGCCAGGTCGACACACACCGACCCGCCCCGCAGCGCGCGCACCAGAAGCGCCACTGCCAACGCCACCCGCTCGTCGGGCTCGTTGCCGAGCGCGCAAATCCGGTTCGCCACATGCACATCCGAGACATCCAGTACCCCGGCCTCGTTGAAGGTCTGCAGCAATCCGCTCGCGCCGATGGCGACCTCCACGTCGGTGACCGTCACGCCGCTCGCCTCCCTTCGTCGAGCAGATCCGAGAGCGCCATCACCAGCTCGGCCGGCGGCTGCCAGCTGAACACCCCGCACGGATGCCCCTCGACCACCGGCGTGTCGGGCCCACACATGCCCCGCACGAACAGATACAACACCCCACCGAGATGCCGTGCCGGCTCGTAGCCCGACACCCGCCACCGCAGAAACCGGTGCAGCACAACGGTATACAGCAGCGCCTGCAGCGGGTAGTCCGAATGCCGCATGGCCTCCACCAACCGCATGCGGCTGTAATCGGCTGCGGTGTCGCCGAGGTGGTTGGTCTTGTAATCCACCACCAGATAGCGCGCGTCGGGCAAGCGCAGCACCGCGTCGATCGACCCCGCCAGGTATCCGCGCAGTGACTGGCCACCCAACCCCGCCGACATCAGCCGGTCAGCGTAGGGCGCCAGCGGGTCGTCGGCGCGCAGGTGCACCCGCAGCAGCTCACCTACGTCGGACACCGACACAATCGGCGCAGACCGGCGCATGTCGCCGCCGGCCAGCGGGATCTCGAAGTCTAGTTCCCGCAGGCGATCCCGCAGACCGATCCGCCGCAAGGTCAAGCCGCCGGTCAATGGTCCCAGCGGTGTGTCGTGCATCGGCACCAGCGCGGCGGCCAGCTCGGCGTCGTCGGCGTCTACCGGCCACCACGCTAAGTGCCGTCGCACCTGCTTCTCCAGGTCCGCGGCCAAATCGGAAACACTGGGGTCGGCCGTCTCCAGCACCGCGTGCACCAGCGAGCCGAACGCCGTACCGGCCGGCATTCCCGCCAGCGGTGAGGCGAGGTCGTGGTCGGGACTGGGCGCGGTGACGACGACCGCCTCCACCTCGTCGTCGCGCGCGTCTACCTCCGGCTCGCTGGCCACGCCGACCGCTTCCGCGCGACGCACCAGCGCCGAGTACGACGTCCGCCGCCAGGTGGTGTCGATCTCACGGTGGAAGTGGCGCACCGCGAAACCGGTTGGTGGGGACAGGTTTTGCGCAAGGGCGGGGGAGACGATCACCGATTCCTCCAGTGATGGCCCGCCAGCGGCCTCCCACCGCTTCAACACCGCCCACGCGTCCTCGTCGCTGATGCCCCGTTCGCACCTGTCGGGCACCTCGGCCGCACCGATGCCGCGGCCGCGCAACAGCCGCGACAGCCCGCCGTTCGGCTCATCCCACGACGGCGCCCACCACGCCACCACCTGCGACTGCGCCCGGGTTAGCGCGACATAGGTGAGCCGGATGTTGTCGCGGGCTATTTCGGTCCGGTGCAGATCCTCGACATGGCGACGATCGGTGCTGGCCTTGCCGCCGATGTGCAGGCAGCGGGTTTCGTCCTCGTCGTGATAGAGCAGGATGTCGTCTTTGCGGACATTGCGGTTGAACGCGAACGGCAGGTACACGATCGGAAACTGCAGACCCTTTGCCACGAACACCGTCATGATCTGCACCGCGGCGGCGTCGCTTTCCAGACGGCGGTTGCGTTCGGCCTCGGCGGTGCGCTCGTCGCACTGCCGCCGCAACCAATCCCGCAGCGCCGGTAAGCCATAGTGCTCCCGATGCGCGGTCTCGTGCAGCAGCTGCGCGATGTGCGCCAGATCGGTCATGTGCCGCTCGCCGCCCCATTGGGTGAGTACCCGACGGCCCATGCCGCCCAGCTGCGCGGCCTCGTACACCGCAGCCATCCCGCGCTGGCGGGCGTGGTTGGCCCACTCCCGCAGCATGCCCGCCACCCGGTCGGTCAGCGTATCGCCCTCGACGGCAAGGGTTTCCGCGGTTTCGCCGAAGAACATCGTGCACGCGGCGGCACGGACCAGGCCGCTGCGGTGCGGCGCGTCGAACGCCTCCAATAGGCACAGCCAATCTTTAGCGGCATGCGACTCGAACACCTCGGTGTCACCGGTGTAGACCGCCTGAATACCCGCCTTAGCCAACGCATCCCGGCACGCCCGCGCATCTTTGTGCCGTTCGACGATCACGGCGACGTCGCCGGCGCCAACAGGACGACCGTCATAGGTGGCCCCGTTCGCGAGCAGCGCTCCGATGTCGGCGGCTAGGTCGGCGGGAATGTGGCTGCGCAGCCTGTCGATCGGAACAGTGTCGGTGCCGTCATAGCCAAGGGTGAGCCGTTTGACGACGCGCAGTCGAAACGGCGCGTTGTGGGGCGCTCCGGCCAGCCGGTGTCCGTCGTGGTGGGCGGCGATGTCGTGGACGACGATCTCGCGGTGGCCCAGCGCCGCGCCGCGCAGCACGGTTTGCAGGCTGTCGACGAGCGCCCGGTCGCTGCGCCAGTTGACACCCAGCGTGTAGCGGCCATTGGCCGCGTGGACCGCCTTCAGGTAGGTGTGGATGTCGCCGCCCCGGAAACCGTAGATGGCCTGCTTCGGGTCGCCGATCAGGATCAGCGTCGAGTGGCCGCTGAACGCCCGCTCGAGTACCCGCCACTGGATGGGGTCGGTATCTTGAAACTCGTCGACCAGCACGATCTGCCAGCGTCCTCGCATTCGGCTGCGGGCCGGGGAGTCTTGTGCTTCAAGGGCCTTCGCCAGCCGGGTCAGCAGGTCGTCGAAGCCCAGGATGCGCAGCCGGCGCTTGCGGCGTTCGAGTTCGTCGACCACGTCGGTGGCAAAGCGCCGCCGGACTCCGGCCTCGCTGTCCGGGTCGGGATCGAGCGGCCGCCATTGTGCGCAGGGATCATTCACGACTTTGCGTGCAAGGGTGAGCGCCTGCTCATACGTCAGCAGCGGATCGTCTTCCTGGCGCCCAAACTGCGCAAGGTAAAGGTCGTCGACGATTTCGGTGACCAGGTCGTCCAAACTCTCTTGCAGCTTGACGTCGGAGGCGGTATCACCGGCGACGCCAAGCGATCTCAGCACCGATCCGCAGAACTCGTGCGTCGTGGCAATCGTGGCCGCATCAAAGTTCGCCAGCGCGTCACGTAGCCGTGTCCGCCTCAAGGCGCGCTCGCCGTGGCTGCCGCGCATCAGATGCTCGACGAGCTCGTTGCCGGGTGGCACGCGATCTTCAAGTGCGGCGACCGCCTCGAAGATTTGGCTGCGCACTCGCTCCCGCAACTCGCGGCTGGCTGCGCGGTTGAACGTGATCAGCAGCATGTCGTCGAGCGTCGTGTCGGTTTCGGCCAGATAGCGAGTGACCAGGCCGGCCAGCGCGAACGTCTTACCGGTGCCGGCACTGGCCTCCAGCACACTGGTGGAGCCCTCTTTGGGCAACGGACCCAACAGGTTGAACCGGTCCATCAGCCGGGCTTCCGTTCGGCGGCCAGCACCGGCAGCCACAACCGGGCGGCGAGCGCGCCCAGCCGGGTGCCTTCCCCCGCAGGCGGGAGGTTCCCCCACGTCCCCATCTCCTGGCCCGGGTTGGGCGGGCCGAGCAGCACCGCGAACGGGGCCTTACGCCCCCATACCCGCACGTGCGCACGCTCGGCGTCTTCACCGTCGTGAAAGTTGTTGGTCTCCCATTTACTGCGAGCGTATTTCACCGGATCCTTTGCACGGTAACGCCTTTCCGCCCAGGCGTAGGATGTCTTGAGGGGCAGCGGCAGCGGCTCACGGCGTCCAGCGTCGAACAGCATGACCAAATCGGTTAGTACAGCCGGCGCATCGGGTGGCGTGCCCAAGCAGCACACCTCGATGGCGTCTTTGCTGCCACGCCCGACGCAGACAGCCGTCCAGTCACGATCCGGGTTGCCGGCAGCAAGGGCGACCAGCGAAATCCACGCGTGGAGCTTGTGTTTGGGTGCAAGCCTCGAGTAAGTGACTTCGACGATCCGGTCGTCGAACACTTGGTTCACGGTGCCGGTGACGCGGCGGCCGTCGCCCAGGTCGACGGCGATGTCGTGGGCTGACGGATCCACCTGTTGGTAGCGCCGGGCGGTAGTTGCCAGTTGGTCGGCACTGCGGCGGATCTCCTTGGCTTTGCGCCAGCCCAGCAGTTCCGGTGGCAGGGTGCCGCGGCGCCATTCAACCTCGGCCACGGTCTTGAGATCCATGCCGCGCAGCATGTCGTGCAGCATCCGGTCGCCGACGATCCACGCTTCCAGCGGGTCGATCTCGACCGGCATCGCGTCGCTGATCCCGTCCACGTCCCACGGCAGCGTGTAGTCGAGGGCCCGGAAGAATCCTTTGACCGGGTCTTTGAAGAAGTCGAGCAGGTCGACCAGTGTCACGTCGGTTGCGGATAGCACTGGCAGCGGATTGGTGATGAAAGCTCCTGGCGCGCAGCGTTTCCCGCTGGCAGCTTCTGCCGCGGCCAGCGCGGTCGGGTCGAAGGTGAACGATTTGCCGGGCACTAGCGCGCCGGGTGTGACGTTCTTGCGGTCGAACGGCTGCAACGGGTGCTGGATGAGGATTCGCTCGCGCACCCGTGCTTCGGTCGTCTGGTCCAGCACGTCCAGCAGCTCCGCGAGCGGCACGGCGGGCGGGCGAGGTTGCCCGGTGTGCTCGTCGGCGCCGGTGTAGGTGATCACCAGAGTTTCGGTGGCCGCGCACACCGCGTCCAGGAGCAATTGCCGGTCTTCGGAACGAATGTCACGCTCACCGGTCATCGGCACCCGCGCCAGCACGTCGTCGCCGTCGGGGATGTTCAGCCGCGGGAACACCCCGTCGTCGAGCCCCACCAGGCACACCACCCGATGCGGTACCGAGCGCATCGGCACCATGGTGCACACGGTGAGCGTGCCGGTGCGGAAGTTGGCGCGGGTGGGGCGTCCTGCCAAGTGAGTGGACAGCAGCGCGCCTATGTCGGGCAGCCGCAGCAGGGTCGTGATGCGTGAGCCGGCTTGCTCGATAACGCTGGTGAACTCTCGCTGCAGCTGCGCTTGCTGCCAGGCATCGTCGGAGCGGGTGAGTAGGCCGACTCCGTCGGTCAACGCGTCCAGCCACTCGATCAATGGCTTTGCACCGCTGAGCCTTTCGACGACGCGATGGAGCCGCTCGACGTATTCGGCCAGCCGCCCGGCCAGCTCCACCTTGTCGCTGCCGACGTCGTCGAGCGGCAGCGCGGTGCCCAGCCACGCCCGCGAGTCGTCGGACATAGCGACGCCGGTGAGGATGCGGTCCAGCCCGAACCGCCAGGTGTTGTGGATGATGTGGTCCAGGCCGTACGGCTCGCGGTGCTGGGGGTCGAAGCCCCACCGGATGTTCGCTTCGCGGACCCAGTCGGTGATCGCGTCGAGGTCGTCGTCGGTAAATCCGAACCGGGCTCGCACCGGCGCGGCTTGGGCGAGATTGAGCACCTGGCTGGCGGTCGCGCGACTGCCCGCGAGGCTCAGCAACTCGGCGGCCACACCGAGCAGTGGGTTGGTCTGCGTCAGGGATCGGTCGGCGAGCCTGACCCTTAATCGGTGCGCCGGATGGCTGTCACCCGCGGTCTCGCCGAGCCCGAACCCGGCGACGATCAACGGCGCATAGGTCTCGATGTCCGGGCACATCACCACGATGTCGCGGGGCTCCAGCGTCGGGTCGTCTTGCAGGAGTCCCAGCAGGACTTCACGGAGCACGTCGATCTGTCGGGCCGGGCCGTGGCAGCTGTGTACCTGCACCGAGCGGTCGTCGGGTTTGAGGTGGCGGCCCTCTGGCCGTACCGCGTTGGCGGCGATGTCGGATTGCAGCCAGCCCATCAGCGTGTCGGGTTTGGATGCGCCGCCGATGAATTCGTCGGTGGCTCGGCTCGCGGGGAGCGCCCGTTGCAGCTCGCGCAGATCGCGTCCCAGCGTTTCCAGGAGCGGGTGCCTCGCCGCGCGCCGGCTGGTGTCGTCACGGCGCGGCATCGCGCCGTGGACGTCGTTGAGCGCCCGCCACAGCTCGTCGCTGGGGTGCGGCAGCCACAGGTGCAGGTCGTGGTGAGTGGCCAGCGCTTGCAGCAGTTCGATGTCGGTGCACGCCAGCCGGGTGTGCCCGAACAGCGACAGCCTTTGCGGCAAATCCGCCGGACCCTCGCACAATCGGGCCGCGGTTTTCTCGTGACGGACGTGCGGGGGATCGGCTTGGATGCGCCCGGCCAGCGCTCGCCAGAGTTCCGGCTGCCAGGCCAGGTCGACGTCGAGGTCTGTGGCACCGCCGTCCAGCCAGTCGGCCAGCAGCCGCGGACGCTGCCTGGCGTACGAGGCGAACAACCCGGCCAGCCGGCGTGCCACCGAATACCGCCGGCCGCGGCGCAACTCGGCTTCCAGGTCGGGCAGGCCACGGCCCAAATGCGCTGCCAGCGTGCGGCACCACGGCTCGTCGAGGCTGCAGTCGATGACCTCCAGCAGCGGCCACGTCATCGCGTCGGGCGACCAGGGGTCGTCGTCCACCGTGCCGGTGATCTCGGCAATCAACGACTGCGGGCTCCGGAACGCCACTCCGGCGCACACCCCGTCGCCGCCGCGGCCGCACCCGAGGACGTGCGAGAGTCGTTGGCTGAGCCACCGCTCCACTCCGCGTGCCGGCACCAGCACCAGCTCCTCGGCGAACGGGTCAGGCAGCGAGTCGGCCAGCAGCGCGCCCAGCCCGTCGGCAAGCAGGTCGGTGCGCTCGGCACGGTGCAGATGAAGCGTCATCGCGGGCCACCATAGGCGGCCACACCGACAGTGATGGCCGGTTCGAGCGGAGATGGCAGAACCGTCTGCCACAGACTCATCAACGCTACAGCGGCCCGACCGCAGGTGTTCGTGTCGATGTAACGGGTGGTTACTCCTTCGTGCCGGATGCTGTGGACTGTACCGATAGGGGAGGACAGCCGTGAGCATCGCGATGGTCGCGCCCGGTGCGATCACCGAGCGGCGCGAGGGCGAGGCGATCGAGGTAGCGTTTTCAGGGCGGTTTGGGTTTGGCATCTACCGGTGGGCTTACCTGCCGTTCGATGTGCCGGCGGGCGTGCAGCGAATCCGAGTTGCCACCTCTCATGAGGACTTCGCCGTGGGCGGGCTGCTCCGAAACGTGTTGGATCTGGGCGTCTTTGGTCCGGCCGGCTACGGCTTGGGTAATGCAGCTGGGTTTCGGGGCTGGTCGGGCGGAGCCCGCGACGGCTTTGTGATCTCCAGCACGTATGCCACCCCGGGCTATTTGGCAGGCCCTATCGAGCCGGGTGTATGGGCCGTGGCCCTCGGTCCGGTGGTCGTGAGCCCTTGGGGGATGGCTTGGCAGGTGCGCGTCACCATGGAACGCCGGCAGCCCGCCGCGGAACGCGGCTCGGTGAGCACGTTTCCGCCCCCGTCGGTCTGCGGTGCGCGCTGGTATCGCGGGGACCTGCATCTGCACACCGTTCACTCCGACGGCGAGCGCCACCCCGGTGAACTGGTGTCGGCCGCGCACGCCAGCGGGCTGGACTTCATCGTCTGCACCGACCACAACACTAACGCCGCCAACCGGGTGTGGTCCGCATGCCGCACCGGAGCGCTGCTGGTTGTTCCCGGCGAGGAGGTCACCACCCGGCACGGGCACTGGCTTGCTGTCGGCCTGTCACCGCACGCCTGGGTCGACTGGCGATACGCGCCATGCGATGGGGTGTTCCCGCGCTTCGCCGCTGAAGTCCGCGAAGCCGGCGGCTTGGTGGTCGCCGCCCATCCCGCCTTGCCGCTGCCGGGATCGGCGTGGGAGTTCGGTTTTGCCCACGTGGACGCGCTCGAGGTATGGAACGGCCGGTGGAGCCTCGATGATGAACTGTCGCTTCGCATTTGGCAGCGGCTACTGCGGCAAGGTCGACGCGTCGTGGCGGTCGGCGGCAGCGACTCGCACGGCAAACACCAGCCGGTCGGGTCGCCGCAGACGGCCGTGCACGCGCGTGAACTGTCGATACCCGCGCTCGTCGATGGGCTGCGCTGCGGCCGTTCGTACATTGCCCGGTCGCGGGCTGTCGCGCTGGAGCTGACCGCGTCCTGCCCGACCAGCGGCGCCGCCGACGAGGCCGGTCCCGGGCAGACACTGCGGGTGCCGCCCGACACGCCAGTGACGGTCACCGCCGTGATCAGCGGAGCTCCTGGCACAAACGCCGCCCTGATCACCGCGGCGGGCTGCGCGGGACGGGTGACGGTGGGCCGGTCAGCGCGGGCCCGGTTGCGATGGGAACTCAACGCCGCTTCGGCGCGCTTCGCGCGACTGGAGGTACGAGAAGCGCAGCGGCGCCGGCTCGGCGCGATGGTCGCGTTGACAAATCCCGTGTGGCTCGCCTGAGCCGGGGCCAAGCACGTGATCATTCGCGGCGGCGAAAACATCTATCCTCGGGAGACCTAGGCGGTGGTGGTGCACCGGCTTCGCGGTGGGAAGCCGCCGCGAGTGATGCGGGGTCCCCGTCGGTCAGGCTGGGCAGGTGCTGAAGGGAATAATCCGGACTATGGTCCGGTTAGGTGTGACATCTGGGTAGTCGGACTCGACCATAAGGAGAATCAGCATGACCGCAGCCGTTAGTGCGCAAACGCTCAGCGCCGGGACGTGGGCGATCGACCCGGTCCACTCCTCGATCAATTTCTCGGTGCGCCATCTGATGGTCGGCAAGATTCACGGCAGATTCGACCAGTTCAGCGGCGCGATCACGGTCGCCGAAGACGGCACTCCGTCCGTCACCGCCGAGGTCGCCGTCAACTCGATCGACACCGGCAACGAGCAGCGTGACGCGCACGTCAAGGCCGCCGATTTCTTCGACGTCGCCCAGTTCCCGACCGCGAGGTTCGTGTCCACCGCGGTGCGGGCCGACGGGGACGCCTACGTGCTCGAAGGCGATTTCACGCTCAAGGGCGTCACCAAGCCGGTCGCGATGACGCTGGAGTTCAACGGCGTTAACCCCGGCATGGGACGTGGTGAAGTCGCCGGATTCGAGGCCTCTGTTGTGCTAAGCCGCAAGGATTTCGGAGTCGGCGCCGAGATGCCGCTCGAAGGTGGTGGCACCATGGTCGGCGACAAGGTCACGATCACGCTGGCGCTCGAGGCTCTGAAGCAGGCCTGACGATGGGCGCGCACGAGGGAGAGATGAGATGGAAGCCTGGGATGCGATCCGTGCCCGGCGCAATGTGCGGCAGTACCGGCCAGAGCCGGTTTCAGAAGCCGACCTGAACCGTATCGCCGAGGCCGGATGGCGGGCGCCGTCTGCGAAAAACCGCCAGCCGTGGGACTTTGTGATCGTCACCGACCGGGCTCAGCTGCAGGAACTCTCGACGGTCTGGCGGGGCGCCGGTCATATCGCCTCGGCTGCCGCCGCGATTGCGTTGATCGTGCCAGTACCGCCGAGTGATCGCAGGAGGGTGACAGACCAGTACGACGTCGGTCAGGCGACGATGGCGATGATGATCGCGGCCACCGACTTGGGCATCGGCACCGGCCATTCGTCGGTGGGGGATCAGGAAAAGGCACGCGCCATCCTGGGTGTCCCCGATGACCACTTGGTCGCCTACCTTCTCGGCGTCGGATATCCCGCTGACCGCTCGCTCAGACCGATCCACAAACCCAACCGCCGGCCCTTCTCCGAGGTCGTCCGTCACGGACATTGGTGAGCCGCCACCAATGCCTCCGATCTGACCTCATGCCGGGTGCTCGCTGGCATAGGGTCGCGTCGTGGAGTCTCCCATCAAACGCATTGCGCTGAGCACCGGCGGCGGGGACGCGCCGGGACTCAACGCCGTCATCCGCGCGGCCACCCTGGCGGCACGAAACCGCGACTGGGATGTGGTCGGGATCCGCGACGGCTTCAACGGGTTGCTCTTTCCGGACGAGTACCCCGAAGGTGGGCTAATGGAGCTGACCCGTGACAGAGTTCGCGGCATCATCTACCAGGGTGGCACGATCATCGGCACCACCAACCGTGGCAACCCGATCGCCTTTCCGGTGCAGCAGAACGACGGCACCTGGATCGAGGTGGACCGAACCGAAGAGCTGCTCGGCCGCTTCGAGGAGCACCGAATTGACGCGTTGATCACGATCGGCGGCGACGGAACGATGACGATAGCCCGCCACCTGCACGAGGCCGGGCTGCGTCTGGTGGGCGTGCCCAAGACGATTGACAACGATCTGGAGAAGACGACGTCGACTTTCGGCTTTGACACCGCGGTCGCCTTCGCCTCGCAATGCATTGACCGGCTGTTCTCCACCGCGACGTCGCACGGCCGGATCATCGTGGTGGAGGTGATGGGCCGCTACGCCGGATGGATCGCCTTGAACGCCGGCATGTCGTCGGGGGTGCACGCGATCCTCATACCCGAGATCCCGTTCAGCCTCGAGCCGGTGGCGGCTTTGATCACGCAACGCGAGAGGCGCGGTGCGAAGTTCTCTGTCGTCTGCGTCGCCGAGGGCGCTCGGCCCGTCGGCGGGGAGCTGTCGATCGTGGGCAAGTCGGTGGGGCAGGCCGAACGCCTCGGTGGCATCGGCGCCAGGGTGGCCGCTGAGCTCGAGCAGATGACCGGTCGAGAGTCACGCGCGGTCGTGCTGGGCCACTTGCTGCGGGGCGGTTCGCCAACCTCGTTCGACCGGTTGCTCGGCCTGCGCTTCGGCGCCGCTGCGGTGCGGGCCCTCGACGAAGGACACGACGGTGTCATGGTCGCTCTCAACCCGCCGACGGTGGACTATGTCCCGCTCGCCGAGGCCACCCGTCGGCAGAAGAAGATCCCGCTCGACTGCGACTCGATACTGACCGCCCGTGATATGGGGATTAGCTTCGGCGATCAGATGCCCACGCACCCCGCGCTCGGACTGTGAACGCCACACCGACGCCGGTGGGCGGTTCGGCCACGGCGCAGAATCCAACCGTGCAAATGCCTTAACCGCTCGGCTCGCCTGTGCCAGGCTAGAGCTATGGTCGGTGTCGGGGATGCCCTCGAATGGGTCAGGCAGCAGGTCATCGCCTGGGTGCCGCGGGCGGATCTTGACCAGCGCGATCCGGACTTCATCCGCGACCGGCTGCCGGGCACGTGGCTGCTGGCGTCGCTGTATTTCCGGGCCGATGTTCGACGGCTTGATCGCATACCGCCCGAAGGACCGGTGCTGCTGGTCGGCAACCACAGCGGCGGCAACGTGCCGCCGGACACCTTCGTCTTCACGTTGGCGTTCTGCTCGTATTTCGGGATGGAGCGGCCGTTCTACCAACTCGCGCACAACCTTGTCACCGTCTATCCGCCGCTGCGCTGGCTGCGCAAGTTCGGCACCGTGCCGGCCAGCCAGGAAAATGCCCGGCTGGCACTGGAGTCCGGCGCCGCCGTGTTGGTGTATCCGGGTGGCGATTACGAGGTTTTCCGCCCGTCGTGGCAACGGCACGTCGTCGACTTCGGTGGCCGCAAAGGCTTCGTGCGGCTCGCCCGCGAGACCGGCGTGCCGATCGTGCCGGTGGCCGCCGTCGGTGGCCAGGAGACGGCGTTGTTCCTCGGACGTTTCCAGTGGCTGGCCAGCCTGCTGAGGCTCGACCGGATGCTGCGGCTCAAGAGCGTGCCGATCTCGCTAGCCGTGCCGTGGGGCTTGAATATCAGCGACTTGTTGGGCCATGTCCCGCTGCCGTCCAAGATCGTCATCGAGGTGCAGGAGCCGATCGAGGTCGACGGTGACGACCAAGCGGTGTACGACAAGGTGGTGGCCAGCCTGCAGGCCGGCGTCGATCGGCTGGCCGCCGAACGTCGATTCCCGGTGATCGGCTGATGCGCGTCGAACGCCAGATCGTCCTCAACGCGGATCGCGACACCGTGTGGAAGGTGCTC
>DASPOT010000214.1:0-32842 GCA_035625875.1 Mycobacterium sp. | reverse complement strand
GCTCTTGATCTCGCCGGTGTTGTTGTTGATGAACTCGGCCGTCACAAACAGTGGGGCCGCGTACGTCATGTCCTTGTCTTTGCACTCGTCGACGGGCGCTTTGACCTCGTCGAAGCGGGGATCGGAGAAGGACAGCGACATCGAGCCGGAGAAGTCCTCGATCGGCGAGAGCTCGTAGAGGACTTCTTCCAGGCCACTGACCGGGTTGACCTCACCACGGGCGATGGCGGCATCGCGCCAGTGCGGCGAGCCGATCAGCCACTCGAACGAGTCGATCTGCACGTCGAGCAGCCCCGGAACCTCAAGCGGTTCGCGGAGCTTGGCGAAGGAAATTCGGTTAGGTGCTCCAGGGACAGAGTTGTAGGAGGAAGTCGAAATCTGAGTATCTGAGGGGTTTGTCTTGCTCTGGCGGAAAACTGCCAAGATGCATCCTTCCAGCACCTCGTGCGGCTAACGGGAGCCAGCGGCCACCGGACCTGTTCGCCGCGATAATTGTGTCGGTTCGGCTGGCGAACGAGCTGTCCGGGTCTCACGCACGCAACTAAATTGCTGAGCCACGAAATCGGGCTCAGGCTGGGACCACGGTGTCAAGTGGCGGTGAGGTGGGCAGGAAGTAGCCAGCGCAACGTCCAACGATAGCGCAGGACTGCGCATTCCTCAACTACCGTGCCCGAGAGTACCGGCGCTGGCTGGCGTCTCGACCGTCCCGTGCATACATGCTGCCCAACAGATTGGCCTGTTTCCGTCCGTCCGTCAAGGGGTGACGCGCCAAGTTATCGGCGACAGCTCCTTTCCTACGGCGTATTGGCGCCGGTGTCAGTATTCCCGCTGGGCGGGGATCGACGCGGTGGGCGCCTCCTCTTCCCCGCAGTGGCGGACACCGACCTCGTCGGCGAATTCGTGCCCCACATATTTGTGCGTGCCCTCGAGATCGTCGAGGATCGCTGCCTGAGCATTCTTCGGGAGCGTGTGCAAGATCTCGCGCACCCGGGCCCGCCGCCGGGCGACCGCTTTGCGCTCCGGCATGCCCGGGGTGGCGACAATCTGTGGCGGCACGCCCTCGATCTCCTCGACGCCGCCGCTGGGGTGGCCCAACTCGAGGTGGGCCTGCTCTTCGGCCATGGTGGCCTCGTCCTTTTCCTCGGACATCCCGATCGGGCCGATGCGACGGCCGTTGAGGAATTGGCGGACGACGGGCTCGTCGCTGGTCAGCAACACCTCACGGGGACCGAACATCACCAGCTTGCGGCGGAACAGCATGCCCATGTTGTCCGGCACCGTGCGGGCGATGTTGATGTTGTGCGTCACGATCAAGATCGTGGCGTCGATCTGCGCGTTGATGTCAAGGATCAACTGGCTCAGATACGCGGTGCGGACCGGGTCCAGACCGGAGTCGGGCTCGTCGCACAGGATGATCTGCGGGTCGAGCACCAGCGAGCGAGCCAGGCCGGCGCGCTTGCGCATACCGCCGGAGATCTCACCGGGAAACTTCTTCTCGTCGCCGCTCAGCCCGACCATCTCCAGCTTCTCCATGACGATGTCACGGATCTCGCTTTCCTTTTTCTTGGTGTGCTCCCGCAGCGGGAACGCGGTGTTGTCGTAGAGGTTCATCGACCCGAACAACGCGCCATCCTGGAACATCACGCCGAACAGGGTGCGGATCTCGTAGAGTTCCTTGGCCGAGCATTCGGTGATGTCGGTGCCCTCGATGATGATCGAGCCGCGTTCCGGGCGCAGCAAGCCGATCAAAGATTTCAGGAACACCGATTTGCCGGTACCGGACGGGCCCAGTAGCACGCTGACTTCGCCCGCCGGGATGGTCAAGGTCACGTCTTCCCAGATCCGCTGGGATCCGAAGGACTTGCTCAGGTCTTCAACGTCGATGGCGATACCCATGCGGAATCCTCCCTCTGACGTTGCTCCACACTACCCCGCCCGCTTGTGGCATGAGTCACTGTAGCGCAACAGAGGCGCGGGCATCACGCATGCCTGCACCGCCCCGAATTGACGACGGCGACAACTAGGAAGTGGGCGCCCAATTGCCGTGAAACCCCATCGGCACCCGCTGCGGCAGGTGAACGGTGGCAATCGGCTCGCACGTCTGGGCGTCCAGCAATAGCAGTTGGCCCTCGTCGCGACCGCGCGGTGATAGCCGTAGCCCCTCAGGCGGCCATCATCTTCTGCGCCAGCCGCCGGCCGCGAGAGGAAGCACATCTCGATCAGCAAGTCGGGGTCGAGCGCGGCGACCACGCTGGATCCCGTAGCGTAGTCGTGCTCGTAATGTCCTCACCCGTACGGTCTCGGAGATCACCGAGCGCTAACCCAGCTTCGCGCACGTGGTGCGGGTGGTGCACCGGTCGATGCTGGCGGGCCGGATCACTGCGGGATCAGCCGACGACCACGCCTCGGTGGTGGCCATCGCCTCCCAGTTCTGGGCGTTGATCCACGGGTTCGTGATGCTCGAACTGGCCGGCTACTACGGCCGCGACGGCGCGGCCGTCGGGCCGGTGCTCGCCTCGATGACGATGAATCTGCTTATCGCTCTGGGCGATTCACCCGAGCAAGTAAAGCGGTCGCAGCGGTCGGCGACCGGCGGGGTGTGAACACACGAAACCCCCGGGACATCGCTGCCCCGAGGGTTTCGGGGGTTGGCCTACTTGACGGTGACCGTGGCGCCGGCGGCCTCGAGTTTGGTCTTGGCCTCCTGGGCGGCCCCCTTAGCGACCTTCTCGAGCACCGGCTTGGGCGCGGCGTCGACCAGGTCCTTGGCCTCCTTGAGGCCCAGGCCCGAGACGATCTCGCGCACCACTTTGATGACGCCGATCTTCTTCTCGCCGGCGGCCTCGAGGATGACGTCGAACTCGGTCTGCTCCTCGGCGGCCTCGGCGGCGACCGCCGGAGCTGGGGCCGCGGCAACGGCGGCGACAGGGGCAGCAGCAGTGACCTCGAACGTCTCCTCGAACTTCTTGACGAAGTCGGAGAGCTCCAACAAGGTCATGTCCTTGAACGCGTCGAGCAGTTCGTCGGTAGAGAGCTTGGCCATGGTGTGGGTCCTTCCTAATCGGTTCCGGGTTATTCGGCTTCCGCCGGGGTTTCTGCAGGTGCTTCGGTGGCGGTGTCTTCGGGGGCTGGGGCGGCCTTTTCCTCCTGCAAGGCCTTTTCCTCCTGTAAGGCCTTTTTCTCCTGTAGCGCGGCCGCGAGCCGGGCCATCTGCGAGGCCGGCGCGTTGAACAGCCCGGCCGCCTTGGCGAGGTTGCCCTTCATCGCGCCGGCCAGCTTGGCCAGCAATACCTCGCGGGACTCGAGGTCGGCGATGCGCTCGACTTCGGCGACGGTCAACGGGTGACCGTCCATGTAGCCGCCCTTGATGACCAGCGCCTTGTGGTCCTTGGCGAAGGTCTTTATGGCTTTGGCCGCGTCGACCGGCTCACCCGTGACGAACGCGATGGCTGTCGGCCCGACGAACAGCTCGTCGAGACCTACGATGCCAGCCTCCGCGGCGGCCCGCTTGACCAGCGTGTTCTTAGCCACGGAGTAGGTGGCCGACCCGCCCAGAGATTGGCGCAGCTCGGCCAGGTTGGCGACCGTCAGACCGCGATATTCGGTGATCACGGTCGCCGTCGAGCCCTTGAACTGCTCTGCGATGTCTGCAACGGCCGTGGCCTTCTCAGCCCTGCCCATGCATACCTCCTCGGAGTCCCTGTGCGGCTATGTCCGTCAGCGACCGACCCGGGAAACGACGAACGCCCCGAACGCAGGACGCGATCGGGGCGCTGAGATCCGCCGGCGCGCGCCGACGGCAATGCCTCGTCCTCCTGCGTGGGCCGCCGGGGTGCTCCCGGACCTTCGACCGATTCCTCGGTGACCGACGGTCTTCGGTGGATCAGCAACAACAATAGCGTGGCCGTCGCGGTCAGCCAAAAGACGCGTCGCGGGTTAACGCTTAGCTGAGCCCCGCGAGCCTGGCCGCGCCCACTAAGCCGGCGTCGCCGCCGAGCTCGGCTGGCACCACCCGCAGGTCGGTCAAATAGTCCAGGCGGGCGTAACCGGCCAACGCGGCGCGCAGCGGATCGAAGAGCAGGCGACCGGATTCGGCGACGCCGCCGCCGATGACGACAAGATCCAGGTCGCACACCGCCGCCACCGAGGCGATCATGGCCGCCAGCGCGGTGGCGCCGCGGTGAAACGCCCGCAGGGCCACCGCGTCACCGACTGCTGCCGCGTCGGCTAGCCGCTTGGCGCCCGCGTCGGGTGAGCCGGCCCAGCCGTTGGCCCGCGCCCATCGCACCATCGACGGGCCGGCCGCGACTGTCTCGACGCAGCCGCGGCCACCGCACGAGCACGGCCGTCCGTCGGGGTCGACGACGACGTGACCAATGTGTCCGGCATTGCCGGTGCGGCCGTGATAGCTGGCACCGTCGAGCACCAGTCCACCGCCCACACCGGTGGACACGACCATGCCGAGCAGGAAGCGTGCGCCCCGTCCGGCGCCGCGCCAGTGCTCCCCGAGCGCCATGCAGACACCGTCGCCGCCCAGCCGGACCGGGACGCCGGGCACCGCGGCCGCGACCCTGTCCCGCAGCGGGAAGGCGCGCCAGCAGGCGATGTTGATCGGGCTGACGGTGCCTCCGGGCAGGTCGATGGGGCCGGCCGACGCGATGCCCACCGCGCGGACCGCGCCATCAGCCGCCTGCAGCGCCTCGGCGATCATCCCCGCGGCCACGGCCCAAACCTCTTCCGCGCCAAGGTCATTCGGAGTTGGGCGGCGGGCGGTGTGTACAAGCGTGCCAGCCGGATCGACCAGCCCCGCGGCGATTTTGGTGCCGCCGATGTCGAGGGCGAGGGTGAGCATGAGCTTCTCAGTGGCGGTGGGTGTTGTCGGGTTGACGCGGGTCGCCGGGATGCTCGTAGCCGGGGGCCAGTGCAACCAGCGCGGCCCGGCGCGCGTCGAGCCACACCCGGAAGGCGCGGCGCCGGGCGGCGCCGCGCAGGTGCTCGGCGATCGCAGCCCGCACCTGCTGCAACGGTGGGGAGAGCGCGGGAGCGCGCCAGCCGCAGCGGCTGGCGCGCGGCGTGGCGAACCGCAGCGGGTTACGGGCGTGGTAGTCGGCCACCTCGTCGTCGGTGACGTCGATCGCGGCGGTGACGTGGGCGAACAGCGCCCGCGCGAGTGGGTCCGCCAGTGCCGCCGCGGCGACACTGCCGATGTCCAGCCGGGCCGTCACGTCAGGCAGCAGTTCGGCCTCGGTCGGGGCGTCGCGCGCGGTCAGTCCGTGCGCGGCCGCCTCGGCGGCGACGACCCGTTCGGTCACGATCAGCTGCGTCAACCAGCGGCGCAGTTGCCGGCCCTCACTGGTGCCGGCCGCTGGCAGCGCGGCCGCGAGCGGGCTGGCGCGCAGCCGCGCCTCGCGCGCGTCGACCTCGTCGACCGGCACCGGTGCGTCGCCGACCGTCGCGGCAACCCCGCTCATCGCACAATCACCTTCGCCGCGGGCGAGTAGACCAGCCGGCCGACACAGCCGACCCGCACCAGCGCCCACCACTGGCCCGGATCCAGCCAGGCGGGTGGGGCCACCTCGAAACCCAGGTCCACGGTGCCGCAGGCGGGCACCACGGCACCGAGCGCGGCGGGGCCGATCCACTCCCACGTCCCCCAGGGGCTGATCAGATGCGCCTCCACCGCCACGTCCGCATACGCGTGGGTGCCCACGGTGACGGCCAGGCGAGCAGAGTCGCCGGCCATGAGCTCGACATCGTCAGGCCCGTCGATGAGATACACCAGCTCGTGGTCTGCAACCGCACCGACAGACACCACGCAGACATCCTCTACCACCTGATGCCAGGCAAGCGGGACGTCATCACCGGTGACGCTCAGCTGCGCGCGCACCGGGTACAGCCCTGGCTCGGGGCCGGTCGACCCCGATGGCACTGCCACCACGACGTCGGCATCCAGGTATTCACCGGGCCGCAGCGTGAACGGCAGCACCGCCGGTGTGGCCGACCAGCCATCCGGGCACACCAGCCTGACGGTGCCGCGCAACGAGCGGTCGGTGCAATCGCTGGCCGCGGTGAGCCGCAAGACCAGGTCGCTGTCTGGCTCGACCGTCACCCGCTGCGGGTGCAGGTGGGCGACGGCCGGCAGGCCGCCCAGAGGAGCGGGGCCGCGGTTGTGCAGCCAGTAGCGCGCGTAGAGCGGCTGTGCGGCCTCGGCTTCAGGAGCCAGCGCGCCCTGGCCGGCCTCAAACACTCTGGGCACGTCGAGCCGGGCCAGCACGGTGGCGATCTGGAAGCCGTGCAGCTTGACCGGCCGTGCGTGTCGGCGTGGCTGTTCCAGCAGGCTGGCGGACTGAACATCGCACACCGCGCCGGAAGCGGAGCCGATGATGACGCCGGTGTCGGCCCCGGTCGTTTCGACCAACCGCATCGCTACCGCACCCGGGTCGACCGGCTGGGCGCTGCCTTCTGCCAGCGGGTTTCCGGCCGCCTTCAGGGCGCCCACCTGCACCGCGCCGGCGGGGTCGACGTGCAGCAGCGACCCGACCCGGGGCCGCCGACCGGCGGGCTTTCGCGGGGTCACGGCGAGCAACGGGTGCGAGTACTCCGCGCTGCGCGCCGGGATCTCGGCACGCCGCCAGTCACCGCCGCCGGCGACCAGTGCGTAGTCGAAAACATGTGTCCAGTGCTGAAGTTGGAAGTTGGAGCCGTCGGGCGCGGTGCGGCGCGGTTCGTCGGTCCAGACGCCGGACGGCCAGCCGGTGCAGGACCGCATCAGCGCGGTGTGCAGGGTGCCGTCGGGCTCGACCGCGAAGCTCGGCACCCCGCGGTTGAGCAGCGCCACCGACCGCGGCTCGAAGCGGTCCAGTCCCGACGGGGCCTGCTGGGTGACGACGATCTCGGCGTCGGCGAGGTCATCGGCCACCGACGCGATCGCCGCTGGAAGGTCTTCGTCCTCGCTGGTGGCGATCACCAGCACCGGCAGCGCTCGGGGGTCACGCAGGTCGGCGCCGGGCACCCACGCGACCGCCAACGGCGCCGCCGCCGGTACCCACACCCGGGCCCGCCCAGTCTCCCCCAGCTGCCGGTCGAGCTCGATGGTGTACACCGGGTCGGCCTCGGCCAGCACGGTCTTCGTGAACACGTTTTGGCCCGGTCCGCCCAACGTGATCCGGGTGTCCGGCAAGTTGGAGTCGACGTCGAGGTGACCGTAACGGGGCTTGTCGGCACTGCTGCAGGTGGCGGTGACGCCGGCGCGGACCAGCGCGACCATCAGTTCGCGCGCCAGGACGCCGGACATCGTCTCCGTCGGCGACACCACCTCGGCCACCGACACCGCGCGCACCGACCGGTCGGTCGGGCTGCCGACGCGCACCCGTGCGGCTGAAGACAGCCCGAACCAGCTGTAGGCGGGGTTGTCCAGAGTCCAGGGGTGTTGCCCAGTGTCCACCGAACGGCCGGTGCGAGTATGCAGCAGCGCGAAACCGCGCCCGACGACGGCGTCGCCCACCTCACTGACCGGCATGGCGCCCGGCACCGGGCACGGCCAGCGCAGCCGCAGCAGGCGATCGGCGCCGGTGAACTCGTCGATGCTGGTGCGGCAGTCCACCCGCGCCACGCCGCGCCACAGGGTCAGCGTCTGGGTGTAGCGCAGGAGCGTGCCGATCTGGCCGCTGACCACCAGCCGCTGCCCGAGCGGCCCACGGTAGACGCGCACCTCGGCGGGCGTTTCGAACGAGCAGACGACGGGCCCATTGGGCAGCAGGTGCCACGGTCCTTCACCTGAACTCGGGTGCGCCGGATATTCCTCGTAGAGGGCAAGCTCGTTGCCCACCCGGCCGGCGGCGATCAGCTGGTGGCCGTCGTGAACCAGCGACGACACCCCGCCGCCACGCGCCGGGTCGACAGCCAACCGGTAGTGCTCGTTGGCAATCTCGTTGCCGGAAGCCGGTTCCCAGCCAGTCGCGGTATCGGCCGCGACTAGCCGGTAGGCCCGCCAACCCAGCGACGGCACGTCGCGCGCCAGCCATGTGACCGAGCGCCCGTCGTGCTCGACGTGCGCAGGCACCTCGGCCCCTTCGGGGTCAACCACCCGCACCCCGGCCCCGAGTGGGACGTCGAGTCGGACCGTCACAATGTCGGTGCGCTTGTGCGCCAACGGATTCCACACCACGACGTCGGCATGGACCGCCCTTGACAGCAGCGCCAGTGAGTTGTCGCGGGCGGCGCGGCCGAGTTCCCAGGCGTCGCGCCAGCCGGTGAGCAGGTCGAGGTAGACCTGGTCGGATTCCGAGCCGGTGATCCCGTCGTGGTGCGCGCCGTAGGCCAGCTGCACCCACGCCTTAGCCAACGCCGCCTGCGGGTAGTCGGCGCCGCCCATGAGCGCCGCGAACACGGCGAAGCGCTCCGCGTCCAGCAGAGTGTTCTCGGCGGCCCGGTTGGCCTGTTTGGTGTCGATGAACGACACGTCCTTGCCGGTGTAGATCGGGTTCATGTCCCGGGTTTGCGGCGACGGCCGCCGCCCGTGTGCGTCCAGTTCGGCGCGGACGGCGGCGAAGAACTCCCGCGGCAGCGCGCACACGAACTTCGGCCAGGTGTACCGGGAATTCCAGTCCCGGTGGATCTCGGTGACCCACTTGTTCGGCGGGGCGTAGTCGGTGCCGACCGGCAGCAGCACGTTGCGGGTCAGCGCGACCTTCTTGAGCTCCTCGTAGAGCCGGTAGGTGGCGTGTTCGGCTTCGGCCAGCGAAGTCGACGAGTCCATCCACCACCCGGCTGAATAGTGCGCCGGCATGTAGTGGGTCAGCAGGCCGCGCCCCGACGGCGCGATCCATTCGAACTCGCTGCAAAACTGCATGCGCGCCACGTCGCCGCCGAGCATCGGCCCCCACTGGTGGTGAGGGCCGCGGGCCCACGAACTCGACGTCAGCCCGGCGTCGGCGGCCATGCCGGGGAACTGCGGGTCGTGGCCGAACACGTCGAGCTGCCAGGCGGTGGCCGGATCAGCGCCCAGCACGTCGCGCTGAAACCCGATGCCGTGCACCAGGTTTCGGATAGTAGTCTCCGGGCTGGTGAGGTTGGTGTTGGGTTCGTTGTAGGTGCCGCCCATCACTTCGACGCGGCCCTCGCTGATGAACCGGCGTAGGTCGGCGCGGTCCTCGGGGTGGGTGTCCCAGTAGGGCTTGAGGTAATCCACTTCGGCCACCACGAATTTGTACTCCGGCTCGCGGCGGGCCATCTCCAGATGCGCGTGCACTAGTTCGAATCCGTTGACCTGCCGGGCTTGCCCCGGCGGGTCCTCGCGCCACCCGCTGGTGTAGGCGCCCTGGGTGTTCCACCAGACCGGGTCGTAGTGGAAGTGGCTGACCATGAACATCGTCCACCCCGGTTCGGCCACGGTGAACGCGAACGGTGTGCTGACGCCGCAGGCGTGCACCCGCGCGGCCCGGCGCTGACCGATGACCGGGTCGTCGACTGAGACCGGGATCTCGACGGCGCCCGCACCGGCAGCCGCGACCGCCTCCCCGGCCAGGCCGTGGCCGTGGACTCGGACCAGCGTCGCCTCGCCGCACCCGGTGTAAGCCACGCGGGCCAGCTGCAGCGGCGCGTCCGGCGGACCGACGAAAAGTTCGGTCGACTCCGCGGAGATCATCTGCATTACCGCACCCTACGGCCGATTTCGCCAGTGGGCAGACAGATCACCCGGCGACGATGCAGGCCCGTAGGGCCTGAGGAGGAGCCGGGCAATTCAGTCACCGGGACACATCGACGATGAGTGGCCGATGATCCGAGATCGGCAGCTTTGGCGCCCAGCACGCATCGGCGCTGAGCAAGGGATCGTCGGTGAGGATGTGGTCGAGCTGACGGGCGGGGATGTCGGCGGGGAAGGTCGACGCGGTCGCGAGCGGCCGTAGCCCCGTGCGGCGCCGCGGCGCTCGGGGGCCCATGTTGAGGTCACCCATCAGCACCCGCGGGCCCGGGAAGCCGCGCAGATCGCGGATCAGCCGTCGCAGCTGTACGCGGTTCCAGCCCGGGATGAACGACAAGTGGGTGTTGGCCACGGTCAACGGGCCCAACGGGGTGTCGAGTCTCGCCACCACCGCCGCCCGGGGTTCTTCGTTGACGATCTGCACCCGGCGGGGTCCGGGCAGATACATCGGGAACTTCACCGGGATTCGTGGCAGCCGCAGCACCTGCCAGCTGGATGCTGGAAAGCGCGACAGCAGCGCGATGCCATAGGCCGTGGTCCCTGGCCGTTCGTGGCCTGTCGCTGCCATCCAGGTCGCTCCGGGGGTGCCGGAGATCGCCGCGACGAACCGGTGACTCACCGCGCCCATCGCCTCCACTGCGACAGCGGTGAGGTCCGCCGTCGCCGAACGGGGCTGGCCGACGTCGACCTCCTGCAGGCCCAGCACGTCGGCGTCTAATCGTGCTACACACTCACGAAGCCTGCCGACGTCGACTTCGCCGTCGCGAACGCTGCATCCGTGCAGGATGTTGAAGGTGGCCATCCGCATGGGTAATACCTACCTACCATGACAGGAGCCGGATCACCCGGGTACGCGCGCAATGACGACTTGCGTGAGGCGCTGAGGCGCGCCGCATCGGTCCTCAAGGCACACGGCCCGGAGTTCGCCCTTGGCGGCAGCTACGCGCTGTAGGTTTATGGCGCCCCAGAACCCGAGCACGACGGCGTGCCCCGACGGTAGCGTTGCTGGTGCTCACGGATCGGCTGGGGGTCACGGCCTGATTGGGCGACCGATCGTCGAAACCCTCCGCGAGAACTTTGCCCGAGCCCGTGACATGACGTGAGGGGCTCACGTCAATTGGGAGTTGACGGCAACCGTTTGGCACACTGCTTGGATGAGTTCCACCAAACACCGCGAGGTAGCCAAGCTTGACCGGGTGCCCTTGCCGGTCGAGGCGGCCCGCATTGGCGCGACGGGGTGGCAGGTCACCCGCACCGCAGCCCGCGTCGTCACCAAGCTGCCCGCGCGCGGTCCCTGGCAGTACAAGATGATCAAGGAGCTCCCGCATACCTTCGCCGACCTGGGGCCCACGTACGTCAAGTTCGGGCAGATCATCGCCTCCAGCCCCGGTGCGTTCGGGGAACCGCTGTCCCGGGAGTTCCGCAGCCTGCTCGACGCGGTGCCGCCCGCCAAAGCCGCCGAGGTGCACAAGCTCTTCGTCGAGGAACTGGGCGCCGAGCCCTCGGAGCTGTTCGCCAGCTTCGAAGAGAAGCCGTTCGCGTCGGCCTCCATCGCCCAGGTGCATTACGCCACCCTGCACAGCGGCGAGGAGGTCGTCGTCAAAATCCAGCGGCCGGGCATCCGGCGCCGGGTCGCCGCCGACCTGCAGATCCTGAAACGGTTCGCCCAGGTGGTCGAGCTGGCCAAGCTCGGCCGCCGGCTGTCGGCCCAAGACATCGTGGCCGACTTTTCCGACAACCTCGCCGAGGAGTTGGACTTCCGGCTGGAGGCACAGTCGATGGAAGCGTGGGTGGCGCACATGAACGCCTCCCCGCTGGGCCGCAACATCCGGGTGCCGGAGGTGTACTGGGACTACACCACCGGGCGGGTGCTGACCATGGAGCGGGTGCACGGCATCCGCATCGACAAAGCCGCCGAAATCCGCAAGGCCGGATTCGACGGCACCGAACTGGTCAAGGCGCTGCTGTTCAGTGTCTTCGAGGGCGGGCTACGCCACGGCCTGTTCCACGGTGACCTGCATGCCGGCAATCTCTACGTCGACGCCGACGGCAAGATCGTGTTCTTCGACTTCGGCATCATGGGCCGCATCGACCCGCGCACCCGCTGGCTGCTGCGCGAGCTGGTGTACGCGCTGCTGGTCAAAAAGGACCACGCCGCCGCGGGCAAGATCGTGGTGCTGATGGGCGCGGTCGGCACCATGAGGCCCGAGGCGCAGGCCGCCAAGGACTTGGAGGCGTTCGCTACGCCGCTAACGATGAAGACCCTGGGTGACATGTCGTATGTGGAGATCGGCCGGCAGCTCTCGGCGCTAGCCGACGCCTACGACGTCAAGCTGCCCCGCCAGCTGGTGCTGATCGGCAAGCAGTTCCTCTACGTCGAGCGGTACATGAAGCTGCTGGCACCCAAGTGGCAGATGATGTCCGACCCGCAGCTCACCGGCTACTTCGCCAACTTCATGGTCGAGGTCAGCCGCGAATACAACCCCGATGCCACCGGTGTGGCCCATGGCCGATAAGCCGAGGGCGCGACAAGGCACGGATGCGGCGTCGGTCGCGATGAGGGCCGGCACCGCGCGTTCCGGCGACCTGGACATCTACTACGAGGACATGGGTGATCCCAACGACCCGGCGGTGCTGCTGATCATGGGGCTGGGCGCTCAATTGCTGCTGTGGCGCAGCGGCTTCTGTGAAAAGCTCGTCGCGCAAGGTCTGCGCGTCATCCGCTACGACAACCGCGACGTCGGCCTGTCCAGCAAGGTCGAACACCGCGGCTCGCTCGGGCCGCTGATCCCCCGGTTGATCCGCTCCTGGCTTGGGCTGCGCAGCAAAGCGGGGTACACGCTGGATCATATGGCCGACGACGCCGTGGCCCTGCTGGATCACCTCGGCATCGACCGCACCCACGTTGTCGGGGCGTCGATGGGCGGCATGATCGCCCAGATATTCGCCGCGCGCTTCCGGGAGCGGACGCGGTCGCTGGCGGTGATCTTCTCCAGCAACAACCAGCCATTCCTACCGCCACCGAACGCGCGTGCCCTGCTCGCGGTCATCAAGGGCCCACCGCCGGATTCGCCGCGGGACGTGATCGTCGACAACGCCGTGCGGGTCAGCAAGATCATCGGCAGTCCCAGCTATCCGCGACCGCACGAGCGGATCCGCGAGGAGGCAATCGAAAGCTACGAGCGCAGCTATTACCCCTGGGGGATCGGCCGGCATTTCGGCGCGGTCCTCGGCAGCGGCAGCCTGGTCGGCTATAACCGGCGCATCACCGCACCGACTGTGGTGATCCACGGCCGCGCCGACAAGCTGATGCGGCCCTTCGGCGGGCGGGCCGTCGCCCGCGCGATCCGCGGCGCCCGTCTGGTGCTGATCCACGGCATGGGTCACGAGCTACCGGAGCAGCTGTGGGACCTGGTCGTCGGCGAGCTGAAGAGGAATTTCGCCGAGGCCAGCTGATCGGATAGCATGCCTCGAACGTCCGTTGGGTGCGTTTCGGGATGTCCTCGTGAACCCGCTGAATGCCGCTGGAGTCCGGAAAGGCACTGACATGGCGGAGAAGCTGACGCCGCACTTCGAAGATGTGCAGGCGCACTACGACTTATCCGACGACTTCTTCCGGCTGTTCCTCGACCCCACCCAGACCTACAGTTGCGCCTACTTCGAGCGTGAGGATATGACGCTGGAAGAGGCGCAGATCGCCAAGATGGACCTGGCGTTGGGCAAGCTGGGCCTGCGGCCCGGCATGACGCTGCTGGATGTCGGCTGCGGGTGGGGCGCCACCATGTGCCGCGCGATCGAGAAGTATGACGTCAACGTCATCGGCCTGACGTTGTCCAAGAACCAGGCCGCCCGCGTGCAGAAGACGTTCGACGAGATGGACACCGCGTGCAGCAGGAGAGTGTTGCTGCAGGGCTGGGAACAGTTCGACGAGCCCGTGGACCGGATCGTGTCGATCGGCGCGTTCGAGCACTTCGGGCATGATCGCTACGACGCCTTCTTCAAGATGGCCTACGACACCATGCCCGACGACGGTGTGATGTTGCTGCACACGATCACCGGGTTGACCGGGAAGCAGATCGTCGACCGCGGCTTGCCGTTGTCGTTCGAGATAGCCCGCTTCATCAAGTTCATCGTGACCGAGATCTTCCCGGGCGGGCGGTTACCGTCGATCGAGAAGGTGCAGGAGCACTCGGCGAGGGCGGGTTTCACGCTGGCCCGCATCCAGTCGCTGCAGCCGCACTACATCAGGACGCTCGAGCAGTGGGCGGCCGCGCTGCAGGCCCACAAGAACGAGGCCATCGCGATCCAGTCCGAAGAAGTTTACGACACATATATGAAGTATCTGACCGGTTGCGCCAAGGGATTCCGCATAGGTTACATCGACGTCAACCAGTTCACGCTGGAAAAGTAGACGGCCGCGAAAATGCCACCGATAGAGTGTCAAGCCGTTAATCGCGACACCGGCGTCGGTATGGTTGCACGTCACGGTCCGAGAATTCGTACGTGACTCAGCCGCTGAACGTCCATTAGGAGAACGAAGACGACAATGTCTGAAAAACCGACTGGCACCACGAAGACGCGAACGCGCTTTGAAGACATCCAGGCCCATTACGACTTATCCGATGACTTCTTCGCCTTGTTCCAGGACCGGACTCGGACCTATAGCTGCGCCTACTTCGAGGGCGAGGACATGACGCTGGAAGAGGCGCAGATCGCCAAGGTCGACCTGAACTTGGACAAGCTGGACCTGCGGCCCGGCATGACGCTGCTGGACGTCGGCTGTGGCTGGGGCACCACCATGAAGCGCGCCATCGAACGCTACGACGTCAACGTCATCGGCTTGACCCTGTCCAAGAACCAGCACGCTCGCTCCGTGCAACTGCTGGACTCGATCGACACCAATCGCTCACGCCGGGTGCTGCTGCACGGCTGGGAGGATTTCAACGAGCCCGTCCACCGGATCGTGTCCATCGAGGCCTTCGAGCACTTCGGCTTCGAGAATTACGACGACTTCTTCAAGAAGTGTTTCAACATCATGCCCGACGATGGCCGGATGACGGTGCAAAGCAGCGTCAGCTATCACCCCTACAACCTGCACGCCCGCGGCAAGAAAATCACCTTTGAGACGGCGCGTTTTATCAAGTTCGTCATCACCGAGATATTCCCGGGCGGTCGCCTGCCGAGCACCGAGATGATGGTCGAACACGGCGAGAAGGCCGGATTCATCGTCCCCGAACCCCTTTCGCTGCAACCGCATTACGTCAAGACGCTGCGGATCTGGGGGGATGCGCTGGAGGCCAACAAGGACAAGGCCATCGCGATCACCTCCGAAGAGGTCTACAACCGCTACATGAAGTACCTGCGCGGCTGCGAGCACTACTTCGCCGACGAGTGCCTCGACTGCAGCCTGGTCACCTACCTCAAGCCCGGCGCTGTGGCGTAACTTCCTGCGGCCGCTGTCGGATCACCGCCGCGCTGTTCGTCGGAAAGGTAGAGAGTGGAACACAGGGTTCCGCTCACTACCGGAGGTGACCACCCATGCAGTACTTCGCCCCGTTGATCCGCAAGGAGCGGGACCTCACGCCCGACGAGCACGCCGCCGAAATGGCCGCCTACGAGACGTTCCACGCCAAGGTGTTGCCGGCGATCCGCGGTGGTGACGCGCTGCTGCCGGCGGCGACCGCTGTGCGCATCACGGGCGGCCCGGACGCGCCGACCGTCACCGACGGCCCGTTCGCCGAGACCGCAGAAGTCGCCGGCGGCTACTACGTGTTCGAAGCCGAGAACCTCGACGAGGCGCTGGCGTTCGCCCGCGATATCCCGGCCGCCAAGCACGGCGCCGTGGAAGTCTGGCCGATATACGGCTCCTTCAACCCTCGCAAGCCAAGCAACGGCAACCAGTGGCTGGCGCTGCTGCTGGAACCACCCGCATCCGCGTTTGCGCCTGGCACACCGGAGTGGCAGACGGTCGCGGCACGGCACGGCGAATTCGCCGCTGCCGCGGGCGGTCACGTTATCGGCGGCGCCGCCTTGCACGAACCGTCCACGGCGACCACGGTGAAGGTCCGCGACGGCGAGACCATCATCACCGACGGGCCCTACGTGGAAAGCGCCGAGGTGGCCAACGGCTTCTATGTGCTCAGCGCCGCCGACCGCGACGAGGCCGTCAAGATCGCTTCGACGATTCCCGCCTCTGCCGTGCACCTCCGACAGCAGGCTGGGGTGTCCGGGCTGTAAGCCCCGGTAATGGCCAACCTGGACGGCGTCTTCCGCCGGGAATGGGGACCGGCTGTGGCCGCGATCGCGCGGTGGTCCGGTGACCTCACCGTCGCCGAGGACGCCGTCCAGGAAGCCTGCGCCGACGCGCTGCGCACCTGGCCCCGCGACGGTGTACCCGACCATCCCGGCGGATGGCTGGTGACAGTTGCCCGCAACCGCGTCCGCGATCGGCTGCGGCGCGAATCCGTCCGTCCCGGAAAGGAATTGGCCGCCGTGGTCGACGATATCCGGGCGCGCACCGATCACACGGAGCCACATCCGGTTCGCGACGACGAGCTGCGGATGATGTTCACCTGTGCGCATCCGGCGTTGGACCGGCCGTCGCAGCTGGCGCTCACGCTGCGACTGGTATCCGGGTTGACCGTCGCCGAGATCGCCCGCGCGATGTTGCAGACGGATACCGCTGTCAGCCAGCGAATCACCCGCGCCAAAAACAAGATCCGCCACGCCAACATTCCGCTGCGGGTGCCACCGGCCGAGCTGCTGCCCGAGCGCACACCGCACGTGCTCAGTTGCATCTACTCGGTGTTCACCGAGGGTTACTGGTCGACGGCGGGTCCGTCGGCGATCCGTGACGAACTGTGCGACGAAGGGGTCCGGTTGGCCGGCGAGCTGTGCATGCTGATGCCGCACGAGCTCGAGGCGCGCGCGTTGGCTGCCCTTGTGCTGCTGCATGATTCGCGACGGGCGACCCGGGTGGACGCTGCCGGCGCGCTGGTGCCGCTGGAGGAGCAGGACCGTCGGCGCTGGGACCGCGCCCGCATCGCCCGCGGCCTGCAGCAGCTGCGACTGGCCGAAGGATCGACCGGTCCCTATCTACCGCAGGCGGTGATCGCCGCAGTGCACGCGACCGCACCGTCATGGGAGCAGACCGACTGGTCCGCCATCTGTGCGGCCTACGACCGGCTGCTGCAAATGACCGACTCGCCGGTGGTGCGGGCCAACCGCGCGCTGGCGGTTGGTTTCCGCGATGGCCCTGACGCTGGCCTGGCTGCGCTGGAGAAGGTCGCGCATGATCCACGGCTGGCCCGCTCGAACTTGGTGGCGACGGTGCGCGCCGATCTGCTGCGGCGGGCGGGTCGGCCCGCTGAAGCGCTCACCTGGTATCGAAAGGCGTTGGAGTCCAACGGTTCCGACCCGGGCCGCGACTTTCTGCGGCGGCGCATCGCCGAGTGCGGCGGTTAGGAGTCTGGCTTGGGCCGTTCCCGGCCACCAGCTGACAGCCCAGCAGCCACACCGGCCACGTCCGCACCGCGAAGCCCTCCATGGTGCAAGTAGAAATTGATATCGCATCCGAATACCACTTTCGAGGACAGCCCATTGGTCCGAGACGCCACCGGCGCCTTGCCCTACGCCTCATCGCTTGATGGTCGGCTTCGGCCTGCGGCGCCACCGGCGCCTTGCCCTACGCCTCCGCGAAGTTGCGGGTGATGGACGGGTCGACCGGAATCCCCGGGCCGGTGGTCGTCGATATGGTGACCTTCTTCAGGTAGCGGCCCTTCGACGTCGACGGCTTGAGCCGCAGCACCTCGTCAAGGGCGGCACCGTAGTTCTGCGCCAGGCGCTTCTCGTCGAACGACGCCTTGCCGATGATGAAGTGCAGGTTGGCGTGCTTGTCTACGCGGAAGTTGATCTTACCGCCTTTGATGTCGGCCACCGCCTTGGCGACGTCGGGAGTGACGGTGCCGGTCTTGGGGTTGGGCATCAGGCCGCGCGGACCCAGCACCCGACCGATACGGCCGACCTTGGCCATCTGATCAGGGGTGGCGATCGCGGCGTCGAAATCCAGCCAGCCACCCTGAATTTTCTCGATCAGATCGTCACTGCCGACGACATCGGCGCCGGCGGCCTTGGCCTCCTCAGCCTTCTCCCCGACAGCGAACACCGCGACCCGGGCGGTCTTACCGGTGCCGTGGGGCAGGTTGACCGTGCCGCGGACCATCTGGTCAGCCTTACGCGGGTCGACGCCGAGCCGGATGGCCACCCCGACGGTCGCGTCCTGCTTGGTCGACGACGTCTCCTTGGCCAGCTTGGCGGCCTGCAGCGGTGTGTAGAGGTTGGTGCGATCCACCTTCTCGGCGGCCGCGCGATATGCCTTGCTGTCCTTGCTCATTCGGTTCCCAATCTATGGTTGTGGTTGTGCAGCGGGCCGAAGCTGGCCCTCCCACTGACGCGCCGGCTATTCGACGGTAATCCCCATCGATCGGGCGGTACCGGCGATTATCTTGGCGGCAGCGTCGATGTCGTTGGCGTTGAGATCGGCCTTCTTGGTCTCGGCGATCTCGCGGACTTGATCCCAGCTGACCTTGGCGACCTTGTTCTTATGCGGCTCCGCCGAACCCTTGGCCACCCCCGCGGCCTTGAGCAGCAGCTTTGCGGCGGGCGGTGTCTTGAGCGCGAAGGTGAAGCTGCGGTCCTCGTAGACCGTGATCTCCACCGGGATGACGTTGCCGCGCTGGTTTTCCGTCGCGGCGTTGTACGCCTTGCAGAACTCCATGATGTTGACGCCGTGCTGGCCGAGCGCGGGGCCAACCGGCGGCGCAGGGTTGGCCTGCCCCGCCTCGATCTGCAGCTTGACCAGCCCGGCGACCTTCTTCTTCTTCGGGGCCATGAAGTGTTGGGTTCCTTTCTCGGTCTGGTTGCGTCTAACGCCCGGCTGAGTCTAATTGCCCAGCTCCTCCTCAGGCCGCTGCACGGCCTGCATCGTCGCCGGGCTAAATCTTGGAGACCTGGCCGAAGGTCAGTTCCACAGGTGTTTCGCGGCCGAAGATGGACACCAGCACCTTGAGCTTTTGTTGTTCGGCGTTGACCTCGTTGATCGTGGCCGGCAACGTGGCGAACGGCCCGTCCATGACCGTGACCGATTCGCCCACCTCGTAGTCGACCTCGACAACCGGACGTTCCAGCCCGCCCTCGGCAGCGGCCGCGGCGGTGCTGGCCGCACCCTTGGCGGTCTTCTTGGCCTGGCCCTGCGGCAGCAGGAACTTCACCACGTCATCGAGCGAGAGCGGCGACGGGCGCGAGGTGGCACCGACGAACCCGGTGACACCCGGAGTGTTGCGCACCGCGGACCACGAGTCGTCGGTCAGATCCATGCGCACCAGGATGTAGCCCGGCAGCACCTTGCGGTTGACCTGCTTGCGCTGGCCGTTTTTGATCTCGGTGACCTCCTCGGTGGGTACCTCCACCTGGAAGATGTAGTCGCCGACGTCCAGGTTCTGTACGCGGGTCTCGAGGTTGGCTTTCACCTTGTTCTCGTAGCCCGCGTAGGAGTGGATGACATACCAGTTGCCGGGCTTCTTCTGCAGCTCCGCCTTGAGCGCGGTCGCGGGGTCGACCTCTTCGGCCGACTCGGTAGCCAGCTCTGCACCGGGCTCGGTACCGGCGTCGGCCACCGCGTCCGGGCGGGTCTCCTCTACGTCGACCGCTTGGCCTGCGGACATATCGCCGTCGAAGGTAGTCACGGTTCTCAATCCTCTCTATTGCTGTGCGAGCCTCAGCCGAACACCAGCATCACCAGCTTGGCCAGGCCGAAGTCGGCCAGGCCGATCAGCGCCACCATGAACGCCAGGAACGCCAGCACCACTGAGGTGTAAGTGATCATCTGCTTGCGGTTGGGCCAGATCACCTTGCGCATCTCGGCAACGACCTGGCTCAGGTAGTTGTAGACGAAGGCGATCGGGTTTATGGACGGGCCCGCCGGTTTCTTGGCCTTCTCGGCCGTCTTGACCTTGATGCCCGTGCCGTTCTTGGAGACGTCAACCGCAGCGGACGAACCACCGGTGCTTTCGTCAACGTCCGGCCCGGCTCGCCGCCGGGACCGTTTGCCGGTTGGGCGTTGCGGCCGCGTCACCACGGCCGTCTGACTACCGCGCCCGCCGATGCCCTCTGTGCTGCCGTCGCGTGCGGCGTCGGCACCGTCGCGCTCGTCGCTCACCGCGTGCTCCTTCGTTCGCCTCGTCTAGCGGCCACCCTCCAGTGTCCACCATTGCACGTATTCGCTGTCAGCAGGGGCGACAGGACTTGAACCTGCAACCTGCGGTTTTGGAGACCGCTGCTCTGCCACTTGAGCTACGCCCCTTCACGGTTGGCAGGCCAACCTGCGGGGTCTTACATTGACGCGCGCGCTCCCCACTCACGGAAAGCGCGCTGGTTACGGGAAAACCCCGAGGCCCGAGTGTACATCGGCGCTGGTGTCAGTTGCTAATCACGCGGTTCTGACGACCTGCCCGGACTCCATATCCCACTTGAGCTGGATCGAGTTGTCGCCCTCGTGACCCATCAACGTGGTGTAGGCCTCCAGGACGACCTCACCGGCGTCGTTAGTGCAGATGTTCCTGGTGACGACGATGTCGGCGCCGAAGCGTTCGTCGACCGAATGGACGTCCATTCGGGCATGCAACACGTCGCCGGCCAGCACCGGCTTGTGGAACACGAACTTTTGATCGACCTGGACAATCTGCATGGTCTCATAGCCGGTGTCGACATTTCGGAAGAAATCCGCCTGGACCAGTTTCGCGAAGATCGTGGTGAAGGTCGGCGGTGCGACGATGTTGGGGTAGCCCAGTTCGGCGGCGGCGTCCTCGTGAAAGCAAGCAGGGTCGTCCGCTTTGACCGCCTTAGCGTATTCCCGGATCTTTTCTCGGGCCACCACGTAGGTGTCTGGATAATGCCAAACCATTCCGCGGATGTCGGTTTTGATAGCCATGACTACGCCAACTTCGCCGATGCAATGGCCCGGCCGAAGATCTTCTTGCCGCCGGTGGTGGCGGTCAGCGCGACCGTCACCGACTTGCTGTCGGGATCGACCGACTTGACCTTGCCGGTGAACACGACCTCGGCGCCCTTACCGTCGTTGGGCACCGGCACCACCGAGGTGAAGCGGACGTTGTACTCGGTGACCGCCCCCGGGTCGCCGACCCAGGACGTGACGTAGCCGCCGCCGAGGCCCATGGTCAGCATGCCGTGTGCGATCGCGGTGTCCAGGCCGACGATCTTGGCGACCTCGTCGTCCCAGTGAATGGGGTTGAGATCACCCGAGACGCCCGCATAGTTCACCAGATCTTGCCGGGTCAGTCGGTAGACCCTCTCGGGAAGCTGGTCGCCCACCTTCACCGAACTGAACTCACGCCGTGGCATTGCTGAAACCCTCTCCTTCTTCCCCAGCACGACCGGCCAAGGTTGTGTAGGTCTCCTGTACTACCTCGCCAGCTTCGTTGGTGACGATGTTCTTGGTGACGATGATGTCGGTGCCGTGCGCCTTCCGAATGGAATGCACGTAGACGTCGCAGTACAGCTTGTCGCCTGCCTGGACCGGTTTCAGGTACTTCAGTACCTGGTCTACCTGCACGATCTGCGCGTCGTCTGTCGCGATGTTCGCGTACGCGAAGAATGCCGACTGAGCTTGGTAGCCGAAAACGGAGATGAAGGTCAGCGGTGCCACCAGCCCGTCATAGCCGAGTTCTGCGGCGGCTTTCTCCTCGAAGAACGCGGCGTCATCATTTTTGACGGCGACGGCGTACTCCCGGATCTTCTCCCGCTCTACCTCGTAGTGGTCGGGGTACCGGTAATGCATTCCGACGACGTCTCGGCCCAACGACATGGCTCTACAACCTACCTAGTCACACTCGGCAACTGCTCGCGGGTCGCTAGCGTGTCTCGCGGTGGGGCTGATGCTTGCCGCAGTTCGGGCAGAACTTCTTCAGCTCCAGCCGGTCCGGGTCGTTGCGGCGGTTCTTCTTGGTGATGTAGTTGCGGTGCTTGCACACCTCGCACGCCAAAGTGATCTTCGGCCGCACGTCTGTACTGGAGGCCACGTCAGTTCTCTTTCCCAGCTCTCGGTGTTGTCTTGTAGCGATGGCCGGACTCGAACCGGCGACCTAACGATTATGAGTCGTTCGCTCTAACCGACTGAGCTACATCGCCTCGGTACGCACCGCCAGCCTGCTCGGCGTCCGCCGAGCCCCCTAACGGAATCGAACCGTTGACCTTTTCCTTACCATGGAAACGCTCTGCCGACTGAGCTAAGGGGGCGGTCACCCGTAGCGACCAGCCGGGTCGTGCCGCGGGCCTAAAAGAGGGTACAGCCTGGCCCGTAGCGTCACCAAACCACCGGCCGCAGCCAGGAGATACCTGAGCCAGGCGGGATGGATTACGCGGTGTCTCTGGATCGGTGCCGGCGCAGGGCGTCGAGATTGCTGAATTCGTCGACTTCCTCATCCAGCGAAGAATCTGGGGTCTCGGAGCCGTGGATGAGGGTGCGCAGCGCGAGATTGACAGCTTCCCGAGTGCCGTGCAGGTGGTATCGGCGTATTACCTCGTCGACGAGCGATTCGTCGAGTTCGATCTCTACCTTCCTTTCCGCCATGCACCAACGATACCCAGTTACCTAGATCGCCAAGCAAGAAAACCCGACGGTCTGGGAAGCGCGAAGCGGGGGTTGGGTCGCCGCCCGCGCGGGCCCGGGTCCTAGTCTGGTGACGTGCCAGATTCGGACCGGCTGTATTTCCGGCAACTGCTTTCCGGTCGCGATTTCGCGGCCGGCGACATCTTCGCGATGCAGATGCGCAATTTCGCCTACCTGATCGGAGACCGCCAGACCGGTGACTGCGTGGTGGTCGACCCGGCGTATGCCGCCGGGGATCTGGTCGACGCGCTCGAAGCCGACGGCATGCACCTGTCTGGGGTGCTGGTCACCCATCACCACCCCGACCACGTCGGCGGCTCGATGATGGGTTTCCAGCTCAAGGGGCTGGCCGAGCTTCTGGAACGTACCAGCGTGCCGGTCCACGTGAATACCCATGAGGCGCTGTGGGTTTCGCGGGTTACCGGGATCGGCATGGGCGACCTGACCACCCATGAGCACCACGACAAGGTCAGCGTCGGGGATATCGAGATCGAGCTGCTGCACACCCCTGGCCATACGCCCGGCAGTCAGTGTTTTCTGCTCGACGGCCGGCTGGTCGCGGGTGACACGCTGTTCCTGGAAGGGTGCGGGCGCACCGACTTTCCGGGCGGCGACTCCGACGAGATGTACCGCAGCCTGCAGCAGCTCGCGCAGCTTCCCGGTGACCCGACGGTGTTTCCCGGGCACTGGTATTCAGCCGATCCGAGCGCGTCGCTCTCGGAGGTCAAACGTTTCAATTACGTGTTCCGCGCCGCGAATCTCGATCAGTGGCGAATGTTGATGGGCGGCTGAGGGGGCCAATTCCGCAGCCGGCAATACGCCGGGAACGCGTCTACGATCCCCTCAGCGAATTCTCTGGTCAGTGATCATGTGATATAAGCGGAAGGTGGATTCGATGGGGTGGATCCAAGACCGCTGGCACGATGTTGCCCATGCGGGATCTGGCACCTGGCTGGCGTGGGCCGCATGGGCGGCGCTGGCGCTCGGCGTGATCGCGCTCATCTACACCAACCGACAGATCCAGCGCAGCCGTCAGCTGGCGACCGAGCAGACCCGGCCCCAGGTGGGCATGTTCATGGAACCGCATCCAGCCGACTGGCATGTGATCGAACTCGTGGTCAGAAACTTCGGCAAGACCGCGGCATATGACGTCCGGTTCGCGTTTCCCCAGCGCCCTACCGTCGCCGCATACGAGCGCACCTCTGACGGCTACGCCGATGTCGTCGAACTGCGACTGCCCAGCGAGTTACCGACGCTGGCGCCTGGCCAGGAGTGGCGGATGGTGTGGGATTCGGCGCTCGACCGCGCTGAACTCGGGGAGGGCATCGAGTCGCGCTTCACCGGGACCGTGACCTACTACGACCGCCCCGAGCAGCCGCGGGGGTGGAGGTTCTGGGAGCCCGCGCGGCGACCGATGGAGACCGAAGTGGTACTTGACTGGGACGCCCTGCCGCCCGTTCAGCGGATCGAGTTGATGACGACGCATGACCTGGCCAAGCGGGAAAAGCAGAAACTGGAGCTGCTTCGCAGCCTGCTGACCTACTTCCACTATGCGAGCAAGGAAACCCGTCCCGACGTCTTCCGCAGCGAGATCGAACGGATCAACAGCGCGGTGCGAGAAACCCAGGACAGGTGGCGCACCCGGCAGCTCGACGAGCCCACCGATGTCAGCCTGCGCTGGGGTGACGCCGAAGAAGAACCGGGCAAGCATCACAGCGAGCGGGTGTGACGGTTCGGCGCTCGGCCGGCTGCGTAACGCCGATCTGATTCAATCGACGGGCTGTCCGTATCGAAGGAGTCTGCATGAGCGGCCCGGTCACCTATCGTCGCGAGGAATCCATCGCGGTAATCACGATGGACGACGGCAAGGTCAACGTGCTGGGGCCGACCATGCAGCAGGCCATCAACACCGCGCTCGACAATGCCGACCGGGACGACGTGGGGGCGGTGGTGATCACCGGGAACGAGCGGGTGTTCAGCGGAGGGTTCGACCTGAAGATCCTCACTTCCGGGGAGGTGCAGCCCGCGATCGACATGCTCAAGGGAGGCTTCGAGCTGGCGTATCGCCTGCTGTCGTACCCCAAGCCGGTGGTGATGGCCTGCACCGGCCACGCCATCGCGATGGGGGCGTTTTTGTTGTCCAGCGGTGATCACCGGGTGGCCGCCCACGCCTACAACATCCAGGCCAACGAAGTTGCGATCGGAATGACCATTCCGTACGCGGCTTTGGAGATTCTCAAGCTGCGCCTGACGCCGTCCGCCTCCCAGCAAGCCACCGGGCTGGCCAAGACGTTCTTCGGTGAAACCGCCCTCGCCGCGGGTTTTCTCGACGAAATCGTTTTCCCCGAGATGGTGTTGAGCCGCGCCGAAGAAGCCGCCCGCGAATTCGCCACACTCAACCAGCACGCCCATGTGGCGACCAAGTTGCGCGCCCGCGCCGAAGCGCTCAAGGGCATCCGCGCCGGGATCGACGGGATGACAGCCGAGTTCGGGCTGTAAGGCGGGCAAAACGACGAATCCCCAAGCGGCGTGATGCGAGACCATTGGCGGACATTACCTTAGCCACTAAGGTAAATTGCGTGACTTCCTCGAACCGCGCCGAACGGCCCTCAGTCGCCATCGCCGGGGCGGGCTTGGCGGGACTTTGCCTGGCTCAGTGCCTGGTTCGTGCCGGCATCGATGTTCAGGTGTATGAGGCTGATCCGGGCCCGTTCGTGCGACCTCAGGGCTACCGCATCACGGTCGACGAGCATGGGATGGCGGCCCTGCGACAGAGTCTTCCCCCCGCGCTGATGACATTGGCGCTGGCTACCGCCGGTGAGCCCGGCGGGTACTTCCGCTTCACCAATAATCGCTTACGCGACGCGGTGAAGCTGACGTTCGACGCCGAGCCGGACGGCGGGCGGCAAATGGATCGTCAGATCCTGCGATCGGTCCTGTTGGTTGGGCTGGAGGATCGGGTCCATTACGGCAAGGCGGCCGTCGGGCTGGAACCGGTCGGCCGCGACGAACTGGTCCTGCGGTTCGCTGACGAGACCTCGGTACGCGCGTCCGTTGTGGTCGGTGCGGACGGGATCGGTTCGGCATTGCGGCACCACATTCTGCGCGGAGCCGAACCGGTCGATACCGGGATGGGCGGCATCTACGGCCGCACGAAGCTCGTTCAAGAGGGCGCCAATGTCCTGCCGGACGTCTTGCGCAAAAGCGGGGTCCTTGCGATCGGAGAGACGCCTGGACGCGCTTTCTTTTTCACCTCGATGCGGTTTCACGAGCCGCCGCAAGATGCCTTCGCGAGGCTGGCTCCGGGTCGCCAGGTGGCTGCCGGCGACGACTACGTTATGTGGGGAATAACCCTGAAAGACAACGAGATTCCTGTCAACGACAATGAGGCAGATCCGGTGGCCTTGCGGCACCTCGCCGAGCGGCTGGCGTCCGGCTTTCACCCGCTTGTCCGCCGATTGATCAGCGCCGCTGACCAAGACGCGGCGCTCCTCACGACTTTCGCCGTCGGACAGCGCCCGGGCACCTGGGCTCTACCGCGCTCCACGCTGATCGGCGACGCGGTTCATGCCATGCCTCCCTTCGGAGCCCACGGCGGCAACACCGCTTTGCGGGATGCGGCGCTATTGGGCCAAAGAATCGCCGCGGCGTGCGCCGGCGAAATCTCAATAGAGTCAGCCATTTCCGGCTATCACCATGAAATGGTGCGGTATGCGTTCAAATCCGTTGACACTGCCGCGAAAATGATGCACCGACTCGCCGGCAGCGGCCGGTTCCAGCGATGGTTGCTGCTCAACATGTCGCCACGACTCCACCGGCCCACCGTGACGGATGCGCAATGAATACCAAGCACCAGCGAGCGTTACAGGCCTACCTGCGGGCTGGCCGGGAATCATCCCGGCTGTCGGTGATGTTCCGATTCGCGATCGCCAGCCGGGCGGGTTTGACGGTGACCGACGCGGAGTGCCTTGACTTCCTGATGGATACGGGTTCGGCCACCGCGGGCGAACTCGCACGGCAGACAAACCTGACCACCGGGGCCATCACCGGGATGATCCGGCGACTCGAGAAAGCCGGCTACATCCGGTCCGAACGTGATCTCGCCGACAAGCGCCGCGTCATCGTCACGCTGGTACCGCACCGACTCGAACAAGGCAAAGCTCTCTACGCGGCATTCCAAAAAGATGCCGAAAAGGCCATCGCCGACTACAGCACCGACCAACTGGCGTTCCTCGCGGAGCACTACAAGCGGATGAGCGCTGTCTACCTCAACCAGCTTGGCAAACTACGCACAGATGCCCGGTGAGCACGCATTGCCGGTGACGCGGTTGCCCTCGCAACTGCTCGGCAACCGCGTCACCGCCGCCTCCTCCGTCCGGGAGTGTGACACGTACGCGTCGTCGCGTCACTTTACCGGCGCGGCGCCGGTTGCTGTGTCGGCCACCACGGCGGCCGAAAGTGTTTCATATATTCCGTCCAGTCCCAGGTGGAAAGGAACGCCTGCGTCGCCGCATAGCCGTTGTCGTAGAGCTCTTCAAGACGCCTTCGGGGGATACTGAAGTCGAGCACCCCCACGTTGGTCGATTCGACCTGGATTGCACGGGCTTTGACCCATGGCTGGTTTAGCTGGGTCTGGTCGTGGCCGACGAGCATGGTGGTGAGCAGGCTCTCCAGTAACGACGTCTGCTCAAAAAGACGCAGTGGTCTGAGCGCGGGCATCACCTCACCGATGCCCTCGGCAATCCTCGGTACCACCGTGATCCCGAACGTGGGCCAGCGTGGCGGTTTGCCGTCGGGCCGGTCGAAGGAGTCGATCGGGAAGTTCGACAGCACGCCACCGTCGACCAGGGTGGATGTCTGCCCGGTGGCGCTGGTCAAGGTGACCGGGGGATAGAAGAACGGGATTGCCATCGAGGCGCGCACCGCGTCGGCGACTAGCTGCTCATCCGGGTCTAGCCCGTAGAGCCGCCGGTAGTCCCACGGTAGTCGCACCAGCTGCG
Source organism: Mycobacterium sp. (assembly GCA_035625875.1). Lineage (GTDB taxonomy): Bacteria > Actinomycetota > Actinomycetes > Mycobacteriales > Mycobacteriaceae > Mycobacterium. The sequence continues at coordinate 5,454 of DASPOT010000214.1, read as the reverse complement.
CCCCCGTCACGTCGGCAACGGTGACGGCCAGCTTGTAGCGCCGTTCCTCGGGCAGGTCATCCTCGTCGAGCGCAAGATCACCGAAGGTGGTGACACCCAGGTTCTTCAGCTCGCTGCGCATCCAGTCGTAGGCGAAGTCACCGCGGTACATGCCCGTGTCCCGCAGCAGCCCCCACGCGGCACCGAGAAAGGGCACGGGTGCTGCGTCGCGCCATTTGCGCAGCGGCACCGATAACGCGAGTTCCTTGACTTCCTCGCTGGTCAGCTGATCACCTTTGGACGCAGCCGCCAAGATCCCCGCGACCACCGAGCCGGCCGAGACGCCTGACGCCCTTTGGAACGAATATCCAGCGTCCATGAGCGCGACGATGGCACCCACCAGGCCGATGAACTTGACACCCCCACCGGAGAGAACGATGTCGGCGGGTTTGGGCTGGTTGTTCGTCGATCGATCGTCTGCCATGGCTGCCTTCCTGTCGCGAGCAGCTTAAAAGCCAGCGGCAGCACGGCGTTCGCGCGGGTCAGCCTTCAGCGGAAACCCATTCGTAGGGAAGGAATTTGCCGTCGAATGTCACCACGACGCGGTCACCCGACGGGTGGGATTTCTTCTGCAGGTCGACGCTCATGTTGATCGCACTCATGATCCCGTCGCCAAACTGCTCGTGAATCAGCTCTTTGATCGCGGGCCCGTACACCTGAAGTGCTTCGTAGAAACGATAGATGGTCGGGTCGGTGGGCACTGCGGTGGGCAGCCCGCCGCGCATCGGCGGGGCGGCCAGCACCGGTACCGCCGACTCGTCGAGACCCAGCATCTCGACGAGGACCTTGCCGAGCTCCGCGGGAATCGGGTGCTGACCGAGCAACGCCGACGTGGTCCACACGACCGGCCTGCCGATGGCGTCGGCCAACTCCTGCCAGGTCAGGCCCTTGGACTGGCGGGCGACGACGATCTGTTCGGTGATCTCGTTTCTGGTGGTCATGGTCACCAGCATGCACCCAGATCTGGAGGTGGAAACAGAGCGCCAGCCGACGCAACTGCGAACACGAATCCTTCGGGTGCCGAAAGGGTTTCGCAATCCCCGCAATTGGCGTCGCCGCTAGATGTACGCTGCGCAACGTTAGGTCTTAAGCCACGAGGATCGGGGTCGTTATGCGGATCGTTGTCGACCTGAACCGCTGCCTGGGGTATGCGCAATGCGTGCCGCTGGCACCGGAGGTGCTCAAGCTCAGCGGCGAAGAGACCCTCACCTACGACCCCAACCCGGATGACACCCAACGGTTGCGAGTACTCCGGGCTGCGGCGTCATGCCCGGTACAGGCGATCATCGTGGACAAGCTCGACAGGCAGTAGCAGGTCCGCGGTCAGCACGCCGATGAGCGGGAACGGCTTCAAAGACAAGGGTCGCATCGTCATTGTCGGTGCCTCGCTGGCCGGGCTTCGTGCCGCCGAAGCGCTACGGGAAGAGGGTTTCCGCGGGCATCTGATCATCATCGGTGACGAGCCTGGCGAGCCGTATGACCGGCCCCCGCTGTCCAAGCAGGTCCTCAAAGGGTGGGTGGCTGCCGATCACACGAAGCTGCCGCGGCTGCGCGAGGTGGATGCCGAGTGGCGACTCGGTGTGGCCGCGACAGCTCTGGACCGCGCCAACCGGCTGGTACGGCTGACTGATGGCAGCGAGGTGGTGGGCGATCGCCTGCTGATCGCCACGGGGGTGCGGTCGCGGAAATGGCCCAACCCGGAGGAAGCCGCGCTGGAGGGCGTCCATACGCTGCGCACGAGTGCCGATGCCGCGCGGCTGCAGGCCGCGTTGGCCGCCCGTCCGCGGCGGGTGCTGATCATCGGTTCCGGGTTCATCGGTTCGGAGGTGGCCTCGGTGTGCCGCGAGCTCGGCCTTGAGGTCACCGTCACCGAGCGCGGCCCGGCCCCGTTGTCCGGTCCGCTCGGCGGGGTGATCGGCGCGATCGCCGCCGAGATGCAGCGTGCGGCCGGCGTGGATCTTCGCACCGGCGTGTCGGTACTGGCGTTGGAGGGTGACGCCGATGGTCACGTGCGGCGCGCGCGACTATCCGATGGCGGCACGCTCGACGTCGACGTGGTGGTGACGTCGTTGGGGTCGGTCCGCAACGTCGAATGGCTCGACGGGGCCGGGCTTGCCGCTGGCTTTTGGGGGGTGGGCTGCGACGCGGGGTGCCGCGCGTTCGATATCAACGGCGTGGTCACCACCAACGTCTTCGTCGCCGGAGACATTGCGCGTGCCCCGCATGTGCTCTACGACTACCAGTTCCTGGCGATGGAACACTGGGACAATGCCGTGCTGGGTGCTCGGGTCGCCGCACACAACATGGTCTGCGACGAGGTCGATCGCTGGCCACACCTGCTGATCCCGCAGTTCTGGTCGGGCCAGTTCGGCGTCAACATCAAATCCGTTGGTGTGCCTTCCTTCGGCGACGAAATCGTCTTCACCCAGGGTTCGGTGAAGCAGCGCCGGTTTGCCGCCGCCTATGGTCGGCGGGGACGCATCGTGGGCGCGGTCACCTTCAACCACGGGAAGTGGATCCACTATTACCGGGACCAGATCGCGCGGTCGGGCCCGTTTCCGCCGCATCCGCCGGGTTTCGACTTTCCTGAGGACATGCGCGTCATGCCCGCCGACTTCCCCGCGCGCGGCGTGCCGACCGAGACCCCGGATGTGGTGTTGACCGGGCACGACCCCAGCGAACGGCGCGCCGAGTTCCGCCCACGGCAGCGATGACTGAGGAAATCGCCATGACCCCGGAAGAAGCATTCGACGCCGCGATGCGGTACGAAAACCGCGCGAATCCCTATCCGTTCTTCGACGAGCTGCGCAAGACACCGGTCGTGCGAGTCACCAACGGTATCTACGCCGTCACCGGACACGAGGAGCTCATCGCGCTGGCCCACGACCCCCGGGTGAGTTCTGACCGTCGCAAGGGTCAGCCGCCGGTCGCCACGGAGCGGCAAATTGTCGACGAGTCCGTGGTCGAGATGATGGAGGCGTACGGCCAGGAGCCGAGCTTTATCGCGCAGGACCCGCCCGACCATGACCGGGCGCGCCGCCTGTGCATGCGCTTTTTCGGTCCGCCGCATTCGCCGGACCTGATCCCCAGCCAGGAGCCGCTGTGTAAGCAGATCGTCAACGAGCTGCTCGACAAAGCCATGGGCAAGACCCGCATCGACGTTGTCGACGACTTCGCCTATCCGCTGCCGGTCAACGTGATCTGCCGGATCATGGGTGTGCCGATCGAAGACGAGCCCCAGTTCCACGCGTGGATCTTCGACGCGATGGCCGGCATCTTCGACGTCGGCCCCGAGATCGCCACCGAGGAGGGACAAGCGCGCCGGGCCAAAGGTGAAGCCGCTGGCATCGAGCTCAAGAAATACATCATCGGACTGGTCGAGAAAGCCGAGAAATCCCCTGGCCCGGGCATGATTTCGCAGCTGGTGCACCATGGCGGGCCCGATGGGCGGATGTCGCCGAGTGAGATCGTCAACAACACGACCCTGCTGTTGGTCGCCGGTCATGATTCGACGGTCAATCTGATCTCGCACTGCGTACTCACCGTGCTGCGCAACCCCGGATCGATCGAGTTGTTGCGCAGCCGGCCGGAGTTGATTCCCGGCGCCATCGAAGAAGTGCTGCGGCTGCAGTCGTCGGTACAGTTCTTCCCGACTCGATCGGCGCTGGCCGACATCGAGATCGCCGGCACCACGATCCCGCGAGGCTCACCCATCTATCTGATGTACGGCGCGGCCAACCGAGATCCGCGGCGCTTCACCGACCCCAACACGTTCGACCCCCAACGCGCCGACAACGAGCACGTGGGCTGGGGGCGCGGCATTCACGTCTGTTTCGGCGGTCCGCTGGCCCGGCTGGAAGTCAACACCGCGTTCGAGACGTTCCTTCGCGGCGTGGAAAACCCCCGGCTAGTCGAAGACCCACCGCCCTACCGCATCAGCCAAGTGTTCCGCGGCCCACGGCATGTGCTCGTCGATTACGACGAGATCCGACCCCAGGACGACCAGCCCTGAAAGCGTTTTGGGCACACGGGTCCTGACGTGCTTGGGAGCCGAAGCGCTGTCTCGACATATGACGCTTCGCAAATCCGATATCACATACGACCCCGTTCCGGGGACGAGGCATATGGTCGATCCGCCGCTCACGCCGGCTTTGTCGCGGTGACCAGACGTGTGGAGACCCACGGACCGCCGTACCACATGCGCCATCCGAGGTTGTGGTGTCGCACGTTGCGCCAGCCCAGTTCCCGCAGATGGGCCGCATGCTCTCGCGTTCCCCATAAGTCCGCGATGGCCAGCCGACCGCCCGGTCGCAGCACGCGGACCGCCTCACTGAGGGCAAGGCGGCGACCGCCGGGTGTCCGAATGTTGTGGATCGCCAGGCTGCTGACCACCACATCGACGCTGGCGTCGGCGAACGGCAGGGCGGTCATGTCGGCGGTGTGCACCTCAACACGACCGGCAACACCTTCCAGTTCAGCGTTGGCCAGCGTGGCCTGCGGCGAGTTGTCGGTCTGGTCGGCGCGCCACAAATCGACGCCGATGGCGCGCCCGCACGGCAGCCGTTTGGCCGCTGCCAACAACACGGCACCACGGCCACATCCGAGATCGAGCAGCGTCTCGTCGCCCTGCAGCCGCAAATCGTCAAGAATCCGGTTCCATACCACGAACTTGCCGGCCCGCGTCGCGTACACATATAGTGCGGCGCTCGAAGCGATCCCGACACCGGCCATGCCGGCCAGCGCCGCCGTCAACCGCTTACCGCGGCGAAGGCTGATCGCCGCCCACACCGCCAGGGCAGCACACTCGACGGCGATACCCACGGCCTGTCCGCGCGCGGAGACGGTATGGAACGATCCGTCGATTCCGTAGTCGCCGCGGTGATCACGCACGGTCACGAGCTTACGAGTCGACAAGGCACTGAAGGTTTTTCAGGCTCTCATCGAGTGAGCGACCGACCCAGCGGGCCGCAACACGGTCGGCGACCAGGCCAAGCAGCCCGCCTTCTGAGTTGTAGGCAAGCCGGAACGTCACGAGGGTCCGGCCCGGCCCGGCATCGCGCAACCGGAACCGGCCACGATAGGTCACCCCGGTGATGTTGATCCAGGCCAGATCGCGCGCCGTGTCGAACTCAACCACTTCGACGACACCGCCCACCGGGATCGAGCCGATCTTCCACAACACGGTGTAGCGGGCGCCCACCCGCACCGGCCCTTCGGTCAGCCTCTCCCAGCGCTCCAGGTGAGGCAGCAAAGACGGGTAGCGATCCGGGTCGCTGAGCACCTTCCACACGGTGTCGCGATCCGCGTTGAGGACGATCTGGCGTTCGACGCGCATCAGCCGATCACCGGGAATCGACGTTCGGCGGCCAGCCGATCGACGCCGGCCTGCAGGCTGGCCACCACCTTGTCGTACAC
>DASPOT010000213.1:0-3410 GCA_035625875.1 Mycobacterium sp. | reverse complement strand
CGACATAGAAGTTCGCCGGGCAGTCGTCTCGTTTAGATTTAGAGAAACGAGATCGATCAGATCTTGTCCCTAAGGTCTTAGGTGTCTGGGGTCGATGCTCCGGATGCCCAGGGCGGGTGGGGTGTAGCTGAGATCTTGTTGTCGTGTGTGTGGCTCGTGAGTGTCATTTGCCACGGTGATGGGACCACTGGTTAGCCACCAGCTAGGGACCACCTGTTTGGCTCAGCGAGCATGGTGGTCTGGTTTGTTGGCGTTGTCAACTGAGGGTTTTTGACGCCGCCGGTAGGACTGGCCTTCGATGACCAATTCGTGTGCGGTGGAGGTCAGTCGATCGATCGCCGATTGGGCCAGTAGCGGGTCGCTCATCATGGCCAGCCACTCATCTGGACCGCGGTTGGAGGTCAGCACGGTGGCAGTCTTGTGGTGACGGGCCACGACCAGTTCGTAGAAGTCGGCGGTCTCGGTGGCGTCCATGGGTTGCAGGGCGAAGTCGTCGATCAAAAGCAGCCGAACTTGGGCGAGGCGGCGCATCTCGACTTCGGTGCTGTTGTCGAGCCGGGATGCTTTGAGCCGCTTGAACATCGTGCCAGCGCGCAGCATCAAGGTGGGAACCCTGCGGCGCACGGCGATGTGTCCGAGGGCGGTGGCCAGATGTGTTTTGCCTACCCCGACCGGGCCCAGGACACAAGCCCCGTGGGGTCCGTCGAGGAACCGTAGGCTGGTCAGCTCGGTCCATAGGGTGCGGTCGTAGCGCACGCCGGCGGTGTCGTCCCAGGTATCCAGGCGCATGGCGGGGTCCAGCCCGGCGGTGCGGGCGCGCCGGGCCGCCGAGGTGGTGTCGCGGCGGGTGGCCTCATCGGCGAGGACGAGCTCAAGAAACCCGACGTGGGATAGGTGCTGTTGTTTGGCCAAGATGAGCCGCTCGGGCAGGGTGTCAAGCATGGGTGAGAGTTTGAGCTGGCGCAGCACACGTTTAAGGTCTGTTGAGATCGGCTCTTCAACAATGGTTTTCGTCACCACAGTTGCTCCTGCTGGTTGCCGGGTAGCGCGCCGCCGTCAATGACCGTCATCCAGGCCGGCCGCTTGATCTGGTACTCGGCGGCATCGCGGGCAAACCGCGCCGGTGCTAGGCCGCTGGCCGCTCGCGGCGGCGGTGTCGCAGTGTTCTCGGTGGCTTTCTCCAGCATGGCGGCGATCTTGGCCACCGAAACCACGTCGAGGTCCAGCGCCCGCCCACACGCGGTGTCGGTGGGCTCGGCGCCGTAGCGTTTGACCAGAGACAGCAGCCGGTACACCTGGCGCATCTTGGTCCAGGGCAGCTCGTGATCCAGCAGGCGCTCGGCATAGATGCCCACGTTGGGGCCGTGTGTGGCGGCGGTGGCCACCAGCCGGGCCACATCGCGCAGGGCGTAGGCGGTCTTTTCCGCCGGCAGATCGGCCGGATCGGTAGACCGGCCGCCCGCCGGCTGGCGGGGATGAGTCTTAACCAGCTGCCCGCGGTAAAACAGCTTCACCAGCTCCTCGTCGGCACGGGCGGAAACCCGTTGACCGAGAAGGTGTTCTGGAACACTGTAAAGAGCCCTATCGATCTGCACGTGGTAGTCGCGGTGGACTTTGACCTCGACATAGACCGGCACCCGATAGACGCGCTCAGGTGCTGGCAAAAGTGCCGGAGCCTCGTGTTGGGCGAACACCACCGCCGGTTGTGCGCAGGTGGTGCCGTGGATGCGCAGCCCGGCCTTGTGCGCACACCAGTCCTCGGCGCGGGCTTGGGCGTCGGCCAAATCGACGAATTGCTCTCCGGCGAAGAAGTTTCCGCGTACGAATTGCACCGCCCGTTCGACGCGTGGCTTATCCTTGGGCGACGCGACCCTGGTGGGGTCGGTGACAAAGCCGCGGGCCTGCGCGTACTCCAGCCAGCCCACCGTGAACCGCGGATTGACCGCATCGGCTTGGGCCACAATCGGTTTCATGTTATCGGGGATGAGCGCCTTGAATACCCCGCCGAAGAACCGCCACGCCGCTTCGCACCCGGCGATGATCGCCTCCAGGGTTTGGGAAAACGTCAACCACACGAACATGTGCCGCGAATACACCGCGGTGAAGATCAGCGCATGCACCACCCGCCGGCGCCCAGCCTCCGAGTCGAAGAGCATCCCGATCCGGGCGAAGTCGATCTGGCACTCCACCCCGGGCTCGCCGTCGGCCACCGGCACCGTGTCGCGCCGGCCCCGATACTCGGTGCGCTGCTGGCAATACCGGTGCAGGGTGCGCTGGGGCACCAGCACGCCCTCCCGGGCCAGCAGATCGACGATCTTGACCACCGTCAGGCCCTCTTTGACCCAGCCCTCGATACGATCATGCTTGGCGCACAACGCTTCCCACACCGCCCCATGGCCCTGCGGGCGATCCGGACGCACCGCCGCCACCACCGCACCGATCAACTCATCGGTGAGCTGCTCGACGCCACCATCACGATCCAGCCCGGCTGCCACCGCCGCGCCCACATACCGGCGGACCGTCTTGCGATCCACCCCGGCCAGGCTGGCCACCCGCCGAAACCCCGCACCCGACATCCAGCACCGCAGCACCTCAACTACCTCGATCACCGAAACCTCCCGAAACATCCAGCGGACCTCCTCACATCAATCGACGTGAAGCGATCCGATCCCGTAATCGAGCGGCTACCCGGCACGACACGCCGGGTGGTCCCATTACTGGCAGACGGGTGGTCCCATGACCGTGGCTAAACCCTGCTCAAACCGGTCCCATCACCGTGGCGGGCGACATGCTGCAGGCTCTGCCCAGGCTGGGCAAGGCCAAGGCGCAGGAGATCATGACCGATCTGGGGATAGCTCCCAATCGCCGGCTGCGTGGCCTGGGTGATCGTCAGCGCACGACGATCCTGGAAATGTTCGACCCGGCGTGAGACAAGCGGGGAAACGCACGACCGCGACCGCGGTGAACTGAGCCCGGCTCCACCGAGCGAGGATTAACGGTCAGCCTCCGGCAGGGGCCGATAGCGGAACCGCGGCTTGAACCTGTCTCGAAAACGTTCGTATTCGGGACGGCTTGGTTGAACCGCCGTCGAAGCCGAAGCCTGACGGAAAAACGTCACAGTGGCCAGTTTCGGTACAGACCACCCGGCCCACGATTGGTCGAGCAGGTGGGCGAGGACGCCGAGCACGTAAGAGGTTGCCTTGCCGTCGGGCACTTCGGCGAAGGCTCGGACGCCTGGCGGAGGATCGTAGGCGAATCCCTACGCGGGGTGTGGTCGCGTTGACAAGATGGCTCTGGTGTCCGCTTGGTGAGGCCGCCTCGCGGGTCGCAGTGCCGATGGTCTTCGGAAGGGATACGCCATGACCGGTGCCTATGACGCCATCACGATCGGGTCGGGGCTGGGCGGGCTG
>DASPOT010000212.1:0-128688 GCA_035625875.1 Mycobacterium sp. | reverse complement strand
AAGAGGCGGCGCGCAACGTAGGGTTCCGCCGCCTGGCCCGATACATTTTCGGGGCGAACCACGCCGCCGCCAAGATTGCGATGACGGCTCCGGTCGCGCAGCAGCCGAGCAGCGTGCGCGGCGAGAAGATCGCGATGACGGCACCGGTGTCACAACGGGCCCGCGCCGACGGCGAATGGGTGATCCAGTTTTTCATGCCCGCCGACAAGACCATGGAATCGCTTCCCGAGCCCGACGATGACGCGGTCAAGCTGGTCACCGTAGCGCCCGAGACCGTCGCGGTGCGTCGCTTCACCGGCAGCCGCAGTCAGCGGGCGATCGCAGCGCAGACCGACGAATTGATGCGCGCCCTGCGCGACAACGGCTTTGAACCGACCGGCACAGCGGCCGCATGGTTCTACGACCCGCCGTGGACCGTTCCGATGTTGCGGCGAAACGAGATCGTCGTAGCGGTCAAGCCCAACCCGTGACGAGAGGATTGATGTGCGTATTTCTACCTTGATCGCCACCGGCGCGTCAGTCGCTGCCGCGGCCGCGGTGGGCAGCCTCGCGAGTAGACCAGCGATCCAGTCGAGTTGGTATGCGCAGCTGCGCAAGCCGCCCTACCAACCACCGGGAGCAGTGTTTCCGGTGGTATGGCCGGTGCTCTACGCCGACATCGCGGTGGTCTCGGCATCGACGATCGACGAGCTTCACGACAGGGGAGACGCTCGGAAACTTCGCGCCTACCAAACAGCGCTCGGCCTCAACCTCATTCTCAACGGCGGCTGGTCGTGGCTGTTCTTCAACCGGCACGCTTTCGCAGCATCGGCGGCGGCTGCCGCCGCGCTTGCTGCGAGCAGCGCGGACTTGACCCGCCGGGCAATCGCGGTCCGTGGGGCGGGCGGGGCGCCGCTGAGCCTCTACCCGATCTGGTGTAGTTTCGCGGCCGTCCTGTCCACCCACATCTGGCTGCTCAACCGCCGCCGGAGTCGCGATGACGGTTGACCCCGCCGGCATGACAGCCCGCAAACGTCGCCACATCGACGTATGCCTCACCGAGGCGGTCGGCTACGACGGTGTGACGACCGGGCTGGAACGCTATCGGCTGCCCTACAACGCGTTAACGCAAACCCGCCTTGAGGATGTCGACCTGTCCACCAATTTTCTCGGCAAACGCCTGCGGGCTCCGGTGCTGATCGGCGCGATGACCGGCGGCGCGGATTTGTCTGCGACGATCAACCGGAACCTGGCCGCAGCCGCCCAACGGCTGGACATCGGGATGATGCTCGGCTCGCAGCGCATCATGTTGGACGGCGCGCTCGGCGAGCAGGCCGCGGCCAGCTTCGCCGTCCGCGACATGGCACCGGATGTCTTGTTGTTCGGCAATATCGGGCTCGCACAACTGAGCAAGGCCGCTGCCCGCGGTATCGCGAAGGCGCTTGACCGCGTTGGCGCGGATGCCCTTGCGGTGCATACGAACCCGCTGCAGGAGGCGATACAACACGACGGTGACACCGACTTCTCCGGCTCTCTTGCCCGGCTGCGTGACGTGGCCGGGGAACTGCGTTATCCGATTCTGTTGAAAGAGGTCGGCCACGGCATCGGCGCCAGCGCGGTAGCCGAATTGATGCGGCTGCCGGGTGAGCTTCCGGTGGCCGCCATCGACGTCGCGGGAGCAGGAGGGACCTCGTGGTCGCGCGTGGAGCAGCTAGTCCGCTACGGCGAGCTGCGCTACCCGGACCTGGCTGACTGGGGTATACCGACCGCACAAGCGATCATGGAGGTGCGCGAGGTGTTGCCTGACATTCCGCTGGTCGCTTCCGGTGGCATCCGCACCGGCATGGATGCGGCCAAGGCGCTCGCATTGGGCGCGAACGTGGTGGCAATCGCCCGGCCACTGCTCGGCGCAGCGATCGAATCCACCGACGCCGCAGTCGATTGGTTGCAGCACTTCATCGAAGAGCTTCGCATCTGCCTGCACGGCTGCGGCGCAGCCAACTTACCAGCCTTGCGCCGTATCGGTGTGACATCAATCCCATAACCGCGAGAATCGAGACGTGGCAGTAATCCTGGCTTACGGATCGCCGTCGCTGGGCCATCTATTTCCGATCAGTGCGCTGCTGCGCGAGCTGGCCAGGCGCGGTCACCAGGTTCACGTGCGCACGATGGCCGCCGGGATCACCAGCATGCGAAAGGCCGGCTATCTCGCCGAGCCGGTTGACCCGCGGATTGAGGCCATCGCCGGGCAGGATTGGCTGGCGCGCAACGCATTAGGCGTGCTGAAAGTGTCGATCGACGTGCTTTGTCGGCGAGCGGTGCTCGAAGTCGACGACCTGAACGCAGCGATCGAACGTGTGGAGCCCGATGTGCTCATCGTCGATGCGAACTGCTGGGGCGCCATGTCGGTTGCTGATGCCGGCGATATTCCATGGCTGGTGTTTTCACCCTTTACCCCCTACCTGCGTTCTCGCGGCGTGCCGCCGTTCGGTCCCGGTCTGCGGCCACTGCCCGGTGTACTCGGCGAGGTCCGCGACGCCTCGATGCGCCCGTTTGTGAGACATCTCTTCGACCGCCGCATGCTGCCGCACGTCAACACCATTCGGGCGGGGTTGGGTGTGCCCCTCGTCAAATCCGTCGACGAGTTCTTCCGGCGGGCGCCGCTGCTGCTGGCGGTCGGGGGCGAACCGTTCGAGTATCCGCATCCCGGATGGGGCGACACGGTGCATCTCATCGGCGCTTGCGCGTTCGAACCCACACCCGCGACGCCGCCCGAGTGGCTGGCTGCCATCGACCGGCCGATCGTATTGGTCAGCACGTCCTCGATCAAGCAGGCCGACGCCATCCTCGGGTGGACCGCGCTGGAGGCGCTGGCCGACGAGCCAGTCCATGTCGTAGCGACGTTCCCGGCCGGAGTGCCTCCCAACCTGCCGCGGGCGGCCAATGCGACCGTGTGTCAATTCGCCCCGCACGGCGTGGCGCTTGAGCGCGCCGTCTGCGCTATCACCCACGGCGGCATGGGCACCACAGTCAAAGCGCTCGACCGCGGTGTACCGGTCTGCGTCGTGCCGTTCGCCCGCGATCAGGCGGAAGTCGCCCGGCGGGTGCAGGTGGCCCGCTGCGGCACTCGGCTGCCGGCGAAGAAGCTCACTGCCGCAAGGCTACTGGCAAAAGTGCGCACGGCGATGACGATGACGGAGGGCGCACGACGGGTGGCGGCCGGTTTCGCCGCGACCGGCGGCGTCACCCGAGGAGCCGACTTGATCGAGCAACAGTTGCTCGGTCAGGCACCCGAGAACTTCGCGCAGTAGCCGAAAGAGCAAAAATGGAACCGCCAAACGTCAAGAGCCTCGTTGTGATGCGCTTTCGCGGTTGCGTTTGAACGCGAACACGACCCACGAGGCAGCGGCCGCGAGGAAGGCAAGGGTCTGCGCGACGCCTGTACCGTCAGAAGGATAGAGGACACCGTCGGCGTAGCGGTCAATGAACCCGCCCGCCGGTAACGGGTCCATCTCGGCTCGAGTGCGTGCCCACTGTTCCAACGACGTCAGCGGGCATGGGAAATGCAGCCTCACAACGCCGACGCCCCAGACCACGGTCGGGACATGCAGCAGGATGGTTCGCGGCCAGCGCAGCGCCAAAAATCCGCCACTGGGCAGGTAAATCAGGTAGGCGAAGTGGGTGCCGACTGTCAGCACGACGACGGCGAAATACATTCTCTTCATCGCTGTTTGGAGCACCTGTACTGCGGCACCTCCATGCTCTGACGGCTGGCACCTGGGACTGCCTGCAAGCGTCCGACATCAAGAGCCTACTTCGATACGTGCCCCTGACGCTGTTAGCCGAAGCTTTACGGACGCCGATGGCCCGGCTCCCCGGCCCGCAACTGGTAGCGGCGTTCGGCGTAGGTGAGGTCGTCTCGCCATAACCGGTTGGCGGCGTAGCGCATCAGCGGTGTGATGAGTGCAGCCGCGCGGCGCGCCCGCAGGAATCCGGGGCGCTCGGAGCGCGCGATGGTGGCTTCGATCACCACGGTGCGGGGGCGGCCTTCGGAATCGGAACCGATTGGGGTGGCGTGTGTTTCGACGACGCTGCCGGTTCCTTCGCCGTCGACGATGCGCATCACGATGGTGCGGGCTTCCGGGCTGGTGAATTCGGCGATGACGGGGACACCTAAGCGGCCGATCCGGAAGGTCACGGCGACCAAAAACCGGTCGGCCTGTTCCGTCGGGGTCTCCAGCACCTGAAGCCTGGTGAAGGAGTACGGGTGAAACCACGCGCCGTGCCACGGGTCGAGCCGGTTGGCGATGATGTCGCATGGCTCGCAGACACCGACCATGCGGCTGACCGCATGCAGGTTGTCGCCGGTCGGTCTGTCCATGATGACCGGCTCGTCGAACGGAGCTTCGCCGCCGGCGTGGTCGAGCCGCACCCACGCCAGCACCCCGTCGTCGTGGCTGGGCAATGGCTTCCAGCCGAATTCGCACCGGCTTCCGTCGAGGGTCAATCCGTGCCATCGGCAGATCAGGGCACCTCCGTGAACAATGCCGGTGGCAAGGTCCGCGCCGAGGTGGGGGCAACTGCGCGGGCCGACGCGTAATCGCTGCTGCCGGTCGCGCCAGGCGACGAGTTCGACGCCGGCGACGCGGGCGCCGTAAGGGCGGTCGGTGCGGATTTCGCGGCTCGCGGCGAACACGAACCAGTTGCCGGTGGGTCTTTGTTGGGAGCGGTTCAGCGCGGCGTCGATGATGGACGGCTGCGCGTCGCGATATGTCGGACGCTGCACTGTCCACGATCGTGGCGGGATGACTTGCAGTGGCCAGCTTTTCGGCCATCGTCGCCATAGGTGGTCACCGATGCTCATCGCCGGCGCCGCCGTTCTCGGGTGGCCAGCGACCGCAGCAGCGCCGACCGGCCCCGGTTGGGGACGGTGTGCAGCGCGTGGCCGGTAAGTCCCCACTGCGTCAACAATTGGTTGGCCGCCGACCAGCCGGTGGTGGCGGCGCGTTCCATCAACGCCACCGGTAGGTCGATGCGGACCCCGTCGCCGGCGAGGACCAGGCCGGGCTGCGGGGTAATCACCCCTGGCCGGTAGGCGTGCGCGCCCGGCTCGAACAACGGGCAGTCGCTTCGATGAAGGACGCGCTCAGAAAGAACGTGGGCCGGCGCCGTTTCCGGATAGAGCTCATGCAGCTGCCGCACCATGGCTTCGCGGGGAAGCGGGGATTGCAGTGCATAGGCGTGCAATTCGATAACGGAGCCGCCGTGGCGGGCGGCCCATTGGGCTGCTTCGCGTTCATAGCGCTGCAGCACACTGATGTTGTCCAGCGGCTTATGACCTGCCGTGCCGAGGAACGCGGACCGGCCGGCAGTGACTGGCCGGTCAAGCCATAGCCGCTGGACCGCGAACGGCGGTGCGGTGCGCAGCCGGTGTACGCGGGCGCGCCACGGCTGGTCGCCGAGGCCGGCGGAGCCGGCCACGATGTGTTGCAGGCCGGCCACGTCGGTGGCCAGCACGACGGCGTCGGTGTCGAAATGTTCGCCTGAATCCGTATGTACCCGAAACGCTTTGGCCGAGCTGGTATCGATAGACAGCACCGTGCGACCGAGCTGGAATCGCACACCGTGGCCGGTCAAGTAATCCCGCAATGGATTCCACAGGCTCACGTCGAAGTTCGCGTTGGGCACGTCGAAGATAAGGCCCTCGTTGGAGCCGAGGAAGTAGATGTGGAACATGGTGGCCAGTTCGGCGGCCGACAGCTGTGCCGGGTCGGCGAAGAAGCTGCGCGAGAACACCTCGAACGCGAGATGGCGCGCGGTGTCCGGGAAGTTGATGCTTTTCAGGAACGTGTCGGCGTCGATGTGGTCGAGCCCGTCGTAGATCTCGGGTACCGACACCGCGGCCAGCGGCGCGGCGGCGCGCGCGTCGAGGCGCGCGAGGTCGCGAAGCCGAAAAGTCGTGCTGCGCAACGCGAAAGCGAGCGCGTTCCACGGCGGGGTGCGGGGCAGGCCGCGGAAGCTGTCGCGCCGGCCGGCACCGTCGACGAGCGGATAGTCGTCCACCGGCGTCAGCATGGACAGCTGCGGGTCGACGCGGCGGAGCAGCGAGCGCAGGTTGTAGTACTGGCGGAAGAACGCGTGAAAGCCGCGATTCATCGCGATGTCGGTGCCGTCGTGGTGTTCGGTCCAGCCACCCACCCGCCCGCCGAGGTAGTGCTCGCGTTCGATGACGTCGACGCTGACTCCGCGTTCGGCCAGGCCCGCCGCGGCTGTCAGCCCCGCGATGCCGGCGCCCACGACGACCGCGTGGGGGCGGGTTGGCAGCGCGTCGGCGTTGGCCAGCCCGGGCGGCGCCGGGTGGGTGTGGCGTTGGCGATCGGTCATCGTGGCGCGTCCCCGAGGAAGGTGTGGACGACGTTGACTTCCCAGCCGGGCATGGTTTCGCTGTGCACTGCGGTGAACCCAGCCTCGCGCAGCCGGGACCGGAACCGGGCTGCGCCATCGAACGTCAGGACGCTGCGCCACAGGTGTCGGTACAGCGTGGTATCGCGGGTGTGCCACCAGCCGGCGGGGATGATGATGCCCCAGCACACCGCGTGCCACACTAGCGTGGCGGCGCGGGAGTCGCGCACCGAGTACTCGTGCACCGCGAGGGTGCCGCCGGGCCGCAACAGCGTGCGGAAGGCTCGCAGTTGGCTGTCGGGGTTGGCCAGATTTCGCACCAGATAGGCGGCCAGGATACCGTCGAATGGTCCGGTGATGCCGTGCTCGGCGAGCTCTTCGACCGGGGCGTGCACGAACCGCACCGATGTCGGCCACGGTTTTGCCTGTGCCGCGTCCAGCATTCCGCGCGATGCGTCGACGGCGATGATCTCGGCTTCGGGGGCGACGGTCAGCAGCGCGGCCGTCGACGCGCCGGTGCCGCAGCCGGCGTCGAGCAGCCGCAGGCCGCGGCCCTGGCCGGGTAGCCGCAGGCGGCGCGCGGTGAGCCGTAGATTCGCGTGGTAACCGGGGTTGGCGCCGACCATCCGGTCGTATGCGGCCGCGCCGGCATCGAACGCGGCCGGCACGTCACGGCGGGGCAGTCCCGCGTCACCGATGTTCACGGTGGCGTTCCCAGAGCAGCAGCACGGCGGTGACCAGCGCGAAGCCGAACAGGAAGTCCTCGACCGGGATGTCGAACGGGAACCTCAAGCCGCTGGTCTGCCGCTCGTTATAGAGGACGATCGGGGCGCTGCGTTGGGTCAGCCAGCCGTCGACCGGGATTTGGAAACCGAGCACGATCAGCATCGACAACCAGTAGGCGGGCCGGCGGAACAGCCCGGTGCGCAGCACCGCGAACTCGAGGGTGCAGACGACCAACACCGCCAACACAGCGGGCACGGTGTAGCCGAGGCCGTTCATCGGCGGTTGACCCGATCCAGGATCGCGGTGACCGCGCTGTAGGTGAGCAGCGCACACAGCGGAATCACGACGAAGAACAACACCTCCTCGATCGGCACCCGAAACGGGATCTCCAGACCGGTGACATAGTCGCGGTTGTAGGTCCACACGTGCGCGGCGACTGCCACCTCATCCCAGAGCAGAAACACCACGGCGACGGGCAGCACCGACCTGGCCGTACGCCACGGCTGGCGGTAGACGCCGGCGCCGAACATCTCCAGGGGCGCGGTGATTGCCAGGCATGCAGCGAGGACGATCAGGTATTGCCAATGGTCCATCAGGTCGCACCGCGCTTACGGCGGTCGGATCCGGACCTGCGCACGCGCCAGGAGCGGATCAGCCCGGCGCCGGCGACCTGCAGTCGTCGTGTGGTGCCGACGGTGGCGCGATGGCCGAAGACGGCGAAGTCGCTGTCTTCGATGCGGTCCAGGATCTCCGAGTACAGCGTCGCTGCGGTTGCCACGCATGGCCGGGAACGCCGCGCCAGCAACGCTATTCCGTCGGTGGCGAACCGGTAGACCTCTCGAGTGGTGTCGTGCTGAGCGGCCAGGGCACGCCGAACCCGGCTATCCGTGCGGCGATGAGTGTGACACCACATGAGCACGTCCCGATCGACGCCGTAGGTGGCCAGTTCATCGGCGGGCAGATAGATCCGATGCCGCATCAGGTCTTCGTCGACGTCCCGCAAAAAATTGGTCAGCTGAAACGCCCTGCCGAGTGCTGCGGCATAAGTTGCGGCCTCGTCCGGCGAGCCGGCGGTTCCCAGTATCGGAAGCAGTTGCAACCCAATCGCTTCCGCCGAGCCGCGCATGTAGAGGTTGAGCGCGTCGCGGTTGGGATAGTCGGTGACACTGAGATCCATCCGCATCGACGTCAGGAAGTCGGCGAATAGCTCGGGCGCGATGCCGTACCGGTGTGCGGTGTGGCTGACTGCCGCAAGCACGGGGTCGTCGGGGTGCTCGCCGTCGGCGAAGAAGCTGTCAGACAGGCTCCGCAGTCGTTCCGCCCGGGTAGTGGTGTCCAAGCTGGGGTTGAGCTCGTCGAGGATGTCGTCGGCGTGGCGGGCGAAACCGTACAGCGCATGCACCGCCGGACGTTGATCCGGTGCGAGCAACCGGGTCGCCAGGAAGAACGTGCGGCCGTGCGCGGCGTTGATTTCGCGGCAGCGCCGATATGCGTCGCGCAGGCGCGGATCGTCGATCCCGGCGGCGTCTAACTCGGTACGGATCACGGCACCTGCGCTTTCAGGTCGAGGCTCTTCGCTGACTGCCCGGTGATGCGGTCGGCGGCCAGCCGCCCGGAGATCAGCGCGGTCGGCACACCCACCCCGGGCACGGTGGATCCTCCGGCCAGCACCGCGTTGTCGACACCACGCACGGTGTTGGCCGGGCGGAACGGCCCGGTCTGGGCGAAGGTGTGGGCGAGCGAAAACGGTGTGCCGGCCAGCATCCCCTGGCGCGCCCAGTCGGCGGGGTTGACGACGCGCAGCACTTGCGCGTCATCGCGTAGCTCGGGCAGCAGCCGGTCCTGCACGGTGTCGATGAGCGTGTCGGCATAGCCGTCACCGGCGCGGGCCCAGTCGATCGCGGCGCGGGACAGGTTGGGCGCCGGCGCCAGCACATACAGCAGGTCACGGCCGGCGGGGGCCAGGCTGGGGTCGCTGGCCGTCGGCCTGCTGACAAGCAAAGACGGGTCCCGCATGAGCCGGCCGTCGCCGATGATGTCGGTAAACGTCTGCTCCCACGCCGTGCCGAACGAAATGGTGTGATGGGCCATCGCCGAGGGCACGCTGCGGCATCCCAAGTGAACTACGACCGCGGACGGTGCCGGCCGCAACGGCCACATGCGACGCGGTTTACGACCTAGCAATTGGTAGGTCTGGTGCAGTTCGGTGGTCAACACGACCGCGTCGCAGGCGATGCGCTGACCTTGGTCCGTGCATACCGCGGTGATGCGGCCGTTGGCGACGTCCAGGCCGGTGACCGTCGAGCCGTAATGAAACCGCACTCCGGCGTCGACCGCCGCGGCGGCCAATGCGTCCGGCAGTGCCCGCATCCCGCCGCGCGGGAAAAACACGCCCGAGATCGTGTCCATATAGGCGATTACCGCGTAGACCGCCAGAGCGTGGGATGGCGGCACCCCGGCGTAAAGCGACTGGAAGGTGAACACCCGCCGCAACCGCGAATCGGTGATGTAGCGCCTGACCATCGCGTCCCATCTGCGGAATCCGCCGATCGCCGCAAGCCGCGCCAGCTGCACGTTCAGCAGCGAGAGCGGGGAATCGAAGTTCGCCGCGATGAACCCGTCGAATTCGGTGCGGTACAGCTGGGTCAACCAATTACGCAGTCGCCGATAGCCCGCAGCCTGCGCGGTGCCCGCGAAGTCCTGGATCGCCGCGGCCATCCGATCAGGGTCGCTGTGGACGTCGAGCGTGCTGCCGTCGGCGAACACGGCGCGGTAGGCCGGATCCACCGGCAGCAGGTCCAGACGGCTAAACCGAGCAAGACCGACCGCGGCGAACACGTCATCGATAACGTCGGGCATCGTGAGCACCGTCGGCCCGGTGTCGAGCCGATAGCCGTCGATGTCCGCGCGGCCGGCCCGCCCGCCCGGCCAGGCCTCACGTTCCACCACCGTGATGGCACGTCCGCGACCGGCCAGATGCAGTGCCGCCGATAGCCCGGCCAGGCCGGCGCCGACCACGACGATGTGGTCGCCACGCCCGCGAACGGTCCGCATCACCGAGCTCTTCTCGGGCTCACCCGGCTCATGCGGCGCGCTTCGTGCACACGGCGGCCATGTTGGCCAGCGCCGCCCGCACCGATTCGTCGATCCGGATTTCGCCGAGTTCGTTTCGCGCCGACTTCGCCCGGTCGGTGATCATGTCTTCGACCAGCTGCGCGGCTCCCGTCGCGATGATCAGCATCCGCCACCGGTCGAGCGCGCTGTCATCGAGGTGCTCGCTGTTCATCAGTTCGGTGAGCTGACGGCGGGTCGGCGCGTCCGCCATCTGGTGTGCGGCCACAACCACGCTGGTGGCCTTGCGTTCGATCAGGTCTCCACCACTGGGCTTGCCGGTCACTGCAGGCGACCCGAAGACGCCCAGCAGGTCGTCACGCAGCTGGAATGCCTCCCCGACGGCGGCGCCGTAGCGGCCGAGCCGCGACACGGTGTGATCACCGCAACCGGCCATGGCCGCGCCGATTTCAAGGGGCCGACGCACCGTGTAGTTACCTGACTTGCGGCGCGCCACTTCCAGCACGGCGCCCATCGACGGCAGGTCCCGGACATCGGTTGCGATATCGGCGAACTGGCCCACCGCAAGCTCGGTGCGCATGGCATCGTAGCGCGGCCACGCCTGCTGCAGACGGGGGTGCTCGACACCACTCTCGCGCAGCATCTGCTCCGACCAGATCAGGCACAGGTCTGCGAGCAGGGTTGCGGCTGACTCACCGAACCGGCGTGCCGAGCCGGACAACTTGCGTTCACGGTGCCAACGGGCGAATTGGATGTGCGCGGCCGGCCGGCCTCTACGCGACGCCGAAGCATCCATCACGTCGTCTTGCAAGAGAGCGAACACATGCAGCAGCTCGAAACTGGCGGCCGCCCGTAAGGCCGCATCGGTCGGCGCCGCGCCACACAGCCAACCGAGGCACATGAAGGTCGACCGTAGGCACTTGCCACCGATGACGAAGTCCATCAGGATGTCGGCGGCCACGTCGACACCGGCGGCAGCCAACTCGGCGGCGCATTGCGCGGCGACGAACTCGGCGACATTGGTGAGCACCGCTCGCCGCAGACCTATCCGCCAAGTTTCAAATCCGTCGGCAGCGTCCGGTATCGCCGCGAGTTCCACGACAAGCATTGACGAGCGTGCGTCGGTGTGCCCGTTGGCGCCCGGTTCGGACGCCTGAGCCGTCTGCGCGAACGAGTCGAAACTCACCTGCTCATCGTCTCTGACGCCGCAACCGATCGGGGGCGGTGTTGGTGACTCGCAGCGCGCCCGAAGGCCCGGGCTCAGCCTGCCCCGGGTGGACCAGCCCGCAGCGGGCTTCTCAGACTCCATGCTTCGGCAGCATATCCGCAACTTGCCGTTCCATTCAAATTCTTAACATTTAATCTATTGAAATTGTCCCGTGCGGCGCCGTGAGCTCCTTGGTTATGCCGCGGCGCGCCCGAGCACATGACGTAGAGTCTGGCCCAGGTCAGGATGGCGGAATCGGTGACCGGCTTGTTGCAGCTTGGCGGGGATCACACGTTGACTGGCGCACGCGAGTTCGCGGGCGCCCTGGCCACCGAGGAGCAGCCGCGGCCCCAATGGAGGCACCGGCAGCACCGCTGGGCGGTGCAGGACGTGCGCGAGCGTGCGGGTGTAGTCGACGTTGCGAACCGGTTCTGGCGCGACCGCATTCACCGGTCCGGACAGGGCGGTGTCCCACAGCCCGCGGTGGTAGATGTCGATGAGGTCGTCGATCCCGATCCAGGACAGCCATTGCCGGCCATTGCCGATCCGGCCGCCGAGGCCGGCGCTGAACAGCGGTCGTAGCAGGCGAAGAGTGCCGCCGCGGGGAGATTGCACGATACCGGTGCGCACCAGCACGACCCGTACGCCTGCCCGCTCCGCCGGCGCTGTCGTCTGCTCCCACTCGGCCACGACGTCGGCGAGAAACCCATCCCCGCGACTGCTGTCCTCGGTCAGGACCTCGTCGCCGCGGTCGTAGCCGTAATAGCCGATCGCTGAGGCGGATATCAGCACGCCCGGTCCGTCTGGCATCCGCGCGACGAGTTCAGCTAACCGGCGGGTGGGACCGATTCGACTGTCGCGGATCGCGCGTCGGTGCGCGTCGGTGAACCGGCCCGCGATCGAGGCGCCCGCCAAATGGATCACCGCGTCGACACCGGCGAGCAGATCCGGATCGGGATCGGCCGGGTTCCACTGTCGCTCGTTCGCGTCAGCCGCGGCATGACGCACAAGCCGGATGACCCGATGTCCGCCAGTGCTGAGGAAGGCGGTCAACGCCGACCCGACCAGGCCCGAAGATCCCGTCACCGCCACGGTTGCCTCCCGCAGCCGGTGCTCGGCCGCCCGCTTGTGCGCGGCGAGGTCATCGGCCAACTGGCGGTGCCGATAGGCGAACAGCGGGCGCAACGCCTGCGCGGGCACCGGTGTCTCAACCCGGTCGACCACCCGGGTGCGGTCGCCGCCGACATCTTCGAATTGGTGAATATGCCGCCATCGCAACACAATTCGCGCCGGCAGCGAAGCCAGTCCAGCTGCGCCGATCGTGTCGACGAAACGCCGCGGCGGATCGTAGCCGTCCGCCTGGTGCTCGGCCACCCAGCGAAGCCCACCGGGCAGCGCGAGCTCGGCGCGGCCATTCTCCAGCGAGGATGCCTCGGCGACAACCCGCATCGGTTGCCACGGCGGCGACAGTCGGGCGAACGCGCCCGGTCGAGCATGCCAGGCGAAGACTTCATCCCGCGCGGCGTCGATCACGCTCGAGTAGACCAGTCCCATTGCTCGACCGTACCGATGCCACCGGTCGGCCGCGGGTGACATCGACCTCGACGGCGGATGAGGTCTCTACCGGTCGGGCAGCGCGTGCTCGACGATGGGCAGCCGCGCCAGCGACTGCCGTTCGCGGCGCTTGGCCGCCAGGTAGACCTGCGCGGTCTGCTCGGCCACAGTGTGCCAGTCGAAGTCGGAGGTGATGCGTCGGCGCGCGGCCCGGGCGCGGCGCTGCGCGGCGTCCGGATTGTCGAGCACCGCGCGTACCGCCGCGGCCAGCCGTGTCACGTCGCGGGGCGGGCAGGAGAGCCCGGTCTGCCCGTTGATCACCGCCTCACCCAGACCGCCGATGTTCGACGTCACCAGCGGGGCGCCGGCCGCGGCGGCCTCGAGCGCCGCGAGCCCGAACGGCTCGTAGTGGCTGGGCAGCACGGCGGCGTCGGCGCGATGGAGAAGGCGCAGCAACTCCGCATGGTCGACCCGCCCGACGAAGCTCGTCGCCTTGAGCACCCGGTGTTTGCGGGCCTCTTCGACGAGCCAGTCCTGCTGTGTGCCGTCGCCGGCGATGGTCAAGGTGGTGCCAGGGTGGGTGCGGCGGATTCGCGGCAACGCGGCGATGACGTCGTGCACGCCCTTCTCGTACTCCAGCCGACCCACGTAGAGCAGTTCGGGCGGCCCGGTGCGATGGCGGCGAGCGGCGAACGGCCAGCGCGCCGCGTCGATTCCGTTGCGGATCACGGTGATCTCGGCCAGACCGGGGCCGAACAGCTCGGTGATCTCGTCGCGCATCGACGCCGAACAGGTGATGAGCGAGTCGGATTCACGGACCAGCCATGATTCGATCGCGTGCACTTGGCGGCTCAGGGCGCCGTAAACCCAGCCGGAATGTCGGCCGGCTTCGGTGGCGTGAATGGTGGAAACCATTGGCACGTCGTAGAATTCGGCGAGCCCAATGGCGGGGTGTGCTACCAGCCAGTCGTGTGCGTGCACGACGTCGGGGCGCCAGGCCCGGTTGCTGCGCGGTTTCTTCAGGGACAGCCCGCCGCGAATCATGGCGTGGCCCATGGCCAGCGTCCAGGCCATCATGTCGGCACCGAAGGTGAACTCGTGCGGGTCCTGTGCGGCGGCGATCACCCGCACACCCTCGCTGATTTCATCTGAGGACGGGTGCGTGCTGGGATCGGTGCCCGAGGGGCGGCGGGACAGAACGACGACGTCGTGACCGGCCGCGGCCAGCGCGGTCGACAGGTGATGGACGTGCCGGCCGAGCCCGCCGATCACCACCGGTGGGTACTCCCACGACACCATCAGGATCTTCACGCGCGGTCCCACCCCCGACCCGCACGCTCTCGCCAGCAAACCATCATCGCGGCAGCCTTCGAGCGTCCAGGGCGCCGAACAGCCCGTCGGCGCGGTTCCAGCCGGCGGCCAGCCGCTGCGCGACCTCGCGTCGGCCCGACGCCAGCGCACCGGCGATCTCCCGGGTGGCGTGCGCGTGCAGGTGGGCACGGTAACGGGCGTAGTCCGCGGCGGAATCCTTGCTCACCATGAACGGCCAGTCGCTGGACACGGTCAGCAGAGTCTCCCGCAGGATCTGGTCGGCGATCTGATCGCGGGGGATGGGGCTATCCAATGACGCCGTCTGCGCCAGTGCCTTGTCGACGGTGGTCAGCGCGGTGTCGACCACTTCGGCGTTGAGCCGGACCAGATCGGCCACCTTGTCACCGGTCCACACCCGCCAGTCCTTGCCGGAACCCCAAGAGCTGGGTGGCAATTCGACCGGGGCGCCGACGAATCCGTTGGCGATCGCGTCGCTCAGCGTGCCGACTCGCATCCCGGCGGCGGGTAGGGCCCGCAATACCCGCTCCAGCCACATTGGACCTTCGTACCACCAGTGGCCGAACAGTTCGGTGTCGAAGGCCGCGACCACGTGAGCCGGCCGCCCGATGCGCTCGGACTCGGTGAGCAACCGGTTGCGGACCACGTCGACGAAGTCGGCGACGTGCACGTCGACTGCCCGCTCGGCGCGCTCAGGATCGTAGGGCGCCTTGGCATCTGACGGCACGTTGCGGCCGGTGACGCGGGCCGGCTTCAGACCTGTGCGGTGGTCGTAGGTGTGGAAATCGCGGTAGGCGGCATGCCCCGGGTAGCCAGATTTCGGCGACCACACCCGGTAGCTGACCTGTAAATCGCGTCCGAACGCGACCACATCGGTGTCGCCGACCGGGCGGCCCAGCGCGGTGTCGCCATGCAGCGACGGGCCGTCGACCATGAAGTGAGAAACCCCGGCGGCGGCGTAGTCGTGTTCCATGCCCGGGGCGTAGGCGCATTCGGGCGCCCAGATCCCGGTGGGGCTGTGGCCCAACCGTAACCGGGTATCGGCCAGCCCTTCGCGCAATGCGAACTCGCGCAGCCGCGGATGCAGTAGTGGTTGGAACGGGTGGGCCAACGGGCCGCCGAGCAGTTCCACCGTGCCGGCGTCGATCAGGCCGCGCAGCAGCGGGCTGCCGCCATGCCGCCACCGGGTGGCGAAGTCGTCGAGCGCCCGATCTGTCTCCACGCATTCGCGAATCCCAAAGGCCCGTAAAGCTTCCGGTGAACACGCCGTCGCCGGCTCCGACGGATAACCCGGCCGCAGGCTGGCGGCCGCTGCTGCGCGCAGCCGCCAGTTGCCCAGCCAGTGGTACATGCCGTCGAGGCAGTACGGGTCATCGAGCTGGGCGGTCACCACCGGCGTCATCCCGAGCGTGACCATACCGTGTCGATCCTCATCAGCCAGGGTGCGCAGCACCCGCAGCAGCGGAAGGTAGGCCGCCGACCATGATTGGTAGAGCCACTCCTCGCCGACGGGCCAGCGGCCGTGGTGGGCCAGCCAGGGCAGGTGAGTATGCAGCACCAGGGTGAACAGACCCGGCACCCGGTCCCCGGCGCTCACGGGCGCACCGCGATCGCGACCAGATCCAGGCTGTCATTGATGTCCCGGATATCCCCGCTTTCGTCGTGTAGATCCCCGACGTCGACGATGTCGAAGTCGGCGGTGGTGACCGCCGTGACATCGGCCAGCAACTCGGCGGGCCACGGCGCGTCGGCCACCGCGCGCGCGACCTGCGCGTCGACGATGGAGCCACCGTGGCGGGCATCCATCTCCCGCAGCCGCAGGCCGTGGAATACACCGCTCATCGACACCGACAAAAACCCCGCGCCGGCAAGCAGTTCCGTCAGCTCGTCGGCGTTGAGCTCGCGGGTGTGAAACGGGTTGATCGGGGTATCACGCCCCGGTGAAAAGGTAATCCGGTTGGGAGTGGACACCATCAGCAGCCCCGATGACCGCAGCACCCGGGCGCACTCGCTGAGGAACCGAGGCTGGTCCCACAGGTGTTCGATGACTTGGAGACTGACCACTACATCCACCGAGCCGTCGGCCAGCGGCAGCTCGGTCAGGTTCGCATGCATGACCTCCACCCGCGGATAGCGGGCACGGACATGGGCGACCATGGCCTCGTCGTAGTCCAGCCCGATCACCCGGCGCGCGACGCCGGCGATCAAGTCGGCCCCATAGCCTTCGCCGCAGCCGGCCTCGAGCACCTCGCGGCCCGCGCAGCGCGGCGCCAGCCGCTGGTAGACCACCTGGTGGCGGCGAAACCAGTAGTTCTCGACGTCCAGACCGGGGATGGTGCGCTCGCCCGTCAGCATCAATACCGTGTCGGCGCCCGGCGGGGTCTCAGGGATGTTGGGTACGTCGGGGAGGAATGCGCTCATTGCAAGGCAGGCTATCCCGAAGCGCCGGGTTCGCGAATGGTTCACCGGAGACACCCCCGCTTGCGGGGAAGAGGCGGGCAATCGGGTCCGTCCCGGCGACGATGCGGGCCGTGCGGGGGTACGCCGGCTTACGAGGGGACGGCGGCAGGAGAAGGCGGGCAATCGGGCAATCGGCTGACGGCGACCCGCTATGGTATGAAGGCAGACCGCACAAAGTTACCGGCCAGTAACATGGCTGTGCGGTTGCGTGAAACGTGACCGAGGTCTTGCAGCCGGCGGCTGTGGGACTCCGTCGAGGAGGACGAACCACACTCATGACGAACATCGTGGTCCTGATCAAGCAGGTCCCAGACACCTGGTCGGAGCGCAAGCTCACCGTGGGCGACTTCACCCTGGACCGTGAGGCCGCCGACGCCGTGCTGGACGAGATCAACGAGCGCGCCATCGAAGAGGCGCTGCAGATCCGGGAGAAAGAGGCCGCCGACGGCATCGAGGGGTCGGTGACCGTGCTGACCGCGGGCCCCGAGCGGGCCACCGAGGCGATTCGCAAGGCCTTGTCCATGGGTGCCGACAAGGCGGTCCATCTCAAAGACGAGGGGATGCACGGCTCAGACGTCATCCAGACCGCATGGGCGCTGGCGCGGGTGCTGGGCACCATCGAGGGCACCGAGCTGGTGATCGCCGGTAACGAGTCCACCGACGGCGTGGGCGGCGCGGTGCCTGCCATCATCGCCGAATACCTGGGCCTGCCGCAGCTCACCCACCTGCGCAAACTGTCAGTCGGGCGCGGCAAGGTCACCGGCGAGCGGGAGACCGACGAAGGCGTGTTCACCCTCGAGGCTTCGCTGCCCGCGGTGGTGAGCGTGCACGAGAAGATCAACGAACCGCGCTTCCCGTCCTTCAAAGGCATCATGGCCGCCAAGAAGAAGGAAGTCACCGTGCTGACGCTGGCCGAGATCGGGGTCGAGCCCGACGAGGTGGGGCTCGCCAACGCCGGCTCCACCGTGCTGTCGTCGACCCCGAAGCCACCCAAGACTGCGGGCGAGAAGGTTCCCGACGAAGGCGACGGTGGCACCAAGGTCGCCGAGTACCTGGTTGCGCAGAAGCTCATCTAGACGGCTCCTCCCGACGACAAGAAGGCAAGAGGCTACCCATGGCTGAAGTACTGGTGCTCGTCGAGCACGCCGAAAGCGCGCTGAAGAAAGTCACCGCCGAATTGATAACCGCCGCCCGCGCGTTGGGCGAGCCGGCCGCCGTCGTGGTCGGCGCTCCGGGGACGGCCGCGCCGCTGATCGACGGGCTGAAGGCGGCCGGCGCCGAGAAGATCTACATCGCCGAGTCCGACACCGTCGAGAACTACCTGATCACCCCGACGGTCGACGTGCTGGCCACGCTGGCCGAATCGTCTGCTCCGGCGGCGGTGCTGTTGGCCGCCAGCGCCGACGGCAAGGAGATCGCGGGCCGGCTCGCCGCCCGCATCGGGTCGGGTCTGCTGGTCGACGTGGTCGACGTGGAGGAGGGCGCCAAGGTGGTGCACTCCCTCTTCGGTGGCGCGTTCACCGTCGAGGCGCGGGCCAACGGCGACACCCCGGTGATCACCGTGCGGGCCGGTGCGATCGAGGTGCAACCGGCCGCAGGCAAGGGCGCACAGGTCACCGTCGAGGTTCCCGCGCCCGCCGAGAACGCCACCAAGATCACCGCGCGCCAGCCCGCGGTCGCCGGGGACCGGCCCGAGCTGACCGAGGCCGCCATCGTGGTGTCCGGTGGTCGCGGTGTCGGCAGCGCGGAGAACTTCAGTGTGGTCGAGGCATTGGCCGACTCGCTGGGCGCCGCGGTCGGGGCGTCGCGCGCCGCGGTGGACTCCGGCTACTACCCGGGCCAGTTCCAGATCGGTCAGACCGGCAAGACGGTATCGCCGCAGCTCTACATCGCGTTGGGCATCTCCGGAGCGATCCAGCACCGCGCCGGTATGCAGACCTCGAAGACCATCGTCGCGGTCAACAAGGACGAAGAGGCACCGATCTTCGAGATCGCCGACTACGGCGTGGTTGGCGACCTGTTCAAGGTCGCCCCCCAGCTGACCGAGGCGATCAAGGCCCGCAAGGGCTGACGCGGGCGAGCATTCGGCTGGACCGAAGCTAACGACCCGCACATGTGGGCCGGGTAGCTGCCGGCTTCAGCGTTATTTCGTCACCTGACGTGCATGGACACGTCACAGCGCCGATGCCGATTCGCTGACCGGTGGGGCAACGGTGGTGGCATGAGCACTGCGTCGGTCCTCATACCCGCCGACCCGCCGGACAGCCGATCCTCTCCCCAGCCGCGCTACTCGCTGCTGCTGTCCACCGAACCCACGCTGATCGAGGCCGCGCAGCGGCTACGTTACGAGGTGTTCAGCAGCGAGCCCGGCTTCACCCTGCCGCCGGTGGGGACGAGCCGGGGTGGCGATCGCGACGTCGATCGGTTTGACGAATACTGCGACCACCTGCTGGTCCGTGAGGACAACTCCGGTGAGCTGGTGGGGTGTTACCGGATGCTGTCGCCGACCGGTGCCGTAGCGGCCGGGGGACTCTACACCGCAACCGAATTCGACGTGCAGGCGCTGGGTCCGCTGCGGCCGTCGCTGGTGGAGATGGGCCGCGCGGTGGTGCATCGAGATCACCGCAACGGCGCCGTCGTGCTCTTGATGTGGGCCGGCATCCTGGCCTACCTCGACCGATGCGGCTATGACTATGTCACCGGCTGCGTGTCGGTGCCGGTCGCCGGCGACGGCGAAGCACCGGGAAGTCAGATCCGCGGAGTGCGCGACTTCGTGCTTCACCGCCACGCCGCCCCGCCGCGCTACCGGGTGCATCCGTACCGGCCGGTGGTCATCAACGGGCGTCGCCTCGACGACATCCCGGCACCGGCGCGGCCGGCGATCCCGCCGCTGATGCGCGGCTACCTGCGGCTGGGCGCGCGGATCTGCGGTGAGCCGGCCCACGACCCCGACTTTGGGGTGGGTGACTTCCCGGCGCTGCTGGACAAGCGCCACGCCGATACCCGCTACCTGCGACGACTGCGTTCGGTATCGGCCGCAGCCGAGGCGGCGGGCCGGGCGGATCGATGAGCGGTCTTCAAGCGCGCGACCACGCCTGGCTTCCCGGGGCATCCTGCGATGCCAGCTGTGTGCGCGCGGGCGCCGCCGGTGCGTCGCGGCCGTTGAAGGTGGCGCTGCGGGTGGCGCTACGCGGCATGCTGGCGCTGCCGCTGCTGGCGGCGCTGCCGTTGCTGGTGGTGCCATCGCCGTGCCGAACGGAGCTACAACGTGCCTATTGCCGGCTCGTATTGTGCTGTTTCGGCGTCCGGATCACGGTGTCAGGCGGGCCGATTCGCAACCTGCGCGGTGTCCTGGTGGTCAGCGGCCACGTATCTTGGCTGGACGTTGTCACCATCGGTGCGGTGTGCCCAGGGTCGTTCGTAGCCCGCGCCGATGTGGTTACCGGGCCCGCTGTCGGCATCGTGGCGCGCCTCATGAAGGTCATCCCGATCGAGCGGGCCAGCTTGCGCCGGCTGCCCGGCGTGGTTGACACCGTCGCCGGGCGGCTGCGTGCCGGTCACACCGTGGTGGTGTTCCCCGAGGGCACCACCTGGTGCGGCCTGCCCGGCGACGATGCGGGCGTTGCTGGGGGCACTCCCCTGCAAAGCGGGGACCCCAGCCGCTTGCGGGGCACGGTCCAAGGAGGCGCCGGGCAATCGCACCGAGGGTCCGGACCGTTCTATCCGGCGATGTTCCAGGCCGCGATCGACGCGGGCCGGCCGGTGCAGCCGCTGCGGCTGACATATCACCACCGGGACGGCAGCGTATCGACCGCGCCGGCCTATGTCGGCGACGACACGTTGCTCCGGTCGATCAGCCGGCTGGTCATCGCCCCGCGCACGCTGGCACGCGTGCACGTCGAATCCCTGCAGGTGCCGAACACCGATCGGCGAGACCTGGCCGACCGCTGCCACACCGCCGTGCGCTCGGCCGCCTTGCAGCATCCGGGTCGCGGGCACGCGCTGGTGGCCTGAGCGCTGCTGGCCGCCGGTATCCTGGGCCCGTCATGGTGTACCTGGATCACGCCGCCACCACCCCGATGCACCGCGCGGCCATCGAGGCCATGACGGCCGTGCTCGGCACGGTCGGTAACGCCTCGTCGCTGCACACCACCGGCCGGGCGGCGCGGCGGCGGATGGAGGAATCCCGCGAGCTGATCGCGGACAAGCTGGGTGCCCGTCCGTCAGAGGTGATCTTCACCGCGGGCGGCACCGAGAGCGACAATCTTGCCGTCAAGGGGATCTATTGGGCACGTCGTGACGCGCAGCCGCACCACCGTCGCATCCTCACCACCGAGGTGGAGCACCACGCAGTGCTGGACTCGGTGAGCTGGCTCGCCGAACATGAAGGCGCCGAAGTGACCTGGCTGCCTACCGCAGCCGACGGTTCGGTGTCAGCGGCCGCGTTGCGCGAGGCGCTGCAGAGCCACGACGACGTCGCACTGGTGTCGGTGATGTGGGCCAACAACGAAGTCGGCACCATCATGCCGATCGCCGAACTCGCCGTCATCGCCGCCGAATTCGACGTCCCCATGCACAGCGACGCCGTCCAGGCGGTGGGGCAGCTGCCTGTCGACTTCGCCGCCAGCAGCTTGTCAGCGATGAGCGTGGCCGCACACAAGTTCGGCGGTCCGCCCGGTGTCGGCGCGTTGCTGTTGCGCCGGGATGTCACCTGCGTATCGTTATCGCACGGCGGTGGTCAGGAACGCGACATTCGTTCCGGCACGCCGGATGTCGCTGCTGCTGTCGGGATGGCGACGGCGGCTCAGATCGCCGTGGATGGGCTGGAGGCCAATAGCGCACGGCTTCGCGTCTTGCGCGACCGGCTTATCGACGGCGTAGTGGTGGAGGTTCCCGATGCCCGCCTCAACGGTGCCTCCGTCCTTCGGCGGTTACCGGGCAACGCGCACTTCACTTTCGACGGCTGTGAGGGCGATGCGCTGCTGATGTTGTTGGACGCTAATGGTATTGAGTGCTCGACAGGCTCGGCCTGTACCGCCGGTGTGGCGCAGCCGTCGCACGTTTTGATCGCGATGGGCGCCGACGCGGCCAGTGCACGCGGATCGCTGCGACTCTCGTTGGGGCACACCAGTGTCGACGCCGATATCGACGCGGTATTGCGGGTGCTGCCTGGCGCGGTGGCGCGCGCCAGGCTGGCCGCTCTGGCCGCCGCGGGGGTATCGCGGTGAAAGTCCTTGCTGCGATGAGCGGCGGTGTCGACTCGTCGGTGGCCGCTGCCCGGATGGTCGATGCCGGGCACGACGTGGTCGGTGTGCACCTCGCGCTGTCGACTGCTCCGGGCACACTGCGCACCGGCTCGCGGGGGTGCTGCTCGAAGGAAGACGCCGGCGATGCCCGCCGCGTCGCCGATGTGCTCGGAATCCCGTTCTATGTTTGGGATTTCGCAGAGAAGTTCAAAGTAGACGTGATCAATGATTTCATATCGTCCTATGCGCGAGGGGAAACGCCCAACCCTTGCGTGCGGTGCAACCAGCGGATCAAGTTCTCGGCGCTGTCGGCGCGGGCCCTGGCGTTGGGCTTCGACACCGTGGCCACCGGCCACTATGCACGGCTGTGCGGCGGGCGACTGCGCCGCGCGGTCGACCGGGACAAGGATCAGTCCTACGTGCTGGCTGTGCTCACCGCCGATCAGCTGCGCCACGCGGTGTTTCCCATCGGTGACACACCTAAGTCGCAGATCCGCGCAGAGGCCGCCCGTCGCGGCCTGGCGGTCGCCGACAAGCCGGATAGCCACGACATCTGTTTTATCCCATCCGGAAACACCCGCGTTTTTCTGGGTGAGCAGATCGGGGTTCGCGGCGGCACGGTGGTCGATTCTCAAGGCACCGTGCTGGCGACCCATGACGGAGTGCACGGTTTCACCATCGGCCAGCGCAAGGGGCTGGGCATCGCGGGGCCCGGACCGGATGGTCGTCCGCGCTATGTGACAGCGATCGATGCGGACACTGCGACCGTTCACGTCGGCGATGCGGTTGATCTCGATGTGCGGGCGCTGACCGGACACGCGCCAGTTTTCACTGGGGGAACGCCGCCATCGGGACCCATCGAGTGTGTCGTTCAGGTACGCGCGCACGGCGAAACCGTCGGCGCAGTAGCCGAATTGGTGTGCGACGAGCTTGTCGTGGGGTTGCGCGCCCCGCTGCGCGGTGTGGCGTGCGGCCAGACGCTGGTACTCTACCGCCCCGACCCGGACGGCGACGAAGTTATCGGCAGCGCCACCATCGCCGGCACGTCTGGCTCGTCCACCGTGTACTGACGGCTAAACTCCGGCCAGTTTTTCGCCACCTATGCACGTTCGGTGCACCGAGAACTACCTGGGTACGTTCGCCACGATGTTCGTCATCACGATGTCGGACACCGATTCTGGAAAGCCGCAGAAGGTGACTTCCATCAAGACTACCGATTTGACCCGATAATCGCGGCCGCAGGCGCCGGGCCGGATCCGCAGCGATTCGTCGTCGGCGCTCCACTCGCCTACGAAGAGCAGCCCGGCTGAACTGGTCGCGCAGTCCTCGACGGTTGTCATCAATGCGTCGAAAGCACGCCGGGCGGTGCCGGTATCACGATAGGCGGCGGCGCCCTCGGAGATCAGGCCGCTGTCGGGCGGGTCTTGAAAAGTGGTCTTGTGAAATTCGGCGATATCGGGTCCGAAGGTCAGCGTCTCGGAGTAGATGAACCGGCATTCCGCCGGCGCGGTCTGGGCGAGGGTGTCGAGGTCCACCGGGTGTTTGCCGTCCATCGAGGGGATGATCGTCAAGTCGTCGCCGGCACCGGTGATCGCGCGCATCCGCGACTGGTCCAGCAGGATCTCGTCGACGTCGACGCCTGACGCGGCAGCAGCTGACCCACCGCCGAACGCTGGCACCGGCGTGCCGCCCACCACCCGCATGCATGCCGCGGCCAGCAACGCCGCGCAACACAACAACACCGGTCGCAGCACTACCGCCATCGCCGACATCGTCTATCGGAACCTTTCCGCAGCTCGAGCGTAGTCGTGTGCTGCCGGAGCGGCAGCACAAGAGCGACAGCACACCCGATACCTCGCCTGCGATTCTGTGTCGAATACGGTTGGCCGGTGAGTGTTTTCGCAACGGCCAGCGGCACCGGATCATGGCCCGGCACTTCCCCGCGCCAAGCCGCCGAGATTGTCGTCGGTGAGCTGGCCGGCGCGCTGGCCCATATCGTCGAGCTGCCTGCCAGGGGAGTGGGCGCCGACATGATCGGGCGAGCCGGCGCGCTGTTGATTGACGTGGCGATCGACACGGTGCCACGTGGCTACCGGGTCGCGGCCCGGCCCGGCGCGGTGGCCCACAGAGCGGTCAGCTTGCTCGACGAGGACGTCGACGCTCTCGAGGAGGCGTGGGAACTGGCGGGCCTGCGCGGCAGCGGGCGCACGGTCAAGGTGCAGGCGCCCGGGCCGATCACACTGGCCGCGGCGCTCGAGCTGGCCAATGGGCACCGGGCGATCACCGATCCGGGTGCCGTGCGCGACCTGGCCGCATCGCTGGCCGAAGGGGTCGCCGCGCACCGCGCGGCGGTATCGCGGCGACTCGACACCCCGGTGGTGGTGCAGTTCGACGAGCCGTCGCTGCCGGCGGCATTGGGCGGCCAGCTGATCGGAGTAACCGCGTTGACGCCGGTAGAGCCGCTGGACGAGGCGCGGGCGTCCGCAGTCCTCGACACCTGCGTCACCGCCGTGGACGCTGACGTGTTGTTACACAGTTGCGCTCCGGATTTGCCGTGGAATCTGTTGCAGGGCAGTGATATTGGCGCAGTGTCGGTGGATGCCAGCACTCTGCAGAGCGCGGATTTGGACGGTATCGCAGAGTTCATCGAGTCCGGGCGCACTGTCGTGTTGGGCGTGGTCGCCGCGACCGCCCCGGCGCGGCGGCCGTCGGTGGAAGAGGTCGCCGCCGCCGTGGTCGCGGTGATCGACCGGCTTGGTTTTGCCCGCTCGGCGCTGGCCGACCGCATCGGCGTCACCCCGGCCTGCGGTCTGGCAGAGGCGACGCCGCAATGGGCGCGCACCGCGATCGGGCTCGCCCGCCGGGTCGCCGAGGCGTTCGCGCAGGACCCAGAGGCGATCTAAGACGCATCACTCTGGTGTCGGCGTCCTCGGATAACCTGCGGGAGTGAGCTCAGCAGAAGCTGATCAGGTCACTCCGGATGTGCGGCGGCAGTGGCGGGAACTGGCCGACGAGGTACGTGAACACCAGTTCCGCTACTACGTGCGGGACGCGCCGATCATCTCCGACGCCGAGTTCGACGTACTGCTGCGTAGGCTTGAAGCCCTCGAGGAGCAGTATCCCGAGCTGCGCACGCCCGATTCGCCTACCCAACTGGTCGGCGGTGCCGGATTCGCCACCGATTTCATGCCTGCCGAGCACCTCGAACAGATGCTCAGCCTGGACAACGCGTTCAGCGCAGAGGAGCTCGCCGCCTGGGCGGCCCGTGTCCGCGCCCAGATCGGCGACAACGCGCATTACCTATGTGAGCTCAAGATCGACGGTGTCGCCCTGTCGTTGGTCTACCGGGACGGACGGCTGACCCGGGCGGCAACACGGGGCGATGGCCGCACCGGCGAGGACGTCACGCATAACGCCCGCACCATCGACGACATCCCCGAACGGCTCACCGCCAGCGACGACTACCCGGTGTCCGCGGTGCTCGAGGTCCGCGGCGAGGTGTTCTTCCTGATAGCCGACTTCGAGGCGCTCAACGCCACTCTGGTCGCCGACGGCAAGCCCCCGTTCGCCAACCCGCGCAACAGCGCAGCGGGATCGCTGCGGCAGAAGGATCCCGCGGTGACCGCCCGGCGCAAGCTCCGGATGATTTGTCACGGGGTCGGGCATACCGAAGGCTTCCGTCCGGCCACCCTGCACGACGCCTATCTGGCGCTGAAAGCTTGGGGCCTGCCGGTTTCCGAGCACACCACCCGGGTGAACGATATGGCCGGCGTGCAGGAGCGCATCAGCTACTGGGGCGAGCACCGCCACGACGTAGGCCACGAAATCGACGGCGTCGTCATCAAAATCGACGAAGTGGCGCTACAGCGCAGGCTCGGTTCCACCTCGCGGGCCCCGCGTTGGGCAATCGCCTACAAGTACCCACCGCAGGAGGCGCAGACCAAGCTGGTCGACATCCGGGTGAACGTCGGTCGCACCGGACGGGTCACGCCGTTCGCGTTCATGACGCCGGTGAAGGTCTCCGGGTCGACGGTGGGGCTGGCCACCCTGCACAACGCGTCGGAGGTCAAGCGCAAGGGGGTGTTGATCGGCGACACCGTGGTGATCCGCAAGGCCGGCGACGTGATTCCCGAGGTACTAGGGCCCGTGGTGGACCTTCGCGACGGGTCAGAGCGCGAATTCGTCATGCCCACAACATGTCCCGAGTGCGGCACCACGCTGGCACCGGCCAAAGAGGGCGATGCCGATATCCGCTGCCCGAACGCGCGGTCCTGCCCGGCGCAGCTGCGGGAGCGAGTGTTCTACGCCGCCAGCCGCGGCGCTTTCGACATCGAGGTGCTGGGTTATGAGGCAGCCATCGCGCTGCTGCAGGCGCACGTCATCACCGACGAGGGAGACTTGTTCAGCCTCACCGAGGACGACCTGTTGCGCACCGAGCTGTTCCGAACGAAGGCGGGCGGGCTGTCGGCCAACGGCAAACGGCTGCTGGACAACTTGGAGAAGGCCAAAACGCAACCGTTGTGGCGAGTGCTGGTGGCGTTGTCGATTCGCCATGTCGGGCCGACGGCTGCCCGTGCGCTGGCGACCGAGTTCGGCAGCCTCGATGCGATCATGACGGCCTCGACCGAGCAGTTGGCCGTGGTCGAGGGTGTGGGGCCGACCATTGCCGAGGCGGTCTCCGAGTGGTTCACCGTCGATTGGCATCGGGCCATCGTCGACAAGTGGCGGGCCGCCGGGGTGCGCATGGCCGACGAGCGCGACACCAGCATGCCACGCGCCCTGGAGGGGCTGTCGATCGTGGTCACCGGCTCGCTGACCGGCTTTTCCCGCGACGACGCCAAGGAGGCCATTGTGGCGCGCGGCGGCAAAGCCGCCAGCTCGGTGTCGAAGAAGACCGCCTACGTCGTGGTCGGCGATTCCCCAGGGTCGAAATACGACAAGGCCGTTGAGCTGGGTGTGCCGATCCTCGACGAGGATGGATTTCGGCGGCTGCTCGCCGAGGGCCCGCCGGGGAGTTCGGGCGCCGAATAACGGCTTGCCGAGCGCTCAGCCGACGCCCCGTCCCAACGCCTACGCCCAGTACTACGCTGGACCACAGGTCGGGGCAGTTGGGATGGGGAATCGCCGATGACCGATGTTGAGCTTCACCACGACGGATACCCGACGCATCGCCGGAAGGTCCGCTTCGATTGGTCGAATACCCCACTGCACTGGGTCCCCGACGACCCGTTCGCCACGCACGTGATGAATGTGTTGCATTTGCTGCTGCCAGAAGGGGAGCGGCACTTCATCAAAGCCGTCGACGAGGCGGCGCCGATGGTTGACGATCCCGGGCTGCAGGCGGCGATAAAACCGTTTGTGCAGCAAGAGTCCTGGCATGCCTGGGCGCACCAAGTTGTTCTTGATCACTTGGCCGAGCAGGGGATCGACACCAAGCCCTACACCGCCAAGCTCGAGGGCTGGTTGTCCGCCCTGGGTGATCGACGCGAGGGCTGGCCCCCGCTGTTGCAGCGGTGGTGGCTCTACCGCCGCCTGGCCGACGTCGCGGCGCTGGAACACTTCACGGCCGTGCTGGGTCAATGGGTGATCCAGCACCGGGGCCTCGATTACGCGGGAACCGATGAGACCATGCTCGACCTGCTGCGCTGGCATGGTGCCGAGGAGATCGAACACCGCTCGTTGGTGTTCGACGTCTACCAGAACGTGTGCGGGAACTATCCATTGCGGGCGTTGTCGATGCTGCTCACCGGGACACAGTTCTTATTCTGGTGGCTCGCGGGAGTGCGGTACTTGATGGCGCATGACCCGACCATCACCGCCAAACCGCGCTGGCGAGACTGGTTGCGAGCAGCCCGTGAGTACAAGGTGCCGGGTCCGTGGAAGCTGCTGGTGACCGTCCCGATTCGTTATCTGCGGCCCAGCCATCACCCCAGGACGGAAGCATCCACGCAGATGGCGATGGACTACTTGGAGCACTCGCCCGCCGCACGGGCCGCCCGCGAGCGTGCGGACGCCCGTGGGGAGTCGGCCGGGGCCGAGGGATAGCAAAGAACTTTCCGGCAGCTACCTATCCGCACTGCCACACCTGCTGGGGGAGCATCGCCGACGGGATGTGGGTCCGGCCCTGTCTCGGGATTCTGCATACGCACCGGGCCACGCTGCGCCGGTACTGTTGTGCGAGGATCAAGCAGCTCAAACGGTGAGACGCAGGAGACGCCGCGCTGTTGCGTCCTCCCGATGCACGCCGCTGGGTTGCTGGAAAGCGAACTTCGGCAGCCCGAAGTAGCCAATTCGGAGCGACTGACTAGCTAATTCAGGCTACTGACACGCTAGATTTTGCTAGATCCACTACGTTGCTGTGCGGGCGTGGGTCGGCTTATGCTACCTGCTGGCGAACCCTCGACTTTGGGAGTCTCGCCCGCGAGCTCGGGTCACCCACCAAAGGAAACTGCGTATGCCGATCAGCACGGGCGTACGGGTGCCGTCGCGACAGCCCACCGGCGTACTGGTTACCTCGCAACCGGCGGCTCGCGTGCTGATGCGCTCATGGTTGATCACCGCTGGGTTTATCGTTCCCGCCTTGCTGGTGCGCTTGGCGGGGCTTCACCCCACTCCTGTTGCGGCGCTGGTGATTTACGGTGCTGCCGTGGTGTCGGCCAGCTTCCTGCTGGCCTGGGCGGCCGAGGCGGCGCAGGTTGATGTGTCGGGTGGGTTCGCGATCGCGGTGCTGGCCGTTATCGCGGTGCTGCCTGAGTACTTCGTAGACCTCTACTACGCGTTTGCCGCAGGTCATGCCCCCGACTACACCCAGTACGCATCGGCGAACATGACTGGATCCAACCGGTTGCTGATGGGCTTGGGGTGGCCGGTCGTGGTGCTAGTCGCGTTGGCGGTGGCGCGCAAGCGCTCCGACCGTCAAGTCACTGCGCTGCCCTTGGCGCCGGGCAACCGGGTGCAGTTGGGGTTTTTGCTGATCGCCGGCATCGTCGCGTTCGTCATTCCCGTCAGCGGGCAGATCCACATCGCGTTCGGTGCCGCGCTGCTGGGATGGTTTGGCTTCTACCTGTACACCATGAGCCGCGGTGAGGTCGAAGAGCCTGAACTGGTTGGTACTGCCGCGGCGGTGGCGGCCCTTCCGGACCGGGCCCGCCGGGTTGCGGTCATTACGTTGTTCTCCGCTGCCGGCGCGGTGATTCTGCTGTGCGCCGCACCGTTCGCCAACAGCCTGATTGGCGCGGGTATTCAGTTCGGCGTTGACCGGTTCTTGTTGGTGCAGTGGTTGGCGCCGTTGGCCTCGGAAGCCCCTGAGTTCGTCGTGGCGGTGCTCTTCGCCGCCCGCGGCAAGGGGACTGCCGCGATCGCCATGTTGATCTCAGCGAAGGTCAACCAGTGGACCCTGTTAGTCGGGTCGCTACCGGTGTCCTACCTGATCGGTGGCGGCGGGCCTGCCCTGCAGCTGGACGCCCGCCAGATCGACGAAATGCTCCTTACGGCGACGCAAACCCTGATGGGGGTGGCGCTGATCCTGGCCTTGCGGTTCCACCGCTACACTGCGTGGGCGCTGCTGGGGTTGTTCATGGTGCAGTTTCCCATTAGTCCGACCGAGGGCAGGCTTGTGCTGTCCGGCGTCTATGTCGCGTTGGCGACGGCCGGTTTTATCGTCAACCGCCGCCACCTGTTCGCCACGTTGACCGCCCCGTTCGTTGATCGCGCCCAACGATGTGACTGTCGCCGCAACCCGGTGCCCGCCGTTTCGCGGTGACCTCTTGATCGCAAACAGTCCGCAGCCAACCTGGTCGCGAAAGGCAGCCAGCCGGAGGCGTTCAGCGCAGCATTGTCGCCACGATTCCGGTCAGATAGCCTAGCCGCGCCACCTCCGAAGGCCGGAATGCCGGGCCACCGGGCCGGCCCAGCACCACCGCGGTGTGCCGGTCGCCCAGCGGCGCCGCAACCAGGGTGGTGTCCATATCCCGCCACACCTGCGGCACCCAGTCGGCCGTGCCGTCCAGCACCGCGGCATGTTCGATCGGCAGCCACGGCGCCGAGTCCACGTGGGTTTCCGGGGCGCCGGGGCTGCCGGCGACGAGGTGCAGCCCTGCCTCAGAACTGCGCATCACCGTGCACCAGCCCACCCGCAGTACGCGCGGCGCTTCGTCGACGAGCACCTGCAGCTTGGACGCCTTGTCGTCGGCCGCAGCGATGTGGTCAAGGAGCTCCAGCTCGCGGTGAGCTTCCAACAACCCGGTGTGTGGACGGAGGCTGTCAACCCGCACGCCGTTGAGTGCCTCGGCAGCGGTGATCAGCGTGTCCGGCATCGCCCCCGGCGGCAGATCGACCACCAGATCGTCGATCGCGTAACCGGATCCGCGCTCCACCACGTCGAGTGACAGAATGTCGGCACCCGCCCTACCGAGCGCCACGGCCAGCGAGCCCAGGCTGCCCGGTCGGTCGGCCAGCTGGACGCGCAGCAGATAAGAAGGCACGGGCAACACTGTTACACAGCGATGCGCGCACGGCATTCCGGCGGTGACACCGTCCGGCGCCGCGACGGCCCGACCCAATTGCCCGGCTTCTCCTCGGGCCGCTCCGTGGCGCGCATCGTCGCCGGGCCGGGCTGGATGGCCCGGCTCCTCCTCGCGCCGCTCCGCGGCGCGCATCGTCGCCGGGCTTGGTTAGGCTTTTCGCTCGTGTCCCAGATCTCCCGCGACGAGGTGGCCCACCTGGCCCGGCTGGCCCGGCTGGCGTTGACCGACGCTGAATTGGACAGCTTCTCCGGACAACTCGACGCCATCCTCACCCACGTCAGTCAGATCCAGGCCGTCGATGTCAGCGGCGTCGAACCGACCGACAACCCGCTCAAGGACGTCAACGTCACCCGCCCTGACGAGATCACGCCATGCCTGACGCAGCAAGAGGCGCTCGCCGAGGCACCAGAAGCCGTCGAGGGCCGCTTCGCCGTCCCCCGGATCCTTGGGGAGCCTGAGTGACGGAGATCATCCGGCTGGACGCAGCGACGTTGGCCGCCAAGATCGCCGGCAAGGAGCTGTCGTCCACCGAGCTCACCCGGGCCTGCCTAGACCAGATCGAGGCGACCGACGAGCGCTACCAAGCCTTCCTGCACGTCGCGGCCGACCAGGCGCTGGCCGCGGCCGCCGCCATCGACAACGCGATGGCCGCCGGTGAACCGCTGCCCTCACCGCTAGCCGGGGTGCCACTGGCGCTCAAAGACGTGTTCACCACGGTCGATATGCCAACCACCTGCGGATCCAAGATCCTGGAGGGCTGGCGGTCTCCCTACGACGCCACCGTCACCGTGCGGCTGCGCGCGGCCGGGATCCCGATTCTGGGCAAAACCAACATGGACGAGTTCGCGATGGGCTCGTCCACCGAGAACTCCGCTTACGGCCCGACCCGCAACCCGTGGGACGTCGACCGGGTGCCGGGCGGCTCGGGCGGCGGCAGCGCGGCTGCGCTGGCCGCGTTCCAGGCGCCGCTGGCCATCGGATCCGACACCGGCGGCTCCATCCGCCAGCCGGCCGCGCTGACCGCGACCGTCGGTGTCAAGCCCACCTATGGCACCGTGTCGCGCTACGGCCTGGTGGCCTGCGCGTCGTCGCTGGATCAAGGTGGGCCCTGCGCGCGCACCGTCCTGGATACCGCTCTGCTGCATCAGGTGATCACCGGGCACGACGCCCGCGACTCCACGTCTCTACCCGTCGAGGTACCCGACGTCGTCGGCGGCGCGCGGGCTGGCGCGGCGGGCGACCTGAGCGGTATGCGCATCGGGGTGGTCCGCCAGCTGCGCGGCGAGGGCTACCAGCCCGGTGTGCTGGCGTCATTCCAGGCCGCCGTCGAGCAGTTGAGCGCGCTTGGCGCCGAAGTGAGCGAAGTCGACTGTCCGCACTTCGATTACGCGCTGGCGGCCTACTACCTGATCTTGCCGTCGGAGGTGTCGAGCAACCTGGCACGCTTCGACGCGATGCGCTACGGGTTGCGGGCTGGCGACGACGGCACCCACAGCGCCGAGGAGGTGATGGCGCTCACCCGGGCCGCCGGGTTCGGGCCAGAAGTCAAGCGGCGCATCATGATTGGCACCTACGCACTTTCGGCGGGCTACTACGATGCCTACTACAACCAGGCGCAGAAGGTGCGCACGCTGATCGCCCGCGACCTCGACCAGGCCTACCGATCTGTTGACGTGCTGGTGTCGCCCGCGACACCGACCACCGCGTTCCGGTTGGGCGAGAAGGTCGACGATCCGCTGGCGATGTATCTATTCGACCTGTGCACACTTCCGCTGAACCTGGCCGGCCACTGCGGCATGTCGGTGCCGTCCGGGTTGTCGCCGGACGACAACCTGCCGGTCGGATTGCAGATTATGGCGCCGGCACTGGCCGACGATCGGCTCTACCGGGTGGGGGCGGCCTATGAGGCCGCCCGCGGGCCGCTGCCGTCGCCCGTTTGAGATCCGGCTGCCGCGGCGGCTGCCGCGGGGCAAGATGAGGGCATGCGCATCGGGGTTCTTACTGGAGGCGGCGACTGTCCCGGACTCAATGCGGTGATCCGGGCGGTGGTGCGCACCTGTGACGCCCGGTACGGCTCGTCAGTGGTGGGGTTCCAGGACGGCTGGCGCGGGCTGCTGGAGAACCGGCGTATCCAGCTGCGCAATGACGACCGCAATGACCGGCTGCTGGCCAAAGGCGGAACCATGCTGGGCACCGCCCGGGTGCATCCGGACAAACTGCACGCCGGGCTGCCGCAGATCATGGAGACGCTGGACGACAACGGCATCGATGTACTAATCCCAATCGGCGGTGAGGGCACGCTGACCGCCGCGCACTGGCTCTCCGAAAAGAACGTGCCGGTGGTCGGGGTGCCGAAGACAATCGACAACGACATCGATTGCACCGACGTGACTTTCGGTCATGACACCGCGTTAACGGTGGCGACCGACGCGATCGACCGGTTGCACAGCACCGCCGAATCTCACCAGCGGGTGATGCTAGTGGAGGTGATGGGCCGACACGCCGGCTGGATCGCGCTGAACGCCGGGTTGGCTACCGGTGCCCACATGACGCTGATCCCGGAGCAGCCCTTCGACGTCGAAGAGGTGTGTCGGCTCGTCAAGCGCCGCTTTCAGCGCGGCGAGTCTCACTTCATTTGCGTGATCGCCGAGGGCGCCAAACCGGCCCCAGGCTCGATGAAGCTGCGCGAAGGCGGGATCGACGAGTTCGGGCATGAGCGATTCACCGGCGTGGCCGCGCAGCTGGCCGTTGAGTTGGAGAAGCGCATCAACAAGGAAGTCCGGGTTACCGTGCTCGGCCACGTCCAGCGGGGTGGCACTCCGACCGCTTTCGACCGGGTGCTGGCCACCCGGTTCGGGGTGAACGCCGCCGACGCCGCGCACGCGGGCGAGTACGGGATGATGGTGTCGCTGCAGGGGCAAGACATCGGCCGGGTACCGCTGGCCGACGCGGTGCGCCAACTCAAGCTGGTGCCGCAGACCCGTTACGACGATGCCGCCGCCTTCTTCGGCTAACGCCGCGTCTTCGCGAGCCGGGAGCACGCCCGGCGCCTAACGATCGCGCAGCCTGGTGTTCACCGGCTCGCCACTAACGTTTCACGAAATCCCGGACATTCGCGGGTTTTCGAAGGTTCTGAACCGGTGTTACGGTCGATAATATGGAGAACCGCGATCCCTATCGCGGCGTGCTTCAGCAGTCCGTTCCGTCACCGTCGCCGCAAGGTCCGCCACCACGCCACCAGCCCGCGCCCAAGTGGCCCGCGCGACCCGGCCCCGACCCCAACGCCGCGACGCAGCCCTATCGTCCGGACCCGTCCCCGTACCGGCCGCCACCCAGATCAGCTCGCGCACGTACACCCACCGAAACGCCGGCGAGCTCGGCAACACGCGCGCCGGCGCCGCCTCAACGGCCGCGGGTCCCCGGTGGGATGTCACTGGACAGCCTCGAGGTGCAGGACGCGGAAGTCCCCGCCAAATTCGGCTGGCGAAATCTGCTCTACCGCGTTACGCGTATCAAGCTTGGCCCTAACAAATACCAGGCATACGAACTCCGGCTGCGGGATCGCGTACGGGCGTCGGTAGGCAGCGCATATCCCATCGCCGTCGTCAGCCTCAAAGGGGGCGTCGGCAAGACCGCGGTGGTTGAGGCGTTGGGCTCGACATTCGCCGAGGTGCGCGATGACCGGGTAATCGCCGTGGATATCGACGCCGGAGACCTCGCCGATCGGCACGGTCGCAGGAGCCCGCTGAGCATGGTCGACCTCCTGGGTGACCGGTCGGTCACGCGGTATCTCGATGTGCGGGCGCATACGTACATGAACAGTTCGGGGCTGGAAGTGCTGAGTCCCCCGGACTATGCGCACAGTGAGTGGCGAATCGAGCGTGAAGACTTCGTCAAAGTGATTTCGGTGC
The DNA here is from genome assembly GCA_035625875.1 of Mycobacterium sp. Taxonomy (GTDB): domain Bacteria; phylum Actinomycetota; class Actinomycetes; order Mycobacteriales; family Mycobacteriaceae; genus Mycobacterium. Next base: position 94,277 of record DASPOT010000212.1, on the reverse strand, counting down.
TCAGAAAACACTACTCGGTGGTGTTGGTGGATTGCGGCAAGTCACTCAAATCCGGTGTGATGGAAGCGGTTCTGCCGGAGTCACGGGCGCTCGTGGTGGTCACCAGCGCCTCTATCGACGCGATAAGAAAGGCCGGAACCACCCTGGAATGGTTGCGCAACAAAGGATATCAGAAACTGCTTGAGTCGACGGTGCTGACGATAAACCATACCGGGCTAGGCAAGCCGAATGCCTTGGTGAACAAGGAACTTGCGCAGTTGTCTGGTCAGGTCGCCGCCACGGTGGTGCTGCCGTTCGATCGGCATGTCCATGAGGGCAAAGAGATCACCTTGGCGCGGCTGAGCAAGCAGAGCAGGCGCCGCTACTTGCAGATGGCGGCCGTGCTGGCAAGCATGTTCCCCAGAAGGGGCAGTGGAAAGCTCTGAGATGCGCGAGCCCTAAAATCGGCGACATGACCGTTGCGGCTGGTGCTGCCTCCCAAGCTGAGCTGCTCGACTACGACGAGGTCGTCGCACGCTACGAGCCGGTGCTCGGCCTTGAGGTGCACGTCGAGCTGTCCACCGCCACCAAGATGTTCTGCGGCTGCGCCACCGCATTCGGTGCCGAACCCAACACCCAGGTGTGCCCGGTGTGTTTGGGTCTCCCGGGTGCGCTGCCGGTGCTCAACGAGGCTGCGGTGGAATCGGCGATCCGGATTGGGCTGGCGCTGAACTGCGAGATCGTGCCGTGGTGCCGGTTCGCCCGGAAGAACTACTTCTACCCGGACATGCCGAAGAACTACCAGATCTCCCAGTACGACGAGCCGATCGCGGTCAACGGCTACCTCGACGTGCCATTGGAGGACGGCAGCACCTTCCGGGTCGGGATCGAGCGTGCGCACATGGAGGAGGACACCGGTAAGCTGACCCACCTGGGCAGTGAAACCGGCCGGATCGAAGGTGCCACCGGTTCGCTGATCGACTACAACCGCGCGGGCGTGCCGCTGATCGAGATCGTCACCAAGCCGATCGTGGGAGCCGGCGAACAGGCACCGCAGATCGCGCGGGCCTATGTGACGGCATTGCGAGATCTGTTGCGCGCGTTAGATGTTTCCGATGTCCGGATGGACCAGGGCTCGATGCGCTGCGACGCCAACGTGTCGCTGAAGCCTATCGGGGCGACCGAATTCGGTATCCGGACCGAGACCAAAAACGTCAATTCGCTGAAAAGCGTCGGGGTCGCCGTGCGCTACGAAATGCAGCGCCAGGGCGCCATTCTGGCTTCTGGTGGTCGGGTCATTCAGGAGACCAGACACTTCCACGAGGACGGGTACACGAGCCCGGGCCGCACCAAGGAGACCGCCCAGGATTACCGGTATTTCCCGGAGCCCGACCTGGAACCTATTGCGCCTGCTACCGAGCTGATCGAGCGGCTGCGCAAGACCATTCCCGAACTGCCGTGGTTGCGCCGCAAGCGCATTCAGCAGGAGTGGGGCGTTTCCGACGAAGTGATGCGCGACCTCGTCAACGCTGGCGCCGTCGAATTGGTCGCCGCGACCGTCGAGCACGGCGCGTCCAGCGAGGCGGCACGCGCCTTGTGGGGCAATTTCCTCGTCCAGAAGGCCAACGAAGCTGGTGTCGACCTGGACCAACTGGCCATCACTCCCGCCCAGGTCGCTGCCGTCTTGGCGCTGGTCGACGAGGGCAAGCTGTCCAACAAGCTGGCCCGCCAAGTCGTCGAAGGGGTGCTGTCCGGCGAGGGCGAGCCCGAGCAGGTGATGACCGCGCGCGGGTTGGCCCTGGTCCGCGACGACTCGCTGATGCGGGCCGCCGTCGACGAGGCACTGGCCGCCCATCCCGATGTGGCGGAGAAAATCCGCGGCGGCAAGGTGGCCGCGGCGGGCGCGATCGTCGGCGCGGTGATGAAGGCGACGAAGGGCCAGGCCGACGCCGCCCGTGTGCGGGAACTCGTTCTGGCCGCGTGCGGGCAAAGTTAGCCGAAGCCCCATAGCGTCGTATCCGGCCGGCTGCCGCCCGTGGTGGTCGCGCAGATCCGTGCGCCGGGCGCCAGCGGCGTCGGATCCTTACCGATGCCCTCCGCGGGCGCCTAGGATGAATTTTGCTGGGCCATTAGGTCTGGGTCGTAACTGACGAAACGGTGTGATCCTGACGTGTGTTGAGCGGTGGGCCGACCAGAGCGGCGTGGACGTGGAGCCGCCCGGCTGTCTGGTGCCCACGGCCGGTTGGCGGTCGTCATGACCGACATGTTGCTGCGTTCCGGCCACGTTCGGCAGCGGCTCACCGTGACCGGCGTTGTCCAGGGGGTTGGTTTTCGTCCGTTCGTCCACCGGATCGCCACCGAGTTGGGGTTGGCCGGCTTCGTCGGCAACGATTCGGGTGCGGTCTTCCTCGAGGTGCAGGGACCGGCCGCAGACGTCGACGAATTCGGTCGTCGGCTCCAAACCGAAGCGCCGCCGCTGGCGAAGATCAGCAGCGTCAAGGTTGCCGACATCGAGACCGACACCGCATGCGGAACCGATTTCCGCATCGTGGAAAGCCAGACGGTCCCCGGTGCCACTACACCGATTCCGCCTGATATCGCGGTATGCGACGACTGCGTCACCGAGATGTTCGACCCCAACGACCGCCGCTATCGGCACCCCTTCGTCACCTGCACCAATTGCGGGCCACGGTTCACGATCATCCGCGCGCTGCCGTATGACCGTCCGGCCACCACCATGTCGGGTTTCGAGATGTGCGAGCGCTGCGCCGTCGAATACCACGACCCGGCAGACCGCAGGTTTCATGCGCAGCCGATCGCGTGCCCAGACTGCGGGCCCTCGCTGTGGTTCCGACAGGGAGCCGAGCGAGTCGACGGATCGGATGCCGCGTTGGCGGCCACGCAGCAGGCGGTGGCCGCCGGCGCCGTCGTCGCCATCAAGGGCATCGGCGGTTATCACCTGGCCTGTGTGGTCGACGACGCGGCGGTGGTCAGCTCGCTGCGGGCCCGCAAGGCGCGGGGCGCCAGGCCTTTTGCCATGCTGGTGCGCGACCTCGACGTCGCGCACCGCTTCGCGTGGATCGACGACACCGAGGCCGCAATCTTGTCCAGTCCCGCGCGCCCGATCGTGCTGCTGCGGCGCCGCCCCGACGCGCCGGTCGCCGACGCCGTCGCGCCCGGCAGCCCGCTGCTCGGGCTGATGCTGCCGTACTCACCGCTGCACCACCTGCTGCTGGCGCCGATCCCGGGTGCGGGCACGCCGGTGCCCGACACCTTGGTGCTCACCAGCGCCAATCGGTCCGACGAACCCATCTGCTTCACCGAAGACGATGCCGTACAACGACTTCCACCGCTCTGCGATGCGGTGCTCGACCACAACCGCCCGATCCACGTGCCGTGCGACGACTCGGTGGTGCGCGTCATCGACGGTCGGGAGCTGCCGATCCGGCGCTCCCGCGGGTACGCGCCGCTGCCGGTCGACATCGGGCGCGAGGGGCCCGCGGTGCTGGCCGTCGGCGGCGAACTGAAAAACACCTTCTGCCTCACCGACGGCCCGCGCGCGTTCATGTCCGGGCACATCGGCGACATGGCCACCCTCGAGACACTGCGTGCCTTTGAACGCGCGGTCGGTCAGCTCAGCGAAATCCGGCACCAACCGGTGCGATTGGCCGCCGACCTTCATCCCGGATATCAGACCCGGAACTGGGCCGAGCGGCACGCTGGCGGGCGCCCGTTGGACCTCGTCCAGCACCACCATGCGCACGTGGTGTCCCTGCTGGCGGAGCACGGCCGCATCGGTGAACCGATCATCGGCGTCTCCTTCGACGGCACCGGCTACGGCTGCGACGGCACCATCTGGGGTGGGGAGATCCTGGCCGTCGGGCGCGACAGCCACCGCTTCGCCCGCGTCGGTCACCTGCTGCCGGTGCCGCTGCCGGGCGGCGACGCGGCGGTCCGCAATCCGTGGCGCATGGCGCTGTCCCAGTTGTGGCTGGCCGGTGTCGAATGGACCCCGGATTTGCCGCCAGTCACCGCCGCAACTCGAGCCGAGCTCTGCGTCACCCGTTCCCAGCTGGAGAGCGGCGTGGGCTGTGTGCCGTGCTCGAGCATGGGACGGCTGTTCGACGCGGTCGCCTCGCTGCTCGGGATCCGCCACCGCATCGACTACGAAGCTCAGGCCGCCATCGAACTAGAGGTGCTGGCCGACTCGACCGGCGAGGCGGTGGCACCGACGCTGCGGCTGGACGTGCGGCCCGACGGGGTGATCGACCCCGCGGGCATGCTGCGGACGATGGTGGCGGCCCTGCGCGCGGGTGTGCAACCGGCGGTGCTGGCTGCCGGGTTCCATGAGGCGGTCGCGGTCGCCGTCGCCGAGACGGTGGATCTGGTCGCCGGCCCGGTGCGGTTGGTGGGCCTCACCGGTGGGGTGTTCCAGAACGTGCTGTTGCTGCGCGCGTGCCGACAACGGCTGCAGCAGGCGGGATTCGAGGTGCTGACCCATCACACGGTTCCGCCCAACGACGGCGGGCTGGCGCTCGGTCAGGCGGCGGTATCCGTGCTGACCGCGCTGGACCCGCAATCCGATTCGCCCGAGGAGGAGGGCTGACTCGTGCCATTGTGTTTAAAGGGTCCGTTGCGGGGAACGTGCTGGGTGACGGAAAGGCGGTGCCGTGATGAATACCGCCGCGATTGACCGCGGGCTGTCCGCCGACCTGACCGCTGATCTCGCCGCCACCGCGCTCACCCTGGCCAAACGGTTCGCGGCCGGGGCCACCATGTGGTCCATCGCGCCGAGCTGGGAGCCGCATGCCCTGCACATCGCAGTGGAGTTCATACACCCGGTGATCGTGGGGAAGCGGGCATTGCCGGCGGTAGCGCTGACCGGGCCCGATCTGGTGGACCTGGTGCGGGTGTCGGTGCGTCCCGGCGACATTGTGATCGCGGTCGCCGACGCCGACAACCCCGAGGTGCGGTCAGTGATGCGCCGCTGCCCGGCCTGGGGCGCAACCACGGTCTGGATCGGCAGCGGTGAGCGACCGAAAGCGGGGATGGCCGACCACGTGCTATGGCTCGACGACCCTGATCCCAGGGTCCCCGCGACGGGCGGCTTCGTGCTGTTCTATCACCTGCTGTGGGAACTGACCCACGTCTGTTTTGAGCACCCCGGCCTGCTGAAGCCAACCGCGGAGGAAGAAGTCTGCGTCACTTGCAGCGACGAGGGTCGCCTGTGCGAGGTGGTGGAAGCGTCGGCGGGCATGGCTGCGGTGCGCACCGCTCGGGGTGTCGAGACCGTCGCGACCGCGTTGGTCGACCCCGTCACTGCCGGCGACCTTGTCCTGGTGCACGCGGGGACGGCGATCAGCAGAGTCGACGAGGAGGACGGCCGATGAGCCATCAGGCGTCCGGGCCGCAAGAGCCGACCAATTTCCTATACCCCTTCATCGACGCACAGGAAGACGACCCCAAGTCGCTGCTCGCCGACCTCACCGCATCGGCGCAGGCGAAGGCGGCCGAAAGCTTGGCGCTCCGTGGGTCCACGCTGCAAGCCAACGCGGACTTGCTGGCCACCGCCGCCGCCGAGATGGCACGTCGATTCTCCGCCGGAGGACGGCTCTTCACCTTCGGCAACGGCGGCAGCTGCACCGACTCGACGACGTTGGCGAGACTGTTCGCCCGCCCGCCGATCGGGAAGCCGCTGCCCGCCTGGTCATTGACCGAGGATCAGGCGATCTTGACCGCGCTCGGCAACGACGTCGGCTACGAGCTGGTGTTCGCCCGGCAGTTGATCGCCCGCGCGAAGGCGGGGGACATCGCAATCGCTATGTCGACCAGCGGCAATTCGCCGAACCTGATCACCGCGCTGCGCGAGGCCCGTCATCGAGGCATGTACACCATCGGCTTCGCCGGGTACGACGGCGGCGCGTTCGCGAACAACCCGGATGTCGACGCGTGCTTCATTGTTCGATCACAAAGCGTGCATCGGATCCAGGAGGCGCAAGCGCTGCTGGGCTACGAGCTGTGGCTGGCGGTGCACGAACGGGCGGCGAAACAGGGGGTGCTGACGTCATGAGTAAGCCGGCCAGCGAATACCTGGCATCGGGCCCGCACTTCGACGAGAGCCAGGTGATCGAGCGGATCGAGTCCTTCCGCCGCCGCCGTCCCCGGTTGCTCGACGAACACGTGACCCTGGCGCACGGAGCAGGCGGCAAAGCTTCTGCGGCGCTGATTGACGCGGTGTTCCTGGAGGCCTTCCGCAACCCGCTGCTCGAGTCGCTCGGTGACGGCGCAGTTATCGCGTTGCCGAGCGGCGAACGGATGGCGATCTCCACCGATTCATTTGTGGTGCAGCCCAGGCGTTTTCCCGGCGGCTCGATCGGTGAGCTTGCCGTGCACGGCACAGCCAACGATCTGACGGTGATGGGCGCTGTGCCGCAATGGATCTCGGCGGCATTCGTGCTCGAAGAAGGCTTTCCGATCGCCGAGCTGAAGGAGATCGTCGCCGACATGGCGGCGGCAGCCGCGGAAACCGGTGTGCAGATCGTCACCGGCGATACCAAGGTGGTGCCCAGGGGCGCGGCCGACGGTCTGTTCGTCACCACCACCGGCGCCGGTGTCATTCCGGCAGGGCGTCAGCTGTCGCCGCTGTCGGTGCGCGTCGGCGACAAGGTGCTGCTGTCGGGGTCGATGGGCGATCACGGGATGGCGGTGATGCTGGCCCGCGGCGATTTGGCCATCGAGGCTGACATCTGCTCCGACACCGCCTCGGTGAGTCCGCTGGTGGAATTGCTGTTGGCGGCCGCGCCGTCCACGCGCTGGCTGCGCGACCCGACTCGCGGCGGGGTGGGCACGGTCTGCAACGAACTGGCCCAAGCCTGCGGACTGGGGGTGGTGCTCGATGAGCAACGGCTCCCGGTCCACCCGATGGTCAGCGGCGCATGCGAGCTGCTTGGCATCGATCCCCTCTACGTCGCCAACGAGGGCAAGTTTGTCGCCGTCGTCGCGCCGGAGGAGGCCGAAGCGGGGCTTGCCGCATTGCGGTCGCATCCATTGGGTGCTGACGCGGCCCAGATCGGGGAAATCATCGAGGAACCGGCGGAGACCGTCGTGGTGCGGACCGGGTTCGGTGGTACCCGGATCGTCGATATGCTCGTCGGTGACCCGCTGCCGCGGATCTGCTGAGAGAGGAAGTGACCTGAGATGTGTCTTGGGATTCCGGGGCGGATCATTGAGATCACCGACCCCGCCAACTATTTGGCGAAGGTCGACGTAAGCGGTGTGCAGCGCACGATCAGCGTGCGGCTGCTGGAAGAGGACATGCCCGAGCCCGACGACTGGGTATTGGTGCACGTCGGCTTCGCGATGGCCAAGATCGACGAGACTGAAGCATTGCTCACACTGGCCGCCGTCAAAAAGCTCGGCGACGCCTACGCCACCGAGGTGGAAGCCTTCGACTCGTCGTCAATAGTCTGAATGGGAGTGCTAGACCATGCGTTTCGTTGACGAGTTCCGCGATCCGGCGGCGGCGCGCAAACTGCTGGTTGCTATCGAGCACCTAGCCGGCGATGGCGGCGAGCTTTTCAAGTTCATGGAGGTGTGCGGCGGGCACACCCACACCATTTACCGGCACGGCATCGAACACCTACTGCCGGAAAATGTGGAGCTGGTACACGGCCCCGGTTGCCCGGTCTGCGTGATCCCGATGGGTCGCGTCGACGACGCCATGTGGCTGGCCGGCCAGCCCGATGTGGTCTTCACCTGCTTCGGCGACATGATGCGGGTGCCCGGCTCCAACGGCAGCCTGCTCGACGCCAAGGCGCGCGGCGCCGACGTGCGGTTTGTCTACTCACCGCTGGACGCGCTGAAGGTCGCGGTGGACAACCCGGACAAGCAGGTGGTGTTCTTCGCCATTGGTTTCGAGACCACCGCACCGTCGACCGCGGTGACGCTGGTGCGGGCCCGCGAACTGGGCTTGACCAACTTCAGCGTGTTCTGCAACCACGTCACAATCGTGCCGCCGATCAAAGCCATCCTGGAATCACCGGACTTGCGGCTATCCGGCTTTATCGGACCTGGGCACGTGTCGACGGTCGTCGGGAACCGGCCATACCGATTCGTGCCGGAGGTATACGGAAGGCCCCTGGTGGTCTCCGGCTTCGAGCCGCTGGACATCCTGGCCTCGGTCGCGATGCTGCTGCGCCAGATACGCGAGGGCCGCTGCGAGGTGGAAAACCAGTACTCACGGGTAGTGCTCGAGAACGGCAACCCGGCGGCGTTGGCGCTCATGGGCAAGGTGTTCGCGCTGCGTCCACACTTCGAATGGCGTGGGCTGGGGTTCATTTCGCAAAGCGCGCTCCGGCTGCACGACGATTTTGCCGACTTCGACGCCGAGTTGCGTTACGCGATGCCTGGCGTGCGGGTCGCCGACCCGAAAGCGTGCCAGTGCGGTGAGGTGCTCAAGGGGGTCCTTAAGCCTTGGGAATGCAAGGTTTTCGGCACCGCATGTACCCCGGAGACTCCGATCGGCACGTGCATGGTGTCGCCCGAGGGGGCGTGTGCGGCCTACTACAACTTCGGCCGGATGCACCGCGACGCCGTAAAGCTCGTGGGGTCCTCTGGGCGGGCGTGACCGTGGCGGCGCCAGCCCTTGGCACGCGCGACACCCGGGGAGCCGAGATGTTCGCCCGCTATGCGTATGCCCCCAACGCGCTGGGCTATTGCGGCCCGCCGCTGGGGGCCACGTTGCGCGACGGGTCGGTCGAGGACATGCGGAGAGCCGCGACGACGTTTTCCGGCGTCTGGCCCTACTTGCAGGTGCTCTCGGAGATGACCGCAATCGCCGACCCCCTGGATTACCGGCTTGTCGAGTCGTATTGGCTCGGCGGCGGTGTCGGCGCCGATCTCGACCCCAAGGCGTTCCTTGATGAGTTGCTCGCCATCCTCGGCCCCCAGGCCGGCCGCTACTGGTCGCATCTGAGCGCCGACCTGGCGCGTGAGGCGGCCGCCAACCACTGCTTTCACGTGTTCGGTATCTACCCCTGGTCGCGGCTGCTGGGCCGCGGACTCGATGAGCACCCGTTGAGTGTTCTGGACAATTGCCGGATCACTTGGGCCACAGTGCTTTCCCGCGACGGCGGCGACGTCGAGGTGTCGTGCCGGCGGCTGGTGTGGGACGGTCGCGTGCTGGATCTGTCCGAACCGTCGGCACGCCGACTCGAGGTCTGGGCCGACGGGTACAGCGCGGTGCCCGACGTGGCTGTCAGCGACGAGGTTGCGATCCACTGGGGCCGGCTGTGCGGGCGGTTGCAACCCGCGCAGATCCAGGCGTTGGCCGACTGCACTGCTCGCCAGCTCCACGTGACAAACCTGCGGCTGGCGCAGGTTTAGACCCTGCCCGACTGTGATCTCGCGACGCGACACGCCGATTCGGCGTCGATAGGCTCACTATGATGCGATAGGGACGGCTCCCGGTTCCATGGATGATGAATCTTTCGATCAGCTGGTCAGCATGCTGGACTACACCATGTTCGTGGTGACGACCCAGGCCGACGGTCACCCATCGGGTTGTCTCGTCGGCTTTGCCACCCAAACCAGCTTGCGGCCCCGCAGATTTCTTGCCGGCTTGTCCAGACGCAACCACACTACCCGTGTAGCGCGCCGAGCCGAATACCTAGCGGTGCATCTGTTGTCGCGCCGCCACATTGACCTGGCCCGCCTGTTCGGCGGGCAAACCGGTGATCTCATCAACAAATTCGATCACTGCTCCTGGCACGACGGCCCGAAAGGGATGCCGATCCTTGACGATGCGGTCGCGTGGTTCGTCGGTAAGATATTGAGGCGGATCGATCTAGGGGACCACGTGGGTTACCTGTTGGGACCCATCGCAGGGTTTGTTTCCGAATCTTCCGAGGAGCTGGTGAACTTCTCTGATGTCGCCGACCTCGAACCGGGCCATGAGGCGTGAGATCGGTCGGCGACTGTGAACTGGGCGACGCGATGCGCCGTTGGGTTCACCGTCGACGGGGTACAGATCCGCAGCTAGGTCTTGTCGTCGTTGTTGCGCGGGAAGCCGCCGCCCTGCGGGAACAGCGGGAACACCACGTCATCGAGCTTCTGGGCATCACCGTCGGTCTTGTTGACCGTCGCGCCCCAGACGTTTCCGTCCGGCGCCATCCGTAACGCCCAGGCGTGGCCATGGGTGTCTTGACGGACGACGTCGGGCTCACCGGTGACCGCCCCGGTGGCCGGTGCAAGGTGCACCGCCACCGTCTGCTTGGTGTTGATCAGGTTGACCAGCACGGTACCGTCCATGGCCGCGCACCCGGCCACACCGGGCTTGTCCGGCCAGGTCCACACCGTGGACACCCGCGAGTCCCTGGTGATGCGCTGCAACCGGTCGGCCGTGGGAGCGCGGTCGAGGACGTACAGCGAGCCGTCGACTGGGTCTTTGCACATGCCGCCGCCGGCCCCGGCGCCGGTGAGCGCGGTGGTCGGTGGCGCCTGGTTGATCGTGGTGGGCTGTTCGATCCGGATGACCTTGCCCGCCAACGATCCCGGATCGGCCGCCATCGCCGGGTTGCCCGCGTCGCCGGTCAGCACGACCAGCGTGGTGGGGCTGGTGAAGATCAGCGCGCCGGTGTTCCCGGTGGCACCCTTCGGGATCCCGGTCAGGATGTCCTTCGGGATGTCGCCGTCGGCGACACGGATGACCCGGTTGTCGCTGGGCGTGCTGATGTACGCGTACATCAGCCGGTCTTGCGTGTAGGTGGGCGACAGCACGATGTCCATCAATCCGCCGTCACCGGACGGATCGACCGGGATGACGGTCTTGACCTTCGGCTCGGCGCTGAGGGAGACCTCCTTGACCGCGCCGGTGACCCGCTCGGCGACGAGTGCGGATTTGCTGTCGGTGTCCATGATGAGTCCGCTGGTGCTCTCCAGGCAGCCCTGCATCACCCCCGGGGCCGGGCACTGCTTGGGGAACGGTTTGGCGGGCAGCGGCGGTGGCGGCGGAGGCGTCGAGGAGGCTGGTGGCCGTAGCTGCGGCTCGGTGGTGAAGGGCTGCGACTGGGCGTCGTTGAACCGTGCACAGCCGCTCGACGCGAGGAGCGCGGCACACAGCGCAGCGAGCCCGCACCGAACCGACCGCCGTATCCGCATGACCGTCAGGTTACGGACATGACGGACTGCCCCGCCAGATTGGAGCCACGCGCCGCCCCATCTGGGGCCGGTCTGGGCCTTCGTGAGGGACGAAGTGCGGATTTGTCCGGCGACGATGCGGGCCGCGCTGGGGCCCGGGGAGGAGCCGGACCGTCGAGCGATGTCCGGCGACGATGCGGGCCGCGCTGGGGTACCTCCCGCTTGCGGGGGACGGCCCGGGGGGAGCGGGACCGTCCAGAGAAGTCGGCGAAAGCGCCGCTCAAATCCCCAATTCAGGAACAAATGCCCTTACCCTGGCACGCGTGACCAGTCAATCGAATGACTCACATTGGCGGCAACCGGACGATTCCGCGGCGCCAACCCAGGTGCGTCCAGCCTCAGCAAGCCTGGTCGACCCGGAAGACGACCTGCCGTCAGCCACCTATGCAGGCGATTTTGAGACCACCACAATCCCGCACCAGAAGTCCAGCAATGACTCGGGTAACCCGCGTGTCGCCGGTTCCGGATACGGTCTGATCGGCCAGCACGACCCATTGCCATACGCGCCGCAAGAGTCAGGGGGTCGGCACTCAGCAGCTGGGCCAAACAAGAAAGACTCGAACGAGGACGACCAGCGGGTGCGCGCCGGCGGTCGGCGCGGGACCCAGGATCTCGGTCTGCTGATATTGCGGGTCGGCCTGGGAGCGGTGCTGGTCGCCCACGGGCTGCAGAAGCTGTTCGGCTGGTGGGGCGGGCAAGGGCTGACTGGATTCAAGAACTCGCTGTCCGATGTCGGCTACCAGCATGCCGAGATCCTTACCTATGTGGGCCTCGGCGGCGAGATTGTCGCCGGGATGTTGTTGGTGCTGGGATTGTTCACACCACTGGCGGCCGCGGGTGCGCTGGCCTATCTGGTCAACAGCCTGCTCGCCGGTATCTCGACCCAGCCACACTCGCGATCGTTCTCGTTCTTCCTCCCGCACGGGCATGAATACGAGATCACCCTGATCGTGGTCGCCACCGCGGTCATTCTTATCGGCCCCGGTCGGTATGGTTTCGACGCCGATCGCGGCTGGGCCCGTCGGCCGTTCATCGGGTCATTTGTGGTACTGCTCGGCGGAATCGGCGCCGGCGTGGCGGTGTGGGTGCTGCTCAACGGCGCCAACCCGCTGCACTGACGGCCTCAGCGGTACGGGTTGGGTACTCGCCCTGCGCTCGCTTCGGTTAGCAATGGCAGGGTCGCGAAGGTGACCGCGGGCAGTCGCACCTCCCCGCCGTTCTTAAGCTGCGCGCGCGCCCACGAACCCCGGCTGAACCGCAGCCCGTCGATATCGTCCCAGCGCACCGTCTGGCTACCGAGCAGTGTCCGCGCAGTCAAACCCTGGCGGTCGGCGACCGTTCGTAGCCGGATGATCAACGCCGACAACACCACCGGGATGACCAGCAGCGGCGCCGTCAGCGGCCAGGTCAGCACCGGCACCAGCAGCCCAAGAGTTGCGAATCCAACCGCGAAGTGCGCCATCGGCGAGACTTTGATCACCACAGGCGGTCCAGGGGGTGTTTGCTCGGACGAACCGGTAGCCACCGCTTCATCATTTCATTTGGCGTGTCTGGCAGCAGCCTTCTGAAGATCGCCATGAGCGACCAAGAACAACCCGGATCTGATTGCCCGGCCCCTCATTGCGCCGTTGGACGGCCCGCATCGTCGCCGAGCCGGATTTGACGCCTGACCTGTGCGGAGACTACCGTCGAACGCTATGGAAACTTGCGGGATGCTGGTAGTAATTGGTCGGCGCGTTGGTGCCTGGCGGGTATAACGTTTCAGCACCAACGCGCAACCCTCGTGCAGCAAGCTGAGCTGACGGGGGTTTTTTGTTGCCCACCATTCCGCATCCGCCAGCCGAGACCAGCAGAGTAGAAGTAAAGAGGACACAGTGAGCGCACCCACCACTCGAAGCCCGTCGGCTTCAAAGGACGGGCCGCAGACCACCAACGGCGCGCCGGCCGCAGTCAAACCCACGACGAAGTCTCTAGCGGTCCAATCGAAACGTATTGCACCGCAGCAACTTACCGGCGCGCAGTCGGTGATCCGGTCGTTGGAGGAACTCGACGTCGAGGTCATCTTCGGGATCCCGGGCGGCGCGGTACTGCCCGTGTACGACCCGCTGTTCGACTCGAAAAAGCTGCGGCACGTGCTGGTTCGTCACGAGCAGGGGGCGGGGCATGCCGCCAGCGGCTACGCGCACGCCACCGGCAAGGTCGGGGTCTGCATGGCCACCTCGGGTCCTGGCGCCACCAATCTGGTGACCCCGCTGGCCGATGCGCAGATGGACTCGATCCCGGTGGTGGCGATCACCGGACAAGTCGGGCGTTCGCTAATCGGGACTGACGCCTTCCAAGAGGCCGACATCTCCGGCATCACCATGCCGATCACCAAGCACAATTTCCTGGCACGCAGCGGCGACGATATTCCGCGGGTGCTGGCTGAGGCCTTTCACATCGCGTCCACCGGGCGCCCCGGCGCCGTGCTCGTCGATATCCCCAAGGACGTACTGCAGGGTCAGTGCACGTTCAGCTGGCCGCCGCGGATGGAGCTGCCAGGCTACAAGCCGAACACCAAACCGCACAACCGGCAGGTCCATGAGGCCGCCAAGCTGATCGCGGCCGCGCGCAAACCGGTACTCTACGTCGGCGGCGGCGTCATCCGCGGCGAGGCGACCGAGCAGCTGCGGGACCTGGCCGAGCTGACCGGTATCCCGGTCGTGACCACGCTGATGGCCCGTGGCGCCTTCCCCGACAGCCATCGTCAGCACCTGGGCATGCCGGGTATGCACGGCACGGTGGCGGCGGTGGCGGCACTACAGCGCAGTGACCTGCTGATCGCGCTGGGCACCCGTTTCGACGACCGGGTCACCGGAAAGCTCGACTCCTTCGCCCCTGAGGCCAAAGTCATCCACGCCGACATCGACCCGGCCGAGATCGGCAAGAACCGCCACGCCGACGTGCCGATCGTCGGTGACATCAAAGCCGTCATCACCGATCTCGTCGCGGCGTTGCGGCATGACGGGATCACCGACCCCATCGACTTGACCGACTGGTGGCAGTACCTCAACGGAGTCCAGGCCACCTACCCGTTGAGCTACGGCCCACAGAGCGACGGCAGCCTGAGCCCGGAATACGTAATCTCCACACTGGGCAGCATCGCCGGTCCCGACGCCGTGTACGTCGCCGGTGTCGGTCAGCACCAGATGTGGGCGGCGCAGTTCATCTCCTACGAGAAGCCGCGCACCTGGATCAACTCCGGCGGTCTGGGCACCATGGGTTTCGCCATCCCCGCGGCCATGGGCGCCAAAATCGCCCACCCGGAGGCCGAGGTGTGGGCGGTCGACGGCGACGGCTGCTTCCAGATGACCAACCAGGAGCTGGCCACCTGCGCGGTCGAGGGCGCGCCGATCAAGGTCGCACTGATCAACAACGGCAACCTGGGCATGGTGCGGCAGTGGCAGAGCCTGTTCTACCAAGAGCGCTACTCGCAGACCGACCTGGCCACGCACTCACACCGCATCCCGGACTTCGTGAAGTTGGCCGAGGCCCTGGGTTGCGTCGGATTGCGTTGCGAGCGTGAAGAAGACGTCGTCGACGTGATCAACCAGGCGCGCGCGATCAACGATCGCCCGGTGGTGATCGACTTCATCGTCGGCGCCGACGCGCAGGTGTGGCCGATGGTGGCCGCCGGAACCAGCAATGACGAAATCCAGGCTGCCCGCGGCATTCGCCCGCTATTCGATGACGACGACAACGAAGGGCACGCCTGATGGCCGCCGCTGGATCCCCGACCACACATACGCTGTCGGTGCTGGTCGAAGACAAACCCGGTGTGCTCGCGCGGATCGCGGCGCTGTTCTCCAGGCGCGGGTTCAACATCGAGTCGCTGGCCGTCGGTGCCACCGAGCAGAAGAACATGTCGAGGATGACCATCGTCGTCTCCGCCGAGGACACTCCGCTCGAGCAGGTCACCAAGCAGCTCAACAAGCTCATCAACGTCATCAAGATCGTCGAGCAAGATGCTGACAACTCGGTGGCCCGGGAGCTGGCGCTCATCAAGGTGCGGGCCGACGCCGGTACCCGCAGCCAGGTAATCGAAGCGGTAAACCTGTTTCGCGCTAAGGTCATTGACGTCTCACCGGAGTCGCTGACCGTCGAGGCCACCGGTGCGCCGGGCAAGCTCGAGGCGCTGCTGCGCGTGCTGGAGCCTTTCGGCGTCCGCGAAATCGTGCAGTCAGGCTTGGTGTCGTTGTCCCGCGGTCCGCGCGGTATGGGCAGCGCTAAGTAACCGCCATTGCTCAGGAAGTAGGGAGACAAACACGTGGCAGTGGAGATGTTCTACGACGACGATGCAGATCTGTCGATCATCCAGGGCCGCAAAGTCGGCGTCATCGGGTACGGCAGCCAAGGGCACGCGCACTCGCTGAGCCTGCGCGACTCCGGCGTTCAGGTGCGCGTCGGGCTGAAGGAGGGCTCGAAGTCGCGGGTCAAGGTCGCCGAGCAGGGCCTGGAGGTCGACACCCCCGCTGAGGTCGCCAAATGGGCCGACGTGATCATGCTGCTGGCCCCCGACACCGCGCAGGCGGACATCTTCGCCAACGACATCGAGCCCAATCTTCAGCCTGGCAACGCGTTGTTCTTCGGCCATGGGCTTAACATCCACTTCGGCCTGATCAAGCCTGCCCCTGACATCACCATCGCAATGGTCGCCCCGAAGGGTCCCGGCCACTTGGTGCGCCGCCAGTTCGTCGACGGCAAGGGCGTGCCGTGTTTGGTTGCGGTGCAGCAGGATCCGCGCGGCGATGGATTGGCACTCGCATTGTCTTATGCCAAGGCCATCGGCGGCACCCGGGCCGGGGTCATCAAGACCACGTTCAAGGACGAGGCCGAAACCGACCTGTTCGGTGAGCAGGCCGTGTTGTGCGGCGGCACCGAGGAATTGGTCAAGGCCGGCTTCGAGGTGATGGTCGAAGCGGGCTACCCTCCGGAGCTGGCCTATTTCGAGGTGCTGCACGAGCTCAAGCTGATCGTCGACCTGATGTACGAGGGGGGCATGGCGCGGATGTACTACTCGGTGTCCGACACCGCGGAATTCGGCGGATATCTGTCAGGGCCCCGAGTCATCGACGCTGACACCAAGGAGCGGATGCGCGGCATTCTGCGGGAGATCCAGGACGGCAGCTTCGTCAAAAAGCTCGTTGCAGACGTCCAGAGCGGCAGCAAGCAGCTGCACGAACTGCGCAAGCGCAACGCCGAGCACCCCATCGAGGTCACCGGCAAGAAGCTGCGCGATTTGATGAGCTGGGTGGATCGCCCGATCACCGAAACAGCTTGAGCCGCTTGGCTGGCTGCGCCGAGCGTGCACCCACGTGAGTACAAGTCTGCGATGACGTCCACGCCGCGTACACTTTGTCGGCCAGCTTCCCTTGCGCCCACAAGCTGCCGAGTGAGTCCATCGGTGCGCCCCGAGGGGACGGGCGGCTTTAGCCGTCGGGGGAGTCGGGGCAGGCGACCAGTGTGGGATCGCGAGGTTTGTCGGTCTCGTTCCGTAAGGTGCGTGGCGTGTCCGAGCGCCGGTTTCGGCGCACTCCGGGAGGGGTGTGCTCGCTGGGGCTGCACCTGGTGTGGTGCCTGAAGTATCGGCGGTGAGTCCTGGGTGGCCGCGGAGCGGCCCGCTGTGGCGAGTTGGTGGAGCAGATCGCCACCGAGCACGGCTGGCAGATCGTGGCCAGGGAAGTCATGCCCGATCATGTGCGCCTGTTCGTGCGGGTCGGGCCGACCGAGGCGCCAGCGGCGGTGGTGCGGGCGTTCAAGGGCCGTACCGCACGCGTGCTAGGCGACGAGTTCCCGTACTTGCGCCGGTTCGTGAAGGTGTTGTGGTCGCCGTCGTACTTGGCCGCCTCGGTCGGGTATGTGTGGGAGTCGACGGTGCGCTGCTACATCGAGCACCAGTGGGATGCGGTGGTGTCGTGTGACGCGCCTATGTGTTTCGGCTGCGCCCGACCGCGCGCCAGCACACTGCGTTGGCGGCGTGTGTGGAAGTCCACCGCGAGTTCTATAACGCGGCGCTGCAGGAGCGCCGGGGTGCCTGGGCGGCAAGCATGACCCGTATCTACTACGGGGATCAGTCTGCGCAGCTGACCGAGATCCGGTCCGTGCGCCCGGATTAGGCGGTGTGGTTGTTTTCGAGCCAGCAGGCCACTCTGCGGCCGCTGAATAGGGCGTTCGCCGGGTTTTTCCGCCGCGTCAAACGCGGCGAGAAAGCGGGCTACCCGCGTTTTAAGGGCGCGGTCCGGTTCGATTCGGTGGAGTGGCCCAAGGACGGTGACGGCGCCCGCTGGCTGCCCGAGCAGAAGCGTGTGTGTGCAGGGCATCGGCCAAGTCAAGGTTCACCTACACCGCCCAGTGCAGGGTCGGGTGAAGACGATCCAAATCAAGCGCCGCGGGCGCTGGTGGATGTTGGTCCTCTCGTGTGGACGTGCCGACCAATCCGCTGCCGGTAACCGGCCGCCTGGCCGGCATCGACGTCGGGATGGCGAGTTTCGCCACCCCTAGTGACGGCGAGCACGTCGACAATCCGCGTTGGGGACGTGCCGCCGCGGACAAGCTGGCTGCGGCGCAGCAGCGGTTGCAGCGCGCGAAACGCCGATCGAAGAACCGCGACCGTAAGCGGGAAGCCGTTGCCGCGCGGCATCGCAAGATCGCCGACCAGCGCAGGGATTTTCACCACAAACAGGCCCGCGCCCTCGTCGGGCGCTATGACCTGCTGGTGGTGGAGGACCTGATAATCGCCAACATGCTGCGGCGGGCCAAACCCGTACCCGACCCGGACAACCCGGGGCGATTCCTAAAGAACGGTGGTCGGGCGAAGTCCGGGCTTTCGCGAAGCATAAGTGACGCCGGCTGGGGCCGGTTCATCTCGGTTCTGCGCGCCAAAGCGGAAGAGGCTGGGCGTATCTGGATTGAGGTCGACCCCCGGCACACGTCTGACGGCTGCGAGGTCTGTGGGCACGCAGCACCGGAGAATCGCGTCACGCAAGCGGAATTTCGTTGCACCGCATGCGGTCATGGACCGACGCAGGCCGACGAACACGCCGCACGCAACCTCTTACGGGCTGGACTGGCCCTTCACGCGCAAGCCCCGTGAGAAGAAGCCGACGGCTTCCAAGCCATCGGAGAAGTCACGAACGTCTGGAATTGCGATGTGGTGGAACCGAATCGAGTCGGCGAGCCGAGGACACCGCATCCGCCCACACGATGTCGTCGTCGGTGGCCGCGGGTAAATCCTTGGTCGCTTTTTCCGCGGCCAACAGCGCCGCCAGCGCCAGCCAGCGGGTTGGCGTGGACCCTCTCGGGTATGGCGAGCGTCACGCCGTGTGCGGCAAGTCGACTTCGGTGAAGGACGGCGTGCCAGCGCCAGCGGGGAACCGCCGAACACACATCGTGCGACACCCGGGAAAGGCCGGGTCGTCCACAATGTGAGCACCCACTGAAGATCGGCTGGGCTTCGATGACCTGCACGCTCAATCCAGGCGCGTGCACACACGACGGCGGCGGTCGGCCCGCTGGGTTCGCTGCCCGACCACGCTGACGGACACCCCGTCGATTGCAGCCGATAGGCTGTCGAGCGTGAGCCTGCCTGTTGTGTTAATCGCCGACAAACTCGCTGAATCGACCGTTGCCGCCTTGGGAGATCAGGTCGAAGTGCGCTGGGTCGACGGCCCGGATCGGCAGAAGCTGCTGGCCGCGGTGGCCGACGCCGACGCGCTGCTGGTGCGCTCGGCCACCACTGTCGATGCCGAGGTGCTGGCCGCGGCGCCCAAGCTGAAGATCGTCGCCCGCGCCGGAATCGGGCTGGACAATGTCGACGTCGACGCCGCCACCGAACGCGGTGTGCTGGTGGTCAACGCGCCGACGTCGAACATCCACAGCGCCGCCGAGCACGCGCTGGCGCTGCTCCTGGCCGCGGCCCGCCAGATCACCGCGGCCGACGCCTCCCTGCGCGCCCATACCTGGAAGCGGTCGACGTTCGCCGGTACCGAAATCTTCGGCAAGACCGTCGGGGTCGTCGGCCTCGGCCGGATCGGGCAGTTGGTCGGCCAGCGGCTGACAGCCTTCGGCGCACACGTCATCGCCTACGACCCATACCTGTCGCCGGCGCGGGCCGCGCAACTAGGTATCGAACTGGTGTCTCTTGACGAGTTGCTGACGCGGGCCGATTTCATTTCCGTGCATCTGCCCAAGACCCCCGAGACGGCGGGCCTGATCGACAAGGAGGCGCTGGCGAAGACCAAGCCGGGCGTCATCATCGTCAACGCCGCGCGTGGGGGACTGGTGGACGAGGCGGCGCTGGCCGAAGCCGTGGCCAGCGGACACGTCCGGGCAGCCGGTATCGACGTGTTCGCCACCGAGCCGTGCACCGACAGCCCGCTGTTCGAGCTGGCGCAAGTGGTGGTCACACCGCATCTGGGTGCCTCCACCGCCGAGGCCCAGGACCGCGCCGGCACCGACGTCGCGGCGAGCGTGAAGCTGGCGCTGGCCGGGGAATTCGTCCCGGACGCGGTCAACGTCGGTGCCGGGGTGGTCAGTGAGGAGGTGGCACCCTGGTTGGACCTGGTGCGCAAGCTTGGTGTGCTAGTGGGTGTGCTGTCTGACGAGTTGCCGGTGTCGTTGTCGGTGCAGGTACGCGGTGAGCTGGCCTCCGAAGACGTTGGGGTGCTGCGACTTTCGGCGTTACGCGGTTTGTTCTCGGCCGTCATCGAGGATCCGGTGACATTCGTCAACGCGCCCGCGCTGGCCGCTGAACGTGGGGTCTCCGCCGATCTCAGCACAGCCTCCGAAAGCCCCAATCATCGCAGCGTCGTCGACGTGCGGGCGGTCGCCTCCGACGGCTCGGTCGTCAACGTCGCCGGCACGCTGTCCGGGCCGCAACAGGTGCAGAAGATCGTGCAGATCAACCGCCGCAGCTTCGACCTGCGCGCGCAGGGCATCAACCTGGTGATCCACTACATCGACCAGCCGGGAGCGCTGGGGAAGATCGGTACCCTGCTCGGTGCCGCCGGGGTGAACATCCACGCTGCACAGCTCAGCGAGGACACCGAGGGTCCGCACGCGACGATCATGCTGCGGTTAAACCGCGACGTTCCCGGAGACGTGCGATCGGCGATCAGCGCGGCCGTCGGCGCCAACAAGCTCGAGGTGGTTGATCTGTCGTGAAGCTGGCGATCGTGGCCGGCGACGGCATCGGCCCCGAGGTGATCGCCGAAGCTGTCCGGGTTCTCGACGCGGTGCTGCCGGATATCCAGAAAACCAGCTATGACCTGGGCGCGCGGCGTTTTCACGCCACTGGCGAGGTGCTGCCCGACTCGGTGTTCGCCGAGCTGCAGGCACATGACGCGATCCTGCTCGGCGCGATCGGTGATCCGTCGGTCCCCAGCGGCGTGCTGGAGCGCGGTCTGCTGTTGCGGCTCCGCTTCGAGCTAGACCATTACATCAATCTGCGACCGGCCCGGCTGTATCCGGGGGTGCGCAGCCCGCTGGCCGGGAATCCCGAGATCGACTTCGTGGTAGTGCGCGAGGGCACCGAGGGCCCCTACAGCGGGACTGGCGGCGCGATCCGGGTCGGCACCCCCAACGAGGTGGCCACCGAGGTCAGCCTGAACACCGCGTTCGGAGTGCAACGAGTGGTGCACGATGCGTTCGAGCGGGCCCGGCAACGCCGGAAACACCTGACCTTGGTGCACAAAACCAACGTGCTGACTTTCGCGGGGGCGCTGTGGTGGCGCACAGTGCAGGAGGTCGCCGAAAAGTACCCCGACGTCGAGGTGAGCTATCAACACGTCGACGCCGCGACCATCCACCTGGTCACCGACCCGGGGCGATTTGACGTGATCGTCACCGACAACCTGTTCGGCGACATCATCACCGACCTGGCCGCCGCGGTGTGCGGCGGTATCGGCCTGGCCGCCAGCGGCAATATCGACGCCACTCGGGCCAATCCGTCGATGTTCGAGCCGGTGCACGGCAGCGCACCCGATATAGCCGGTCAGGGAATCGCCGATCCGACCGCGGCGATCATGTCGGTGGCGCTGCTTTTGGCCCACGTCGGCGAAAAAGCCGCCGCCGCACGAGTAGACCGGGCCGTGGAGACCCATCTGGCGACACGCGGTGACAATCGGCTTTCGACCACCGAGATCGGCGATCGGATCGTCGCTGCGCTGTAGCTTCCAGCCCGGGCGGGAGCAGGCCGGCCGGCGCGAACGGGATCGCCACCAGCGGGAACAGTCCGCACACCACCCACGCCAGCGGATAGCCGGCCGCGGCGATCAGCGCACCGAACACCGGGGGCCCGGCAGCTGCGGTCAGCCGCTGAGTGGTGTTCTGAATGCCCAGCGCACGCCCGCTCCAAAACGGGCCGGCGAACTCGGTGATCGCGGTGGCCTCCAACCCGTTGTCCAGCACCGCGAGCACCGACACGGCCACCATGAGGGCTTCGGCCAGTGGCGATCCCAGATGATCGGTGAGGCCCAACAACATCAGGGTCACGGTGGCGGTGACGGCGATCGTGCGGACCGGTCGCATCCGTGAGCCGATGCGGTCGGACCATCGGCCGACCACGATCCGGCCTAGCGCGCCCAGCAGCTGCGAGATGGTGACCAGCGCACCCGCCGACCCGACCGACCAGCGGTGGTCATTGATGAGCCAGACCAGCATGAACGTCGCAGTTATGGTCTGCGGCATCATCAGCAGCCCCGCAACGACATGAATCCGCCATAGCGTGGACGCCCCGCGGTATGGGCTGGCCAGTTCTTCGTCGCTGGCGGCCGCCAGAGTCTTGCGCGGCGGGTCGATCACGCCCAGAGCGCTGGCCACCGCCGCCACCGTGCACACCAGCGCCGGAAACATCAGCCCGGCAGCGGGGCCGCGTTCGGCCAGTTCGGGAATTACCAAGGCACCCAATGCGATTCCCAGCGGTTGTGCGGTCTGACGGATACCCATCGCCAGGCCGCGCTGGTGCGGCGGGAACCAGCCGGACACCAGCCGACCGCCGGCCGGGTTGGAGCTGGCGGCGGCCATACCGCCGACGAACAGAAACGCCCCAATAGCCACCAGCGAGTGGACCGAGGCCGCGGCATAACCGGCGCCTGCTGTCAGCGCCGAGCCCACCGTCAGCACGATCCGCTCGCCGACGCGGTCCAGCACGTAGCCCCAGGCGACCAGGGTCACCACCATTCCGAAGCTCGGCATCGACGACAACAAGCCGGCCTCGGCCAGCGGAGTGCCACGTTCGGCTTCCAGCGCCGGGATCAGGAAGGCGACGCCGTTGATGAAGACGAAGGTGCACGACGTCGCAGCCAGCGAGATGGCCACCATCGACCAGCGCGCGCCCATGCTGGTCGACTTCGTTGCCATTCAGTCCATGGTTCCACACGCATGTGATACCGGCTGGCACCGAAACTCACATGACCCGCCGCGCCTGGCTTCGCCGAGCTGGCGGTCGTCACCGGGTTGGTTGGGTGACGACCCGCCGCGCCCGGCTTCGCCGAGCTGGCGGTCGTCACTAGGCTCAAGCGAATGCGCCTTGGTCGAATCGCCAGCCCCGACGGCGTTGCCTTCGTCAGCATCGAAGGTGAGCTGGACGATCCGGGCAGGATGGTTGTCTGCGAGATCGCCGAGCACCCATTCGGCACACCGACCTTCACCGGCCGCTCCTGGCCGCTGGCCGATGTGCGACTGCTGGCTCCGATGTTGGCCAGCAAGGTGATCTGCATCGGCAAGAACTACGCCGCTCACATCGCCGAGATGGGGGTAGCTGCACCGGCGGACCCGGTGATATTCCTCAAGCCCAATACCGCGATCATCGGACCGAATGTGCCGATTCGATTGCCTGCCAACGCATCACCGGTGCATTTCGAGGGTGAACTGGCCGTAGTGATCGGTCGGCCATGCAAGGACATCCCGGCCGCCCGGGCCGCCGAGACCATCCTGGGCTACACCGTCGGCAACGACGTGACGGCCCGCGATCAGCAACAGGCCGACGGGCAATGGACTCGGGCCAAAGGGCACGACACCTTCTGCCCGGTCGGGCCGTGGATTGTCACCGACATCGACCCTTCCGACATCGAGTTGCGCACCGAAGTCAACGGCCAAGTCAAGCAGCGCAGCCGCACCTCGCTGATGATCCACGACATCGGTGCGATCGTGGAATGGATCTCGGCGGTGATGACGTTGCTGCCGGGTGATCTCATTCTCACCGGAACGCCCGAGGGCGTCGGCCCCATCGAGGATGGCGACACCGTCAACATCACCGTCGAGGGTATCGGCACTCTGACCAATCCCGTTGTCCGCAAAGGAAAGTCGTGACACCAGTTCCACGCGTACGGGTCCGGTTCTGCCCGTCGCCTACCGGTACTCCCCACGTCGGACTGATCCGCACCGCGCTGTTCAACTGGGCCTATGCCCGACACACCGGGGGCGTGTTCGTCTTCCGCGTGGAGGACACCGACCCTGGACGTGACAGCGAGGAAAGCTATCTGGCGCTGCTCGACGCGCTGCGTTGGCTCGGCCTCAACTGGGACGAAGGTCCAGAGGTGGGCGGACCCTACGCGCCATACCGCCAGTCGCAGCGTAGGGACATTTACCGTGACGTGGTGGCCCGGCTGGTCGCCGCCGGGGAGGCCTACCAGGCCTTTTCGACCCCGGTGGAGGTCGAGGCTCGCCATCTGGCGGCTGGCCGCAATCCCAAGCTGGGCTATGACAACTTCGACCGTGACCTGACGGACGCGCAGCGTTCCGCCTTCCTGGCGGAGGGTCGTGAACCGGTGATAAGGCTGCGCATGCCCGACGAAGACCTCAGTTGGGATGACCTTGTGCGCGGGCCCACCACATTCGCGGCGGGCACCGTGCCCGATTTCGCGTTGACCCGTGCCAGTGGAGATCCGTTGTACACCTTGGTCAACCCGGTCGATGACGCGCTGATGAAGATCACCCATGTGTTGCGGGGCGAGGACCTGCTGCCGTCAACTCCGCGTCAGATCGCGCTGTATCGGGCGCTGATCCGCATCGGGGTGGCCGAGCGTATTCCGGAATTCGCCCACCTGCCGACGGTGTTGGGGGAGGGCACCAAGAAGCTGTCGAAGCGTGACCCGCAGTCGAATCTGTTCGTCCACCGCGAGCGGGGCTTCATTCCCGAAGGACTGCTGAATTACCTTGCGTTGCTTGGCTGGTCGATTGCCGACGACCGCGACGTGTTCAGTCTCGACGAGATGGTGGCTGCGTTCGACGTCGTCGACGTCAACTCCAACCCGGCCCGGTTCGACCAGAAGAAGGCCGACGCGATCAACGCCGAGCACATCCGTTTGCTCGACGCGGACGACTTCACCGGCAGGCTGCGCGATTACTTCAGTGCGCACGGCTATCACATCGGGTTGGACGACGCGGGGTTCGCGGCCGCGGCGCAGCTGGTACAGACCCGCATCGTCGTGCTCGGCGACGCGTGGGGGCTGCTGAAATTCCTCAACGACGGCGAGTACACGATCGACCCCAAGGCCGCCGCCAGGGAGCTGGGCCCAGATTCCGGCCCGGTGCTCGACGCCGCCATCGCAGCGCTGGACGGCGTCGCAGAGTGGAGTGCGGCATCCATCGAGGCCGCCCTCAAGACCGCGCTGGTGGAGGACATGGGGCTCAAACCGCGTAAGGCCTTCAGCCCTATCCGAGTGGCCTCCACGGGAACATCGGTTAGCCCGCCGCTGTTCGAATCGCTGGGGCTGCTGGGCCGTGACCGCAGCTTGCAGCGACTGCACGCAGCCCAACACCGGGTTTAGCGGGCTTTTGGCGCGGCGACGATGCAGGCCGTTCAGCGGCCTGAGGAGGAGCCGGGCGATCGAACCTAGGCATGAGCCGCGCCGCGAATATTTGGTAGTCTGCACGTCGGCCCACGATTGCTGGCGGCAGCGGGCACCAGACGTGTATGGTGCCCGTAGAATGTGCTCTGACCAGCGGGTTTAGGCCGCAATTGGGGTATGGTGTAATTGGCAACACAGCTGATTCTGGTTCAGCCGTTCTAGGTTCGAGTCCTGGTACCCCAGCAAACTCTGGTTACCACAAGCAATTAGGTGGTCATATCCGGGTGAGCTATGCTGACAGCTCGGATCGGTTCTGGCCCCGTCGTCTAGCGGCCTAGGACGCCGCCCTCTCACGGCGGTAGCGTGGGTTCGAATCCCATCGGGGCTACAAATCCGCCGTCGACCCTGCAGCTTGCACATACACACACAGAATCGCCGAATCCGACAGTCGGTGGTGTCGTTACTTACCGAGCGTGGCCGCTTACTAACGCGGCTGGTGCGGTCGAGCCGCCGACCGGCATGTGCGGCAGCCCGAGCTTGCGGTGATCCCACGAGCGGACGCGGCGTGTGACAATGCGTACCCCGACCCGCTTGTACATGATCTGGTCGATCGCCGGCTTCTTATCGTCGGTGTAGGGGCCGGTGTAGCGCTCCCACACGCTGATGCCGACCCGGAAGAGGGCGTCGGGATCGTCGACGATCTCGGCCACGCCTTCGAAGGACACCCCGCGCAGCGTGTCATAGGTGTCGCCGTCTTCGATCAGGAAGCTCACCCGCGGATCGCGCCTGAGGTTGACGGCCTTTTGTGACTTGGTCTTGGTTTCCAGCCAGATTTCGCCGTCGACCACGGCATACCACATCGCGGTCAAGTGCGGCTGCCCGTCGGGTCCGATGGTGGCCAGCGTGCCCGTACGGCTGCTGGCGACGAAGTCGGCGATTTCGGCCTCTGACATGACAATCTGCGCACGCTGGTTGGTTCCCATGGCATCAGTCTGTCAGGTCGTCGTCTGGGTCTCAGTGCAAGCCCGCGTT
This sequence comes from Mycobacterium sp., assembly GCA_035625875.1. Taxonomy (GTDB): domain Bacteria; phylum Actinomycetota; class Actinomycetes; order Mycobacteriales; family Mycobacteriaceae; genus Mycobacterium. Next base: position 68,241 of record DASPOT010000212.1, on the reverse strand, counting down.
CGACTGTGCGATGAGGGCATTGAGCGTGCGCTGAGGGCGGGAAAACGAGCGGATTTGCGCCCTGTAAGCACAGTCGACGATGCCGAAGGCGCGCAGCTACAGCCGGCGCGTAAGTGCTTCGGCCGCGGCCAATAGGTCGGCGGCCCAACGCGCCCCGGGGCGTCGGCCCATGCGGTCGATCGGACCCGACACCGAAATAGCGGCGATCACCACACCACGGCCGTCACGCACCGGTGCCGACACGCTGGCCACACCGGGCTCCCGCTCGGCAACGCTTTGTGCCCAACCACGCCGGCGCACCTCCGCCAACGCCCGCTCAGTGAACTTCGCCGTCGGGAGTACGGCCTGCTGGGTGGCGGCGTCGCTATAAGCCAGCAGCACCTTGGCGCCGGAACCCGCCGTCATCGGCAAGCGGGCTCCGACCGGAACCGTATCGCGAAGGCCCGCAGGCGGTTCCAGTGCGGCCACGCAGATCCGCGTGGTGCCCTCGCGGCGGTACAACTGCACGCTTTCGCCAGTGGTCTCGCGCAGCTGGGGCAGCACCGCGGCACCCGCGGCCAGCAGCGGATCGTTGACACGCGCCGCCAGCTCGGTGACAGCCGGACCAAGCTGCCAACGGCCTTCGCCGTCGCGCGCCAGCAGCCGATGAACCTCGAGGCCGGCGGCCAGCCGGTGCGCAGTGGCCCTGGGCAGACCGGTGCGCTCACACAGTTCGGCCAGCCCGCACGGCGATTCCGCGATTGCATGGAGCAAGCCCACGGCTTTGTCGAGGACGCCAACACCGCTATGCTGTCTCACAAAGAGATACTAGCGTCTCGCATTCTGAGATCAAGTGGCGAGCCGCGAACGAGCGAATCGAGGCCAAACATGCCGACCGACACCGATGCCCGCAGGCCGCGCACGCTGGCGGAAAGGGTGTGGAACGACCACGTGGTGGCATCCGGCGGCGGCAGCGGACCCGACCTGATTTACATCGATCTGCATCTGGTGCACGAGGTCACCAGCCCGCAGGCCTTCGACAGCCTGCGGCTGGCCGGCCGTCGGGTGCGACGGCCCGACCTGACGCTTGCCACCGAGGATCACAATGTGCCCACTATTGACATCGACAAGCCGATCGCCGATCCGGTGTCGCGCACCCAGGTCGAGACGCTGCGACGCAACTGCGCGGAATTCGGTATCCGCCTATATCCGATGGGCGATATCGAGCAGGGCATCGTGCATGTCGTCGGACCGCAGCTGGGCCTCACCCATCCGGGTATGACGATCGTCTGCGGCGACAGTCACACCTCCACCCATGGCGCATTCGGTGCGTTGGCAATGGGGATCGGCACCTCGGAGGTCGAGCATGTGCTCGCCACCCAGACGCTGCCGCTGCCGCCGTTCAAGACGATGGCGGTCGATGTCAACGGGCAGTTGCCTTCGGGGGTAACAGCCAAGGACATCATCCTCGCGCTGATCGCCAAGATCGGCACCGGCGGAGGGCAGGGTCATGTCATCGAATACCGGGGCAGCGCCATTGAATCGCTGTCCATGGAAGGCCGGATGACGATCTGCAATATGAGCATCGAAGCCGGCGCTCGAGCAGGAATGGTGGCGCCGGATGCGACCACTTACGAGTTCTTGCGTGGCCGCCGCCATGCGCCGAGGGGCGCAGAGTGGAACGCCGCGGTTGCATACTGGGCGCAGCTGCGTACCGACGCTGGCGCCGAATTCGACACCGAGATCTACCTCGACGCGTCCTCATTGAGCCCGTTCGTCACCTGGGGGACAAATCCCGGCCAGGGGGTGCCGTTAGCCGCGGCCGTGCCGGATCCCGAGCTGATGACCGATGACGCCGAGCGGCAGGCCGCCGAGAAAGCTTTGGCGTACATGGACCTTCGACCCGGAACCCCGATGCGCGATATCGCGGTCGATGCCGTGTTCGTTGGGTCGTGCACCAACGGCCGCATCGAGGACCTGCGCGCGGTCGCCGAAGTGTTGCGGGGCCGCAGGGTGGCCGAGGGGGTGCGGATGCTGGTCGTTCCCGGCTCGATGCGGGTTCGCGCACAGGCCGAAGCCGAAGGGCTCAGCGAGATTTTCACCGCCGCGGGCGCCGAGTGGCGTCAGGCGGGCTGCTCGATGTGCCTCGGGATGAACCCCGATCAGCTCACGCCCGGGGAGCGATGTGCGGCAACGTCCAACCGCAACTTCGAAGGGCGGCAGGGCAAGGGCGGCCGCACACATTTGGTATCACCGGCCGTCGCCGCCGCCACCGCGGTGCGCGGCAAGCTGTCTGCCCCGGCTGACCTGAACTGACGTATTCGGTAGGAGATGAGCATGGAAGCCTTTCGCACCCACACCGGTATCGGCGTGCCGCTGCGTCGGTCCAATGTCGACACCGATCAGATCATTCCTGCGGTCTATTTGAAGCGCGTCACCCGAACCGGTTTCGAGGACGGATTATTCGCCGCCTGGCGGGCAGATCCATCATTCGTGCTCAATCTCAGCCCGTTCGACAGAGGTTCAGTACTGGTCGCGGGGCCCGATTTCGGCACCGGATCGTCGCGTGAACACGCGGTCTGGGCGCTGATGGACTACGGATTCCGGGTGGTGATCTCGTCCCGCTTCGGCGACATTTTCCGCGGAAATGCGGGCAAGGCGGGGCTGCTGACGGCTGAAGTCGCCCAAGACGATGTGGAACTTCTCTGGAAGCTCATCGAGCAGCGTCCGGGACTGGAAATCACTGCCAATCTTCAAGATCGGAAAATCACCGCTGGAACCGTGGTGGTGCCATTCAAGATTGACGACTACACCGCCTGGCGGCTGCTGGAAGGGCTCGACGATATAGCCCTTACGCTGCGGAAACTCGACCAAATCGAGTCTTTCGAAGCAGCTCGCCCGGGCTTCAAACCGCGTACTCTCACCACCCCTTGAGGGGTCGATCTGGGTCGAATTTCGGCTCCGCAGCGGGGGTATGCCGGGACCATTTAGGGGCCTCGCCATCCGGTCAAGGGCAGCAACCGGATTGCGAAAAAGTTCGACAGGGGCTCTTGAAATTGCGCGTGGCTCTTGGAAATCTGCAGGGTTAGGGTTTACCGTTTTCTCTAGTCGGTTCCAAAAGAGGACCACTGGCTTCGGAGGGTTTGGATGAACAAAGCAGAGCTCATCGACGTGCTCACACAGAAAATGGGCTCGGACCGTCGCTCGGCAACCGCCGCCGTCGAGAATGTCGTCGACACCATTGTGCGTGCGGTACACAAGGGCGACAGCGTCACCATTACCGGTTTCGGTGTGTTCGAGCAGCGGCATCGCGCGGCACGCGTGGCCCGCAATCCCCGCACCGGCGAGACGGTAAAGGTGAAGCCGACGTCGGTGCCGGCGTTCCGTCCGGGCGCACAATTCAAAGCGGTTGTGGCTGGCGCGCAGCGTCTCCCGTCGGAAGGGCCCGCCGTCAAGCGCGGTGTCGTGACGGGCGGGGCCAAGAAGGCGGCGAAGAAGGCGCCGGCCAAGAAGGCTACCAAGGCGGCCAAGAAGGCCGCGACCAAGGCTCCGGCCAAAAAGTCGGTGGCCAAGAGGGCACCGGCCACTAAGGCCGCCAAGGCCGTGAAGTCGCCCGCCAAAAAGGCCGCCAAGGCCGTGAAGTCGCCCGCCAAGCAAGCGACCAAAGCGGTCAAGAAGGCCGTGAGCAAGGCTCCTGCGCGGAAGGCGACCAAGGCCCCGGCGAAGAAGGCCGCGGCGAAAAGGCCAGCCAGCAAGGCTCCCGCCAAAAAGGCAACAGCCCCCAGACGGGGCCGCAAGTAAGGCGGTAAGTAGGTCCTACGCGTAGATACCCTTCGGGGGCCCGCATTTCCCCGAAGGGTATTCGCGTGCTAGGTCGGCGCCTTGGTAGCCAGCGCGCTGACGATGTGGTCGGCTGCCACCAGGTGACCGGCGGATAGCGACAGTACCCAGGTGCTGCCCTTGCGGTTGCGGGACTTGTCCGGACGTATCCCGTCGCGGTCACACCACCACGCGATCAGGTCCGGAATCACCTCGCCCTGTGTGCATATCACCGGTGTGCCGCGCGAGTTCGATTGCCGGGCTCCTCCTCGGGCTGTCCCCCGCAGGGTGGTGCCCCCCGCGCTGTCCGCATCGTTGCCCAGCAGCCCGGCGATCTGCAGAACCCGGCGTCGACCCCGTTTGGGGTTCTCTGCATAGGCTTCCGCGGTCAGCGTGGGCTCGTTGCCGATGACCACACCCAGCTCCTCGGCCAGCGGTTCCACCGTTTGATGGCAGCGCACCTTGTCGGCCGCATACACCTCGGTGGGCCCGAAGGCCAGCAGCTGTCCCACAAGTGCTTCCGCCTGCGCACGGCCTTTTTTGTCCAATGCCCGGTTGGTGTCCTGACCAGAGAAGCGGGACTTGCTGCCCGCGGTGCCATGCCGCACCACCAGCACGGTGTGGGTGTCGGCCGGGTGTTCGACGAACCGGTGCAAGACTTTTCGGTCGTGCTCGTAGGAGAGTCCATTTATCGCATCAGACACTGGCAGCCACAGCAGTTCGTCAACCTCGCGGCCGGGGGTGAATTCTCCCCCGACGCTGCGCGCTGCCCAATAGCGCACCCTCTTGATGCCCTGCTCGATCGGATATCTCACGCTGTGGAGCCGACGTCCAAGGTGCGCGTGGTGACCGGTCTCCTCGAAGACTTCCCGTACCGCGGTCACCGGTTCAGTCTCACCGGGATCGATCTTGCCCTTGGGCAGCGACCAGTCGTCGTAGCGAGGACGGTGGATCAGCGCAATCTCGACCGCTGTTTCGTCGTGGCCGGGTCGCCAGAGCACCGCGCCGGCGGCACGGACGGTTGGGCCTGCCCGGGGCTGACCATCTGGCGAGGTCTCGGTCGACACCTTAACTCCTGCAGGTCAATTCGGGCCTCTCGTAGCCGTGGACATGGCCTGGGAATCATGACACATGCCGTATCAGGGGCTGCGGTGGCGCTCCATAAGTGATACCTGGTGGTCGCGCACCGTGTGGTCGGCCTGCGGCGACGCGCTCCACTGGCCGTCCGGTCCAAGCTCCCAGCAGCGGGTGGCTGCATCCAGCGCCGACTCGAACACCTCGTCTAGCTCCGCTGTTAGCCTGGGATCCTTGACCTGAACCATCGCCTCCACCCGCCGGTCCAGATTTCGATGCATCATATCGGCGCTGCCGATCCAGAATTCGTCGATGGCCCGGAAGTGGAAGATCCGCGAGTGTTCTAGGAAGCGGCCGAGAATCGAACGGACCGCGATGTTGTCGGAAAAGCCTTCAGCACCGGGGCGCAGCGCGCAAATACCGCGCACCACCACCTCGATCGGCACACCCGCCTGCGACGCGCGATACAGCGCATCGATGACCTGCTCGTCGACGAGCGCGTTGAGTTTGAGCCGGATTCGCCCGTTACCGGTTTCGTAGTGGGCGGCAACCTCCCGTTCGACGCGTTCGATGATGCCGGTGCGAATACCGTGCGGGGCTACCAGCAGGTTGCGATAGGACAACTTGCGCGAGTAGCCGGTGAGTGAGTTGAACAAATCGGTCAGGTCCGCGCCAATATCGGGGGCCGCCGTCAGCAGGCCAAGGTCCTCATACAGCCGCGCAGTCTTGCTGTTGTAGTTGCCGGTTCCGATGTGGCAATACCGCCGGATCGCCGAGCCCTCGCGGCGCACCACCAGTGCGGTTTTGCAGTGTGTCTTGAGCCCGACAAGTCCGTACGCTACATGGACGCCCGCGTGCTCCAGCGCACGCGCCCACCTGATATTGGCTTGCTCGTCGAACCGGGCCTTGATCTCAACCAGCGCCACCACTTGCTTTCCGGAGTCGGCGGCATCGATCAGCGCCCTGACGATCGGCGAATCACCGGAGGTGCGGTACAGGGTCTGTTTGATCGCCAGCACGTCGGGGTCGGCGGCGGCCTGCTCGATGAATCGCTGCACGCTCGTGGAAAACGAGTCATACGGGTGGTGCACCAGCACATCGCCCTCGCGCAGTGTCGCGAAGATGCTCTTGGGTGTTTCCCGCTCGGCGAAGGCGGGCGGAGTCGCCGGCACAAAGGGCCGGTCCTTGAGCGCTGGACGGTCCAAGTCGTAGATCTGCCACAACGACGACAGGTCGAGCAGCCCCGGTACCTCGATGACGTCACCGGGATGCACGTCGAGTTCACGCAGCAGCAACTCCAACATGTGCTCCGTCATGTCGTCGGCCACCTCGAGGCGCACCGGCGACCCGAACCGTCGGCGCGCCAGTTCCCGCTCGAGCGCCTGCAGCAGATCCTCGTCGCGGTCCTCTTCGACCTCGAAATCGGCGTTGCGGGTAATGCGGAACGCGTGGTGCTCGACGATCTCCAAACCCGGAAACAGCACTGGAAGAAATGCCGCGATCAGCGCCTCCATCGGCAGGAACCGAACAATGGGCTGGCCGTCCGCTCCCACGCGGCCGCCGAGCTCAACGAAGCGATCGACGTTGTCGGGCACCTTGACCCGCGCGAAGTGCTGACCGCCGTCCTCGGGGTGCTTGACCGTGACTGCCAGGTTCAGGCTCAAGCCGCTGACGAACGGGAACGGGTGGGCGGGATCGACGGCCAGCGGCGTCAGGACCGGGAAAACCTGTTCCTGAAAGTAGGCCGACAATTGATCGCGCTCAGCCTGGTCCAGATCGGCCCACGTCACGATGTGGATACCCTCCTCGGCGAGCGCGGGTCGCACGGAATCAAGGAACACACGGGCGTGTCTGGTGGCGATCTGCTGGGTCTGCTCGCCGATGCGACGCAGTTGCTCACGGGGTGTCAGACCGTCCGCGGAGCGGACAGAGAGACCCATCTCGTCGCGGCGTTTGAGGCCAGCGACGCGAACCATGTAGAACTCGTCGAGGTTGGAGGCGAAGATCGCCAGAAACTTGGCCCGCTCCAGCAATGGCAGTGAGGTGTCGGCGGCCAGCGCGAGTACGCGCGCATTGAAGTCCAGCCAGCTCAGTTCCCGGTTCAGATAGCGGTCCTCGGGAAGCCGCTCGTCGATCGCGGCTATGGTCGCAGCGGGCGGTGCCGCCGGGGCCGAGTCACCCGGATGCCACGCGTCCTCCTCCAGCCGTTCCTCGGCTTCGATTTCGGTCACTTGTCGATCATCGCTCATCGCCTGGTGGTGCTGCCACCGGTCGACGGACATCCATTCGGAGTCAGTCTGCCGTTCACCTCGCGGATGCTTCGTTACCGGCGGGCGAGGGCCCGGGCGGTCGCGGTTCCGACCCCGAGGCGGCGGGCGACCGCAAGGTCGGCGGGTGTGTCGATATCACACCGCAGACCCGGCCAGGCACCGGTGAGCTCGACCGCACCCGAACGCCGGTGGCGGGTGGCGGAATCCGGCCCGAACCGCGGGTCGAGCGCGGTTCCGAACGCACACAGTGCGGCTGTTCCGGTGCCCTGCCGGTCAGCGATGAAGCTGCGCCGATGGTGGCGCGCGGCAGCGATCGCCTCGGCGAGCTCCTGCGTTTGTAACGCCGGTAGATCACCTTGCAGCACAACGATATTGGGCACTGACTCGGCCACCACATGCTCGGCAGCGGCGATCGCGTTGTTCAGTGGGTCGTGATGGCCCTCCGGCGTCGGGTCGGGCAGCACATCGGCTCCGAGCTCGGCCGCCGCAGCCGCGGCGGCGTCGTCGGGTGTGATGACGGTGACCGAGCGCAGCGATTCAACGCCTGTTGCCGCGGTGAGGGTGTCGAGCAGCATGGCCAGTACTACTGCCTCCCGAGTTCGCGCCGAGAAAACCGGCGCCAGCCTGGTCTTGGCGGTAGCCAGCCGCTTGACGGCGATGATCAAGCCGACATCACCCAGCTCGTCGGCACGTGTGCCGCGCATAGGGTCATCCTGCCAGCGCCGGATTCCGCCGCGGCTCAGACTAGCCGGCTCAGACTAGGGTAATGGCCCGGCTCTGCAGCGTCGACGACGAAGGGGGTGGTGTGGATGGCAAGCGAGGAAGGCGCCGTAACGGTGATGGGCGCTGGCCCGTGGGGCACCGTGCTGGCGAAGGTGCTGGTCGACGCCGGCGGCGAGGTCATGTTGTGGGCACGGCGGTCTGAGGTCGCCGAGGAGATCAATGCCACCCGACGCAACACCGACTACCTGGCCGGTGTGCAGTTGCCGCCGGGCATCCGCGCCACCGCCGACGCGGAGGAAGCGCTCAGTGACGCGTCGACCGTGCTGCTGGGTGTGCCAGCGCAGACGATGCGGAGCAATCTCGAGCAGTGGGCCGGTTTGTTCACCGAGGGCGCGACCCTGGTCAGTTTGGCCAAGGGCATCGAACTGGGCACCCTGATGCGGATGAGCCAGGTCATCGTCTCGGTAACCGGTGTGGACCCGGATCATGTCGCGGTGATCTCCGGGCCGAACTTGGCCAATGAGATCGCTGACCGACAGCCCGCCGCCACCGTCGTCGCGTGCAGCGATTCTGGCCGCGCGGTTGCATTGCAGCGCGCACTGAACAGCGGATATTTCCGCCCGTACACCAACGCCGATGTCATCGGCACCGAGGTCGGTGGGGCTTGCAAGAACGTCATTGCGCTCGCGTGCGGAATGGCGGCCGGCGTCGGTTTCGGCGAAAACACCGCAGCGGCGATCATCACCAGGGGTTTGGCGGAGATCATGCGGCTCGGAATAGCGCTCGGGGCTAAAGGCACAACGCTGGCAGGCCTGGCTGGGGTGGGTGACCTGGTGGCTACTTGCACCTCGCCGCACTCGCGTAACCGGTCCTTCGGGAAGCTTTTAGGCGAGGGCGAAACAATGCAGTCGGCGCTGCGGGTTTGGGACGGCCACGTTGTCGAAGGGGTGACATCGTGCGAGTCGGTGCTTGCGCTGGCGTCCAGTTACGACGTCGAGATGCCTCTCACCGACGCCGTGCACCGGGTCTGTCATAAGGGACTGTCCGTCGACGAGGCAGTCGCCTTGCTGCTGGGTCGCAGCACGAAGCCGGAATGGCGGCTATGACCGACCCATACTGTGACTGCACTCGGTCGTCAAAAGCTGTGCATCGAAGACACCGCCGACCTGCCCGCCGACGTCCAACGCGCGCTCGGGCAGCATAATGACGGGGTAAAACCGCAGGTCGACACGCTTCACCCGGCGCCGCAGCGCCCACACGGTAGCCTCTCTAGGTTGTGAGTGCCCACTATCCGCGCGCGACGTCGGGAGCCTCCGGATCATGACATCCGGCAGTGGCCGCATCCGCGTCGCCGTCCTCTTCGGCGGACGCAGCAACGAACACGCCATCTCCTGCGTGTCGGCGGGCAGCATCCTGCGCAACCTGGACCCCCAACGGTTCGAGGTGATCCCGGTCGGCATTACACCCGAGGGCTCATGGGTGCTCACCGACGCGCGCCCGGAGACACTGGCAATCACCGATGGGCAGTTGCCCAAGGTCAGCGGTGCATCGGGAACCGCGCTGACGCTGGCACAGGATCCCCGGCAGCGTGGCCAGTTGGTGTCCTTAGGTCGCGGCAGTGAGGTATTGGCCTCCGTCGACGTGGTGTTCCCGGTGCTGCACGGTCCGTACGGCGAGGACGGGACCATCCAGGGGCTGCTCGAGCTCGCCGGCGTGCCCTATGTCGGTGGCGGTGTGCTGGCCAGCGCGGCGGGCATGGACAAGGAGTTCACCAAGAAGCTGTTGGCCGCCGAAGGACTTCCGGTCGGCGCACACGCGGTGCTGCGGCCGGCGCAACCGACACTGGAACTCGAAGAGCGCCAACGGCTCGGGTTGCCGGTTTTCGTCAAACCCGCACGCGGCGGCTCGTCGATTGGTATCAGCCGGGTGACGACCTGGGACCAGCTGCCCGCAGCCATTGGCAACGCCCGCCGCCATGACCCCAAGGTGCTCGTCGAGGCCGCGGTGACCGGTCGCGAATTGGAATGCGGCGTGCTCGAATTCCCAGACGGCACGGTGCAAGCCAGCACCGTCGGAGAGATCCGGGTGGCCGGGGTGCGAGGACGCGAAGACTCCTTTTACGACTTCGCTACCAAATACCTCGACGACGCCGCGGAGCTGGACGTGCCCGCCAAGGTCGACGGTGACGTCAGCGATGTGGTGCGGGAATTGGCGATTACGGCCTTTAAGGCGATCGACTGCCAGGGTCTGGCCCGGGTGGACTTCTTCCTCACCGAAGAGGGGCTGCTGATCAACGAAGTCAACACGATGCCGGGTTTCACCACCATCTCGATGTACCCGCGGATATGGGCCGCCAGCGGTGTCGACTACCCGACCCTGCTGGCGACGATGGTGGAGACGGCGTTGGCGCGCGGGGTTGGCCTGCGCTAACAGGCGGGCGGCGACGATGCGGGCCGTATAACGGCCCGCTGAGGAGCTGGCCCATCAGCTCCGGCGGCGACGATGCGGGCCGTATAACGGCCCGCTGAGGAGCCGGCCAATCAGCCGGGCGGCGCCGGGCTGATTGGCACGGCGGCGATGGTGCGGTCGATGAGATCGGAGAGTTGCTGGATCGGGGTCGGCCCCGATCCGGGCGGCAACGTCAGCGCCACATAGACGGGCCGGTCGACCGTGTACCAGGTGGTGCGGCCGGCTTCGCCACCGGACCGCGGATTGATCTCTTCGAACCACTGCACCCGGTCGACGACTTGGATCGGTGCACCCACCACGAAGTCGCTCGGGCGGTCGAGCCCACATCGCAGCACCACCGGTTCGGTGTCGTTGCTGGCCCGCCACGCGGCGGTGCCGGCTGGCGCCGGTTGTGCGGCAGGGGCGCGTTCATAGTCGCCGAGCTGCTGCGGCAGCACCACGAGCAGTTCCCGACATGCCGGACTTTCGGCCTGCGGAGCCGGCACGGCGGGAATGGGGACCGGTTGCTGTGGCGCCTGCCGGGTGGCCGCAATCGCCAAGACGACGCCAATCGCGGCGATGGCCAGCACCAGTGCGGCGATCAGTAATGCTCGCGGCGGCCCGTCGGAACCGGCCATCACCCACCGCCTCTCGCGGCTCGCCCCCACACGTAAATCGTCTGGCCTGCCGTCGCGCATACACTGACGCCGGTCGCTCGCGTGAGCAGGGACAAACCTATCGCAGTCCTGTCGGTATTCCCGGCCGTTGGTTAGCGAGACGCCGGGAGGAGGTGGTGTGAGCAACGACGCGCACGCATCGGGCGATTCACCGACGCTGCGTCAACTCGGCGAGTTCGGCATGATCGACCGCCTGATGGCGGGCCGCCACCAGCCCACTGCGGTGGCGCTCGGACCCGGAGACGACGCCGCCATGGTGTTTGCTCGCGACGGCCGCACCCTGGTGTCGACGGACATGCTCGTGCAGGATTGCCATTTCCGGCTGGACTGGTCGACACCCCACGACGTAGGCCGCAAGGCCGTGGCGCAGAATGCCGCCGACATCGAGGCGATGGGGGCGCGGACCATTGCATTCGTCGTCGCCTTCGGCGCACCCGCCGACACGGCGACCGTGCAGGTCAGTGCGTTGGCGGACGGGATGTGGGACGAGGCTGTACGTATCGGCGCCGGCATCGTCGGCGGAGATCTGGTCAACTGCCCGCAGTGGGTGGTGTCGGTGACCGCGTTGGGCGACCTGGGCGGCCGTGCGCCGGTGCTGCGGTCCGGTGCGTGCCCCGGCTCGGTGATCGCCGTCGCCGGCGAGCTGGGCCACTCGGCCGCTGGATATTCCTTGTGGCGCAATGGCATTCAAGGGTTCGACGACTTGCGGCGTCGCCATCTGGTGCCGCGACCGCCCTATGGGCAGGGTCAAGCGGCCGCCGAGGCCGGTGCTCAAGCGATGATCGACGTATCCGACGGCCTGGTGGGCGACCTACGCCACGTCGCCCAAGCGTCTGGGGTGACTCTCGTCCTGTCCGCTGACGCGCTGGCACCGGATCGTGAGGCACTGGTGACCGCCGCGGACGCGGTGGATGCCGACGCGTGGTCCTGGGTGCTCGGCGGGGGAGAGGACCACGCGCTGGCCGCGGCGTTCGCCGGCCCGGTCCCGGCCGGGTGGCGCGTCATAGGGCGGGTGGTTGACGGACCGGCCCGCGTCCTCGTCGACGGCAAGGAGTGGCCCGGATACGCGGGCTGGCAGTCGTTCGGGTCTTCAGCCCGGTGACGATGTGGGCCGTGCGGCGGCCCGAGGAGGAGCCGGGCTATTGGTTGGTTAGGGTGACGCGGTGACCGTCTACGCCATCGCCCAGCTGAGGTTCACCGACCGCGCCGCCTACGACCGGTATCAGGCGCAGTTCATGGAGGTCTTCCGTCGTCACCGGGGAACGCTTTTGGCCGCCGACGAGTCGCCCCGGGTCGTGGAGGGTCACTGGGATCGGGACAAGGTGGTGCTGATGTCCTTTCCTGACGTGGCCGCATTCCGGGGTTGGGCCGAATCGCCTGAGTACCGGCACATCTCGAAGGACCGCCACGCGGGCGCCGACACGGTGGTGCTGCTGGCGAAAGGGCTGGCGTGACTGCACGCCCGCTACGCGAACTCGTCGACGACGGCTGGGCGCGCGTGCTGGAGCCCGTCGGCGCGCAGGTCGCCCAGATGGGTCAATTCTTGCGCGCCGAGATCGCGGCAGGCCGCGGTTATCTTCCTGCCGGGCCGAACGTGTTGCGGGCCTTTACTTTTCCGTTTGATCAGGTGCGGGTGCTGGTCGTCGGACAGGACCCGTATCCGACACCGGGGCACGCAGTGGGGCTCAGCTTCTCGGTGGCTCCGCATGTGCGGCCGCTGCCGCCCAGCCTGGAGAACATTTTCGCCGAGTACGCCAGCGACCTGGGCTATCCGCTGCCGTCCTGCGGCGATCTCACGCCGTGGGCGCAGCGCGGGGTGATGCTGCTCAACAGGGTGCTGACGGTGCAGCCGGGCAACCCTGCGTCGCATCGCGGCAAGGGCTGGGAACCGGTCACCGAGTGCGCCATCCGTGCCCTGGTAGACCGCCACCAGCCGATAGTGGCCATCCTGTGGGGCCGCGACGCATCGACGCTGAAGCCGATGCTGGCCAGGGGCGACTGTGTCGCGATCGAGTCGTCGCACCCCTCGCCGCTGTCGGCGTCGCGCGGGTTCTTCGGCTCCCGGCCGTTCAGCCGGGCCAACGAACTGCTGGTCGGGATGGGCGCCGAACCGATCGACTGGCGGCTGCCGTAACCGAGCCGCCGGTCTCCCAGGATGAGGTGGCCACATCGTTCCCGGCGTGATGATCGTGCGGTCAAAGGGGCCTGGATGCGCTGCGGCATGTGCCACGGCTTCGTTCGCGGCCATAAGGCCGCATTCCGGTACCCGGCCAATAGCATCGTTCGTGTCGTCAGCCCCGTCTGGGGGCGCTGATTTCGTTGCACAACAATGCTTCTCGTGCGACGCTTGAGAACCTACTCGAGGAGCAGACATGACGCTTGTCGCCGGCATCGACTCGTCCACCCAATCGTGCAAAGTCCTCGTATGCGATGCCGGCACCGGCGAGATAGTCCGCGACGGTCGGGCGACGCATCCCAACGGCACCGAAATCGACCCAGCGACATGGGAGTTGGCCGCGCACACCGCGATCGCGGCCGCCGGTGGCCTCGACGATGTCGCGGCGGTATCGGTCGGCGCTCAGCAGCACGGCATGGTGTGCCTGGACACCGCAGGACAGATCGTCCGGCCGGCGCTGTTGTGGAATGACGTCAGGTCGGCCGACGCGGCGCTCGCCCTTGTCAACGAGCTCGGCGGTCCCGACGCCTGGGCGAACGCGGTGGGCGTGGTGCCGCTCGCGGCGATCACCGTGGCAAAACTGCGTTGGCTGGCCGACCACGAACCCGGCAACGCAGACCGCACGGCCGCGGTGTGCCTGCCGCATGACTGGCTGACCTGGCGGCTGCGCGGAGACACCGATATCGGCACGATCACCACTGACCGCAGCGACGCGAGCGGCACCGGCTACTACGACGCCGCGACCAACACCTACCGTGCCGATCTGGTCGAACTCGCGATGCGCGGACGTCGTCCTGCGCTGCCGGCGATCCTCGGTGCGGCCGACGCTACGAAGGCATTCAACGGCCCGTTGTTCGGTGCCGGACTTGGCGACAACGCCGCTGCCGCAATCGGATTGGCTGCCGAGGAAGGCGACATCGTGGTCTCGATCGGAACATCGGGTGTGGTTTCGGCGGTCTCGCCGCATCCCGTGCACGACGGCGGGGGGTTCGTGGCGGGGTTCGCCGACGGCACCGGACGTTTTCTGCCTCTGGTGTGCACGTTGAACGGTGCACGGGTCCTCGACGCGGTCGCGGCGATGCTGCGCGTGGACCACGACGAGCTCTCCCGCCTCGCGCTGTCGGCGCCGCCGGGAAGCGGCGGGTTGGTGCTGGTGCCGTACTTGGATGGTGAGCGAACACCGAACCGGCCCGACGCCACCGGTGCACTGCACGGCCTGCGGATGTCAAATGCGACGCCCGCCAACCTGGCCCGAGCCGCGGTCGAGGGACTGCTGTGCGCACTTGCCGATGGCATTGCGCACCTTACGCGTTATGGCATCGCTATGCGCCGCGTGCTACTGGTGGGCGGGGGTGCCCGCTCACGTGCTCTGCGCGAGATCGCGCCTGCGGTGTTCGGCGTCCCCGTGCTCGCGCCCAGCCCCGCCGAATATGTTGCGCTCGGCGCCGCACGCCAGGCGGCGTGGGCACTGAATGGTTCGTCGCAACCACCGGCGTGGGAGCAGGCGCCGACGGATCAGTACACCGGCAACCGGGTGCCCGCGGTGCATAACCGGTATGCGAGTGTCCGGGACTTGACGGAGGGAATCTGACGAGCGATACGCCATGCACACCGGGACGTCAACAGCGTCGAGCACGACGCTTGCCGAAACCACCGAAGAGCGGTTGCGCGTGTCGCGGAAAAAAACCGTCCTCCGCGGGAGTGGACCTCAGCCGCGGCCGACCTTGCCGGCCTTGATGCACGACGTGCATACGTTCAGCCGCTGCTTATTGCCGCCGGGACGGGCCACGGCGCGCACCGTCTGGATGTTGGGATCCCACCGGCGGCTGGTCCGGCGATGGGAGTGCGACACCGACTTGCCGATGCCGGGGCGCTTCCCGCAGATATCGCACACGGCAGCCATACGTGGAACTCCTCAAACCTTCTACTGGGGCACCTGCTGATGGCCCCGCTCCTCCTCGGGCCGTTCCGGCCCGCATCGTCGCAGGGTGCCTGCTGATGGCCCTGCTCCTCCTCGGGCCGTTCCGGCCCGCATCGTTGCAGGGTAGCGACCGAGCTACGGGTGACCCGGCAACCTGGTCAGGATAACCACTGACGTGCGGAAGCGCCAAAACGATGAACAGCTGCCGGACGCGTTGTAAGCAGTGCTGTCGCCGTTAATGGCTAGGCTGGCGCCCACCGGAGGCGGCGTGAGGAGGTGGATCCGAGGTGGGTATGTCGGATCGTCTGCTGGACGCGTCTGCGCTGCGGGACTGGGCGCATACCGCCGTCAGCGACTTAATAACCCACATCGATGAGATCAACCGGCTGAACGTCTTCCCGGTCGCTGATTCCGACACCGGCACCAACATGCTGTTCACGATGCGTTCCGCGCTGGCCGAGGCCAACTCGGAGGCCGGCTCGGGCGATGTCGCCCGGGTCGCCGCCGCCCTGTCGACCGGCGCCCTGAACGGCGCGCGCGGCAACTCCGGCGTCATCTTGTCGCAGATCCTGCGTGGTGTCGCCGACGTCACTGCGAGCGCTGCAGCCGACGCCGGGGGTGAACTGCGTCATATCGAGGCGGCCGTCCTCGGGGCTGCGCTGCGGCACGGCGTCGGTCTGGCCATCGCCTCAATGGGCGGCCAAGAAATCCCTGGGACAATCGTCTCGGTGCTGCGGGCGGCCGCCGGCGCCGTGGAACAGTGCGCAAAAGACGGGGAGGGGCTAGCCCGGCCTGTCACCGCCGCCGGCGATGCAGCGGTCATCGCGCTGGAGAAAACCCCCGAGCTGCTCGAAGTCCTCGCCGACGCTGGAGTGGTGGACGCCGGTGGCCGGGGCCTGCTGGTCCTGCTCGACGCCTTGAGCACGACGATCACCGGGCAGGCGCCCGCCCGCTCGGTGTACGGGCCCTCGCCGCGTCAACCGTCGCCCGAAGCCGCCACCGAACAACCCGCCCCCCAATTCGAGGTGATGTACCTGCTGGGTGGTTGCGACGCGACAGGGGCGGATGCGCTGCGGGATCGGCTCGGGCAGCTCGGCGATTCGGTGGCAATCGCGGCCTCGGCATTCGATGCAGTGGGCGGCTACTCGGTGCACGTGCATACCAATGACGCCGGCGCCGCCGTGGAGGCCGGTCTCGTGTTCGGTAGCCCTCGCCAGATCCAGATCTCGGCTCTGACCGACGGCACCGGCCGATTACCACCGGGCAGTTGGACCCGCGAACGGGCTGTGCTGGCCGTCATCGACGGCGACGGTGCCGCCGAGTTGTTCGCCGGGGAGGGCGCCTGCGTGCTGCGGCCGGATCCCAACGCCACCGACCCGACCACGGTGGTCAGCGCCCAGCAGCTGTTGCGTGCCGTGGTGGACACTGGCGCCGCACAGGTGATGGTGTTGCCCAACGGCTACGTGGCCGCCGAGGAACTGGTGGCCGGGTGCACCGCGGCCATCGGCTGGGGCATCGACGTGGTGCCGCTGCCGACCGACTCGATGGTTCAGGGGCTGGCCGCGCTGGCGGTGCACGAGTCGGACCGGCAGGCGGTTGACGACGGCTACACCATGGCCCGCGCGGCAGGCGCCGCCCGGCACGGGTCGGTGCGCACCGCGACGGAGAAGGCGTTGACCTGGGCCGGTACCTGTGAGCCCGGCGACGGTCTGGGCATCGCGGGCGACGAGGTGCTGATCGTGGCCCCCGATGTCGCCTCGGCGGCGATCGGCTTGATCGATCTGTTGCTGGCCTCCGGCGGCGAGCTGGTGACGGTGCTGACCGGCGCCGACATCGATGCGATCGCGGTGGGCGACATGCTCGAAAAGCATGTGCATGACCACCATCTGGGCACCGAGCTGGTGACCTATCGCACCGCGCATCGCGGCGACGCACTGCTGATCGGGGTGGAGTAGCCGTGGTGGCCCTGAACGACCGGCTGGACTACATCGTGGGCGCGAAGGCCGCCGACTCTCTCGACGATGTGTTCGGCATCCGGACCGTGGACGACCTGCTGCGCCACTACCCGCGCAGCTACGTCGAGGGCACGACAGTGCGCGGCGCCGACGATGAGCGGCCCGAAGAGGGTGAGCACATCACGGTCGTCGACACCATCACCGACGCCGTGGCCCGGCCGATGAAGAAGCAGCCCCAAAGAAAGCCGTCCCAGAAGAAGCAGCGCAAAGACGAGTACCTGGTCATCACGGTCGGCTCCGGGCGCGACAAGATGACGGCCACGTTCTTCCACGCGGGTTGGCTCAAGGAGCAGCTCACCGTCGGCACCCGCGTGATGCTGTCGGGTGAAATCAAATTCTTCCGGGACAGGCTGCATTTGACGCATCCCGCCTTTCTGGTGCTCGACTCTCCGACCAATGTCGGCAGCAGGTCACTACGCAGGATCGCCGATGCATCCCAGGCTGTGAGCGGCGAAGTGTTGTTGTCGGCGTTCGAACGCCGCTTCTACCCGATCTATCCGGCCAGCACCAAACTGCAGAGCTGGGACATTTTCGCCTGCGTACGGCAAGTGCTCGAGGTGCTCGATCCGGTGCCCGACCCGTTGCCGGCGGCGCTGCGCGCCGAGTTCGGCCTGATTTCCGAAGACGAGGCGCTGCGCGCCATCCATCTCGCGGAGGCCGAGGCAGAACACCAACGTGCCCGCGAGCGGTTGACTTTCGACGAAGCCGTCGGCCTGCAGTGGGCGCTGGTCGCTCGCCGGCACGGCGAACTGTCGCAATCGGGACCGCCGGCGCCGCCGCGAACCGGAGGACTGGTCGCTAAGCTGTTGCAGCAGTTGCCGTTCGAGCTGACATCCGGACAGCGCGACGTGCTCGGCGTGCTGTCCGACGAACTCGCGGCGACCCGACCGATGAACCGCCTGCTGCAAGGTGAGGTCGGGTCGGGCAAGACGATCGTCGCGGTGCTGGCGATGTTGCAGATGGTCGACGCAAGCTATCAGTGTGCGCTGCTGACGCCAACGGAAGTCCTTGCTGCCCAACATATCCGGTCAATCCGTGATGTGCTCGGTCCGCTTGGGATGGGCGGTCAGCTGGGCGGCGCCGAGAACGCCACCCGGGTCGCGCTGCTCACCGGCTCGATGACTGCGGCGCAGAAGAAACACGTCCGTGCGGAGATCACCAGCGGTCAGGTCGGCATCGTCGTCGGCACCCACGCGCTGCTGCAGGATGCGTTGGAGTTTCACCGACTGGGCATGGTGGTGGTCGACGAGCAACACCGGTTCGGTGTTGAGCAGCGAGATCAATTGCGCGCCAAGGCACCTGAGGGCATCACGCCGCATCTGCTGGTGATGACGGCGACACCGATACCACGCACGGTCGCGCTCACTGTCTACGGCGATCTGGAGACCTCGACACTGCGCGAACTCCCGCGCGGACGCCAGCCGATCACCACCAACACCATCTTCGTCAAGGAAAAGCCTGCGTGGCTGCAGCGCGCCTGGCAGCGCATTGTCGAGGAGGTCTCAGCGGGCCGTCAGGCCTATGTGGTGGCGCCGCGCATCGACGAAACCGACGATGCCGGCCAGACGGAAGAGGACACCCGGCCGTCGGCGACCGCCGTAGATCTGTTCGCCCGTTTGCGTTCCCGCGAGCTGGCGGGCCTGCGGCTGGGCCTCATGCACGGGCGGCTGCCCGCTGAGGAGAAGGATGCCGTCATGGCCGCCTTCCGGACCGGCGAGATCGATGTGCTGGTGTGTACCACAGTCATTGAGGTCGGCGTGGATGTCCCGAACGCCACGGTCATGCTGGTGATGGACGCCGACCGGTTCGGAATCAGCCAGTTGCATCAGCTGCGGGGCCGCATCGGCCGGGGCAGGCATCCGAGCCTGTGTCTGCTGGCCAGCTGGGTCTCGCCGGGATCTAAAGCGGGCCGGCGATTGCGCGCCGTCGCCGAGACCCTGGACGGGTTTGCGCTTGCCGATTTGGACCTCAAGGAGCGGCGGGAAGGAGATGTGTTGGGCCGCAACCAGTCCGGGCGCGCGATCACCCTGAGGTTGTTGTCGCTTGCCGACCATCGCGAGGTCATCGAGGCTGCCCGGGACTTCTGCACGCGCGCTTATGGGATGGATCCCGCGCATTCCGGATTGGCGTTGCTGGCAGCACGGTTCACCGACACCGACCGTATCGAGTACCTGGACAAGTCGTGAGTCGCAAATCGCTGCTGTGGCTTTCGGCGTTCGCGGTGCTGGCACTGCTGGTTGCCTATCAGGTGGTGTCGTCATCAGCGGGCGACCGCGTGGACGAGTTCGCCGCGCGTGCCGACGTCCCGACGGTGCAACCCGGCACTGACGTATTGGCGGGAATTGCGGTGGTGCCGACGCGGATCCGCCGTTATGACTACCTCCGGGCGGCGTTCGGCGACGCCTGGGATGACGACAACGACGCACCTCTTGGACACAACGGGTGCGACACCCGCGATGACATCCTCAACCGCGATCTCGTCGACAAGACGTATGTGTCGATCAAGCGGTGTCCGGATGCCGTCGCCACCGGCACCCTCCACGACCCCTATACCAACGCCACGGTTGCGTTCCAGCGCGGTGCCCGGGTGGGCGCATCGGTACAGATCGATCATCTCGTCCCGCTCGCGTACGCCTGGGACATGGGGGCGTACGACTGGCCGTATCGGCAGCGACTGCGGTTCGCCAACGATCCGGCCAACCTGCTCGCTGTCGCCGGTCAGGCCAATGAGGACAAGGCCGACTCGCAGCCCGCGTTGTGGATGCCGGCGAACACCGCCTTCTGGTGTCAGTACGCCGTGCAGTACATCGCCGTGCTGCGGGGGTACCAGCTGCCTGTCGACCAGCCTTCGGCGGACGTATTGCGCCGGGCCGCAGCCACCTGCCCGGCTGGGTAGCGCAGCGGATTCAGGCCCGCGATGAGGCGGGGCCCTACTTCGCGGTCTACATGCGCATGGCATGCGCATGTAGACTTCACGCATGGCCGTTGCGATTCAGATCAAGGACGTCCCCGAAGAAGTGCGCGACGCCATCGCCGCACGCGCCGCTGCTCGAGGCCAGTCCACCCAGGTCTATCTGCGAGCACTGCTGGAGCGCGAGTTCCGCGCCGAACGCAACAAGCGCCTCCTCGAGAGCTTGGCGGAGCACCGCAGCCTCGACCTCACTGCCGAGGAGGTGGTTCAGGAAATTCGGCGCGGGCGCGAGGACGACGATTGATCGTCCTCGACGCGAATGTCACAGTCATGGCGTTAGCCAGCCCGACGGCCCCGGGTGACTCCGCACGTGCCGCGATGCTCGCCGACGACGCCTGGATCGCTCCAGCACACATGCCGCTAGAGGTACTGCGCACCTTGCGCAAAGCCGTCCTCGATGATCGCCTGACCACCGACGACGCCGACACCGCATTCCAGGCACTCATCGCGATGCAGATCGAATACGTGGGAACGGATGTCGTTCTGCTGCAGACGGTTTGGGCAATGCGCCACAACATCTCCGTTTATGACGCCGCCTACCTCGCCGTGGCCGCCATGTACGGCGCCGCGCTCGTCACCTTCGATGCCCGACTCGCCAGAGCGGCCGAACACGCCAGGCCCGATATTCGGGTTAACCTGCTCTGACGAACATTGGGCGTCGGGAAGACGAACTTCGGCGCCCACCGCGGGGCGTTGAGTTGATGCTTGCATCGACCACACGTCCTAAACCGAAGCGAGGCGGGCTCCACAACTCGCGCGGAATGCGCGGTTACGCTCAGCGACGCCATGGGACCGTCTTCGCAACGTCGGTTCCGTCGCATCGGCCAGCCGGACATGCAATGAAACGGGCCTGCCTTGGTCTACGTGCCGGTGTAGGTCAGCGGATCCTGTCGCACCCGAGTGCCGTCGTTAAGCTGGTTGAGGGCATCCATGTGTTCGGCGGCCAACTCGAAATCGAAGACATCGAAGTTGCTGGCGATGCGCTCCGGTTTGGCCGAGCGGAAGATGACCGCGTCGCCCAGTTGCAAGTTCCACCGGATCAGCACCTGCGCGGGTGCACGGCCGTATTCAGCGGCAATGGATGTCACCGTCGGGTTGTCCAGCAGCCCGCCGAGCGCGAGCGGGCTGTAGGACTCGGTGACGACGTTGTGCTGGGCATTGGTCTTGCGCAGCTCCGCCTGGTTGAGCAACGGGTGCAGCTCGATCTGGTTGACCGCGGGGACGACGAAGGTCAGGTCGATGACTGTCGACAGATGCTCCTCGGTGAAGTTGGATACGCCGATCGAGCGCGCATAGCCGTCCCCGCGGCACTGGATCAGGCCGCCGAAACTGTCCACATACTTGCCCAGCTGCGGGGCCGGCCAGTGAATCAGATACAAGTCGACATAATCCAGGCCGAGCCGGTCCAGGCTGGCCTTGCAGGCTTCCTGGGAGGTGGTGAAACCCTGGTCGGGGGTGGCCAGCTTGGTGGTGATGAAGAGCTCGGCCCGGGGAATCCCCGAGGCCGCGATCGCGCGACCGACGGCGGCTTCATTGCCGTAGGCTGCGGCAGTATCGATCAGGCGGCAGCCGATCTCCAGCGCCGCCGACAGCGTGCGTTCGGTCTCGCTGTCCGACAACTCCGCGACGCCGAGACCAAGCACCGGCATTGTGTTCTCGTCATTGAGCGCTATGGAGGGGACCGGGGCGCCCGACTCGCCAGTCAACGTGATCTCACCTGCCTGTGAAGTTGAACGTTCGTGGATTGGGACCAAGTCGGGTTCCGTTGTCGAGCGAGGAGATCGCTGCCATCTGATTGGGGCTGAGTTCGAAATCGAACACGTCGAAGTTGCTCGCAATCCGCTCAGGTTTCACCGACTTGGGGATCACGATATTACCGAGCTGGATGTGCCACCTAATCAGCACCTGGGCGGGCGTTCGGCCACACTCGTCAGCGACCGACGTGATGGTCGGATGGGTCAGCAGCGACCCCTGTCCGAGCGGGGCCCACGCCTCGGTGGCAATGCCGAACTGGGCGTGCACCTTCCGCAATTCCGTCTGGGGCAGCCGCGGATGCAGCTCGATTTGGTTGACGGCCGGGACGATGCCGGTGGCGTCGATGAGGACCTTCAGGTACTCGGGTTCGAAATTGCTAACCCCGATGGACCAGATTCGGCCTTGGTCGCGCAGGTGCGCGAACGCCTTGAAGGTGTCGACGAACTTGTTCTGCTGAGGCAATGGCCAGTGGATCAGATATAGGTCGAGGTAGTCGAGTCCGAGCCGGCCCATGCTGGCGTCGAATGCCGCCAGCGTGCTGTCGTAACCTTGGTCGGCGTTCCACAGCTTCGTGGCCACGCACAGTTGGTCGCGGGGTATGCCGGAATCGGCGAGTGCTCGGCCGGTCTCGCGTTCGTTGCCGTACATTGCTGCGGTGTCGATATGTCGATAACCAGCTCGCAGCGCGGCGGCCACCGCCTGCTCGGTGTCCGCCGGTGGAATCTTGAAAACGCCGAATCCCACACTCGGGATCGAATTACCGTCGTTCAGCGTGACTAGGGGAGCAGCCATGACACGAAGTCTGCCAGGCGCGCCGGACCTCCGGTTGGGAGCGCTGCGGGCACCGATTCGGTGGAACAGTCGCTTGCAGGGCACCGCTACCACCGTTGGCGTCAAGGTCATCCCCTGGATCCCGAACCGCGTCAAGCGGCTGCTGTCCGGCGGCCGTTCGGTCACCATCGACGGCAACACGCTGGATCCCACGCTGCAGTTGATGCTGTCCGGGCTGCGGACCATCGGCATCGACGGTCTGGTGCTTAACGACGACCCCGCCTCCTCCCGGACTCAAATGCGCGAGCTGTCCCTGGCGTTTCCCGGTCCGCAGATTCACGTCGCGGTGAACGACCTGTCGATACCCGGGCCGGCCGGGGAGATCCCCGCCCGCCATTACCACCCGGCCAGCGCCGAACCGGCGCCGTTGCTGGTCTTCTACCACGGCGGTGGCTGGACGATCGGCGACCTGGACATCTATGACGGACTGTGCCGGTTGACCTGCCGCGACGCCGACATCCACGTGCTGTCGATCGACTACCGGCTGGCCCCCGAGCACCCAGCCCCGGCCGCGGTCGACGACGCCTACGCGGCCTTTCGATGGGCGTACGAGCACGCCGTCGAACTCGGTGCGATCCAGGGCCGGGTGGCGGTCGGCGGCGACAGCGCGGGCGGCAACCTGGCGGCCATCGTGTCGCAGTTGGCACGCGACGACGGCGGCCCGGCCCCGGTGCTGCAGTGGCTGATCTACCCGAGGACCGACTTCACCGCGAGAACGCGATCGCTTTCCTTGTTCGCCGAGGGCTTTCTGCTGACCAAACACGACATCGACTGGTTCCACGCCCAATACCTGGGGGATTCCGGTGTCGCGCCGACGGATCCGCGGGTGTCGCCGCTGCTGGCCGATACCCTGTCCGGGTTGCCGCCGACACTGATTGCGATCGCCGGTTTCGACCCGCTGCGCGACGAGGGTGAGCAGTACGCGACGGCCCTGCGAGCCGCCGGGAACGCCGTCGACTTGCGTTTTGTGGGGTCGTTGACGCATGGCTACGCCAGGTTGTTCCCGCTCGGGGGCGGCAGCGCCGCCGCGACGAGTGAGCTGGTCTCGGCGCTGCGCGCCCACCTTAGCCGGAGCTGATCCGAACTGCCCGCTTCCTCCTCGGGCCGCTGCCCGGCGCGCATCGCCGCCGGGCTGGGTCTGATTGCCCGGCTCCTCCCCGCGCGCTACGCGGTGCGCATCGTCGCCGGGCTGAACTGTCCAGGCAGTGCCGCCGGTACGCTAGAGGCGCTATCGCCGAAGCCGACAACCGAGGATCAGCGAACCTGTGGCCGACAAACCTAAACGTCCCGTGCGCCTGAACGCTGCCGACCGCAGGCGCAATTTGGTGATCCGGATCGGGCTCACCGCGATCGTGGTGATCTTCGCGGTCGGCCTTGTGCTCTACATCGTGATGTCGCATGCCAATAAGAGCTCCCGCGCCGGCCACGCGGTACGGGTGACGTCAAGCAAGCTGATCACCCGGGACGGAACCAAGGACCCTAAGGCCGTCGTGTCGTTCTACGAGGATTTCCTGTGCCCCGCGTGCAGTAATTTCGAGAGGAATTTCGGGCCGACGATGTCCAAACTCATCGACAGCGGCGCCATCGCGGCCGATTACTATATGGTGGCTATTCTCGACAGCCCGCGAAACCAGGACTACCCGACACGGGCAGGCGCCGCGGCCTATTGCGTCGCCGATGAGTCCATTGATGCGTTCCGGCGGTTCCATACCGCGTTGTTCAGCAAGGACTTGCAACCCGCTGAAATCGGCCCCACGTTCCCGGACAATGCGCGCTTGATCGAACTTGCCCGCGAAGCCGGTGCTGCGGGCAAGGTTCCGAATTGCGTCGACAGCGGGAAATACATCGCGACCGTGAAGGGGATGGCCTCGGCCACGAATGTGCACGCCACCCCGACGATCCGCATCAACGGCGAGGACTACAGCCCGTCGACACCGGACGCGCTGGTCGCCAAGATCAGGGAAATCGTCGGCAATGTGCCGGGCCTTGACTCGGCTGTGACCCCCGCGGCATCGTGACCGCCGCGTCAGCGGAATCCACCGAGCGATCGAGCTACCCGGCCCCCGGAGGCGTTCGGGTACCGCTGCCCAGCGCGTGGTGTGTGCTGATCGCCGGGGTGATCGGCCTGTTCGCCTCGATGACGCTGACGGTGGAAAAGATCAGGATCTTGGCGAACCCGTCATATGTGCCGTCGTGCAACCTCAACCCGGTGCTGTCGTGCGGCTCGGTGATGGCCACACCGCAAGCGTCGGTGTTCGGCTTTCCCAACCCGCTGATCGGCATCGCGGCCTTCACCGTGGTCGTCGTCTCTGGTATACTGGCGGTGACGAAAGTACCTCTGCCCCAGTGGTATTGGACCGCATTAGCCGTCGCGACAGCAGTCGCTGATGTGTTCATGCACTGGCTGATATTCGAAAGCCTGTACCGGATCGGGGCGTTGTGTCCCTACTGCATGGTGGTCTGGGCGGTCACCATCCCGCTACAGGTGGTGGTGGCCTCGGTCGCGTTCCGTCCGGCGCGCGAAAACGGGGAAAGCGCTGTGGCGCAGGCCCTTTACCATTGGCGGTGGTCGATCACTGCGCTCTGGTTCACCGCGGTGCTTCTGCTGATCCTGGTGCGGTTCTGGGACTACTGGTCGACACTCATTTAGTGTCGACGGACCTGCTGGTGGTGTTGAGCTGACGCGGATCGTTGCCGGCTCTGCGGGCGGCCGGCGCATCATGGTCCCGCCGCGGGGAACCAGGCCGACCACCGATCGGGTGCGCGAGGCGTTATTCAATGTTTTGACGGCGCGGCTGGATATGACCGGACTGTCGGTGCTGGACCTGTACGCCGGTTCGGGTGCACTCGGGTTGGAGGCGCTGTCGCGCGGAGCCGCGTCGGCGCTGTTCGTAGAATCCGACCGGCGCAGCGCCGCCGTCATCGCCAGCAACATCGCGGCCCTGGGCCTGACCGGTGCCACGCTGCGCCGCGGCACCGTGGCCGCCGTCGTGGCGGCCGGGACCGAATCCCCAGTGGACCTGGTGCTGGCGGACCCGCCCTACGACGTCGACACCACCGAGATCGACGCCGTCCTTGCCGCGCTGATCACGCACGGGTGGGTCCACGCCGGAACCGTCGCGGTGATCGAGCGGGCGGCCGGCAGCGCGCCGCTGACGTGGCCGGCCGGCTGGTGCCCATGGCAGCAGCGGGTTTACGGCGACACCCGCCTGGACATCGCCGAACTAGGGGCGGATCCCGGCTGAGCGCTAGCTGCTACCGTCATCGGTCATGAGCGGGGCGGTATGCCCGGGATCATTCGACCCGGTGACGCTGGGCCACATCGACATCTTCGAACGCGCGGCGGCCCAGTTCGACGAAGTAGTGGTCGCGATCCTTACCAACCCCACCAAAAGGGGCATGTTCGACCTCGACGAGCGGATCGCGATGATCAACGAGTCGACAACGCATCTGCCCAATTTGCGGGTGGAAGCCGCCGAGGGCCTAGTGGTTGACTTCGTCAGGTCTCGCGGGCTCTCTGCCATCGTGAAGGGGCTGCGTACCGGCACCGACTTCGAGTACGAGGTGCAGATGGCGCAGATGAACAAACACATCGCCGGCGTGGACACCTTTTTCGTCGCGACCACGCCGCGGTATTCGTTCGTGTCATCGTCGCTGGCCAAAGAGGTCGCAATGCTCGGCGGTGACGTGTCAGACCTGCTGCCGAAACCGGTGAACCGCCGATTGGCCGAAAAGCTGCGCGACGCCACCAGCTAGCGCGAAGCTATGCCCCCTCAAGATCCACGCCAGCAGGGAAAAGTTCGACGCCACGCTAACGTTGATCTCGGTGCCAGGCACCGCGCTAGTGGTGGCCGTCACCGTGCCCGTGATCGTGGTGGTCGTGTTCTGCATCCGGGGAACCGCCCATCATGCGCAGCATCGGGAGTCCGCCCGTGGTCGCGAACCGGGCGACCAGCACCGCCGCGATGACGAGGAAGACAATGTTGAGCCAGGTGGTGTAGTTCCACGAGATCCCCGCGTGCATGACCGTCGCACTGCGGTGGGTAGGAATGAGACGTGTTGCGCCAAAGAGCAATTCGACGAGATATCCGGCGGCGATCATCGCCGCGTAGAAGGTGCCAAGGAGTGTCAGCGTCATCGCGACGCCGTAGTACTTGCGGTAGATGTTGAGGATGGGCAGAATCAGCAGGTCGGCGAAGATGAACGCGATGACGCCGCCGAAGCTGATGCCTCCGTTCCACAGCACCGCTGCCAGCGGCACATTGCCGATCGAGCAGACAAACGACGCGATCGCCACAATGGGCCCCACGATCGGTCCCCACAGCACCGACAAGCTCGGGTGGTCAGCGAAAAAGAAGTGCTGCCAAAGTGTTTCGGGTACCCACGCCGCGATGGCACCGGCGATCAACAGACCCAGGACGAGGTCGCGCAAGATCGCGGTCGACTCCATGACGAAAACGTGCGACACCGACGTAAAACCCTGCGGCGAAAACAGCCGCCGCCAAAACGAGCCTTCACCTTGGATGGACATGTCCATGGCGGCGTGGCCTTCCATGGAGCCGGCGATTCCCCGCTCGGCCTGTACCCGGGCGGCGTCGACGATCCGGGAGCGCACGAACAGCCGGAACAAGACTGCCAGCACCACGATCATGAGCGGACCGCCGATGAACTCCGCCACGGTGAACTGCCAGCCCATCAGCAGAGCCAGGATGATCCCTAACTCCACCACGAGATTGGTGGAGCCGATCTCAAAGGCCATGGCGGCGGTGAAGTTAGCGCCCTTGCGAAACAGCGATCGAGCCAACGCCACCGCGGCATAGGAGCACGACGATGACGCCGCGCCCAGCCCCATTGCGACTGCCAGGGTGCGGGGCCGATCGTCGCCCATCAGCGCAACGATCGTCGAGCGTCGAACCACTGCCTGTACCACCGCCGATAGCGCGAAGCCCACCACCAACGCCCACAAGATCTCCCACGTCATCGACCCCGCCAGTGCCAACGCGTGTCCGATCGGTCCCAGCACTACACACTCCGGTCCGGTTGCATATTTCGCGATCAAAGCTATCCCGCGGCGGTTCGGACCACCCCACCCGCCCAGCAAAGCGCATACTCCCGACCACGGTCCGTGGTGTGCGCACGGGGTTGGTGCGATCACATGCTCGGGCGTCCGGTGGCGCGTACCGCCGCAACTACCGCGTCAGCTAGCGGATCTATCTCAGCGGCGTCGAGATCGGCGATGGTGATCCGTATTCCCGGCGGAGTGCCGATGCGAAACCGCGCACCACACCCACCCGATATCGGGAGCGGGCCCGCTACGACCGCGACGCCATTCACCGCATCCTCGACGAGGCCTTGATCTGCCACCTCGGCTATCTCAGCGCGGGCAGCCCGGTGGTCTTGCCCACCACGCACACCCGCCTCGGCGAGACCCTGTACTTGCACGGCTCCACGGGCAGCGGCCCGATGCTCGCGGCCCAGGCCACCCCGGCGGGCTTGCCCGTGTGTGTCACCGTCACCCTCATCGATGGTCTTGTGCTGGCACGTTCGGCGCTGCACCATTCATTGAATTACCGCTCGGTCGTCGTCACAGGAAGCGCACGCCTCGTCCGCGACCGGCGGGAGAAACTCCAGGCCCTTGAAGCCCTTTTCGATCACGTCGCATCTGGCCGCGCTGCCGATAGCCGGACCCCGAACCGTCGCGAGCTTGCCGCTACCGCCGTCCTGGCGCTGGACCTCATCGACGTCTGCGCCAAGGTGCGTGCCGGCGGGCCGGTCGACGATCCCCGAAGACGCTGCGCTGCCGTACTGGGCAGGCGTCGTACGCTCAAGCTGGCCGCCACAACTCCCGTGCCGGCTGGCGATCTCGACACAGCCATCTCGCTACCGCCGTACCTGACGCCGTATCGCAGACCGTGACGACCGGCCATTGCCGCAAATCTGGTCGGGCCGACATAATGACCGCGGGTGTGCAGGTTAGCGGGGTGCTTCGAGGGAAGCGGACAGGGATTTCGCTAGGTCATCTCGATCAGGCTCCGCGACGCCGATGCCCGACACACCGGGCACGGCAGCGCAGTCACAAGCGCAACACCAGGCACACTGGTAATAACAACGATGCCGGGAGGGTGTTGCCGTGTACCGAGTTTTTGAAGCGCTCGACGAGTTGGGCGCCATTGTCGAAGAAGCCCGTGGCGTGCCGATGACGGCCGGCTGCGTGGTGCCCCGCGGCGACGTGCTCGAGTTGATCGACGACATCAAAGACGCGATCCCCGGCGAACTGGACGACGCCCAGGATGTGCTGGACGCGCGCGATTCGCTGCTGCACGACGCCAAGGTGCACGCCGACTCCATGGTGTCGTCGGCGACCACCGAATCGGAGTCGATGCTGAACCATGCCCGCTCGGAGGCTGACCGGATCTTGTCCGACGCCAAGGCGCAGGCTGACCGGATGGTGGCCGAGGCGCGCCAACACAGCGAGCGGATGGTCGGGGAAGCTCGCGAGGAGTCGGTTCGCGTCGCCGCGGCGGCCAAACGCGAGTACGAGTCTGCTACCAGCCGTGCCAAGGCCGAATGCGACCGGCTGGTGGAAAGCGGCAACATCTCCTATGAGAACGCGGTACAAGAGGGCATCAAGGAACAGCAGCGTCTGGTGTCGCAGACCGAGGTGGTGCAGTCGGCTAACGCGGAGGCCACCCGCCTAATCGATGCGGCGCACGCCGAGGCCGACCGATTGCGTGGTGAATGCGACGTCTACGTCGACAGCAAGCTCGCCGAGTTCGAGGAATTCCTCAACGGCACGCTGCGCTCGGTCGGCCGCGGCCGCCATCAACTTCGCACGGCGGCCGGAACCCACGACTACGCCACGCGCTAGACGCGGCGACGATGCGGACCGCGGTGGGGACACCGCTCGCTTGCGGGGGACGGCCTGAGGAGGAGCCGGGCAATCAGACCTAGCCCGGCGACGATGCGGGCGACGCAGTGGCCCGAGGAGGAGCCGGGCAATCAGACCTAGCCCGGCGACGGCTCGGCGGCTCAACGCGACGCGCGCCGTAGGATTGCCATATGGCGAGGCAGCATGGCCCGACGGCACAGCATCATCCGACCTCACTGCTGACGGTCAACATCGCGCGGCTGGGGCGGCGCTCGGGAGCGGCGTTTTCGGTACATGACACCATGGTTAGCCCGTCGCGCATCGGACTAGAGCTGATCGCGATCGAGCCGGGCGCCCCGTTGGACCTGGATCTGTTCGTGGAGTCTGTGTCCGAAGGCGTGTTGGTGACGGGGACAGTGGCCGCACCCACCACCGGCGAGTGTGCCCGTTGCCTGATGACGTTCACCCGGCCTGTGGAGGTCGCCCTGACCGAACTGTTCGCGTATCCCGACAGCACCACCGACGCGACGACCGACGATGACGAAATCGGACGGATTGTCGACGACACTGTCGACCTTGAACAGTCCATCATCGACGCCGTCGGTCTGGAACTGCCCTTCTCGCCGGTGTGCCGGACGGATTGCCCCGGATTGTGTCCGGAATGCGGCGTCCCGCTGGCAACCGCCGAGCCCGGTCATCACCATGACCGAATCGACCCGCGCTGGGCCAAGCTGGCCGGAATGCGACGGCCCGATGACGATGCGCTACAGCCGTGACCCGGCAAACTTTGCTCGACGCGCTCGGGGTCGACCTGCCCAACGAGCTGCTAACGCTGGCGTTGACGCACCGCAGCTATGCCTACGAGCACGGCGGGCTACCGACCAACGAGCGCTTGGAGTTTCTCGGCGACGCCGTCCTGGGGCTGACCATCACCGACGAGCTGTTCCGCCGCCACCCCGACCGCTCGGAGGGGGATCTGGCCAAACTGCGGGCCAGCGTGGTCAACACCCAGGCGTTGGCTGATGTCGCGCGTAGCCTGACCGACGAAGGTCTCGGCGCTCACCTGCTGTTGGGGCGTGGCGAGGCCAACACTGGTGGAGCCGAAAAATCCAGCATCCTCGCCGACGGTATGGAGTCGCTGCTGGGCGCGATCTACCTGCATCACGGCATTGACACGGCCCGGCAGGTGATCCTGCGGTTGTTCGGTGCGCTGCTGGACGCGGCGCCCATGCTGGGCGCCGGGCTGGACTGGAAGACCAGCTTGCAGGAACTGACCGCGGCGCGCGGTCTGGGCGTGCCGTCGTATGTGGTCACCTCGGCCGGCCCCGACCACGACAAAGAGTTCACCGCCGTGGTCGTCGTGATGGACACCGAGTACGGGACGGGTGTGGGCCGATCCAAGAAGGAAGCCGAGCAAAAGGCCGCGGCTGCGGGGTGGAACGCGCTGGACAGCGCGTGATCTAGATGCCCGAACTACCCGAGGTCGAGGTGGTGCGGTGCGGCTTGCAGGCCCATGTGGTGGGCAAGACCATCACGGCGGTCCGGGTGCACCATCCTCGCGCGGTACGGCGCCACGAGCCCGGGCCCGCCGATTTGACAGCGCGGCTACGCAGGGCGCGGATCAGCGGCACCGGTCGGCGCGGCAAGTACCTGTGGCTGACGCTGGACGGGGACACCGCGCTCGTCGTTCACCTTGGCATGAGCGGGCAAATGCTGCTCGGACCCGTCCCCCGCGCCGATCACGTCCGGATCTCGGCGCTGCTCGACGACGGCACTGCGCTGAGCTTCGTCGATCAGCGGACATTCGGGGGGTGGCTGCTGGCGGACCTGGTGACCGTGGATGGCAGCACGGTGCCGGCGCCTGTCGCGCACCTGGCGCGTGACCCGCTCGACCCGCGGTTTGATGCCGACGCGGTGGTTAACGTGTTGCGGCGCAAGCATTCCGAGATCAAGCGTCAGCTCGTCGACCAGACCGTGGTGTCGGGGATCGGCAACATCTATGCCGATGAAGCGCTGTGGCGGGCAAAGGTGCATGGCGCGCGCATCGCCGCGACGTTGACCCGCCCGCGGCTGGCCACGGTCCTGAGAGCCGCCGCCGACGTGATGCGCGATGCGCTGGCGCACGGCGGTACCTCGTTCGATGCGCTGTATGTCAACGTCAACGGCGAATCGGGCTACTTCGACCGGTCGCTGGACGCCTATGGCCGCGAAGGCGAGCCATGCCGACGCTGCGGGGCGGTGATCCGCCGCGAAAAGTTCATGAACCGTTCGTCGTTCTACTGCCCGAGATGCCAGCCGCGGCCGCGGCGGTGAAGTCTTTCAGCGTGATTCGGCGAGCTTCCTTACCCGCTCGTCGGCGTGACGACCGGTCTTCTTGCTGGCGCCGACAGCCGCCTGAGCAGCGGCTTTGCGCACGCTAAGGCTACGAGCGGGGCGCTTCGGTCTCGATGGTGCTGAAAGTTCCATCGAAGGCCCAGGTTGTGCGCCGCCACCACTCAGACCGGCGGTCGGCGTTGTTCTTTTGTTGCCACGTGATGATCACGCCAAAGGCCGCGACAAGCCCAGCAGTCAGCGTCACCCACGCCTGCGCCGGCAATACTCGCAACTCCCGTCCCCGCGTGTGAGCGCTCGTGCCGACTGTGCGGGGGATGGCGACAAATGTCGAGTCAGGTGTCCGCAGGCCGCGCACGCGGCGCACGGTAAGCACGGTAAGAAAGAACCCATGACGCAACTGTGGGTCGAACGCACCGGGCCCCGCCGGTACACGGGGTACAGTTCGCGAGGCGCGCAGGTATTCGTCGGCGCCGAGGATGTCGACGGGGTATTCACCCCCGGCGAGCTGCTCAAGATCGCGCTCGCCGCGTGCAGCGGGATGGCCAGCGACCAGCCGCTGGCCCGTCGCCTCGGCAACGACTACGCCGCGACGATCCATGTGTCCGGGCCGCCCGACCTCGAGGAGCGCTACCCCTTGCTGGAGGAGACGCTCGAGGTCGATCTGTCGGGTTTGACCGAGGAGGAGGCGGCGCGGCTGCTGACGGTCGTGCATCGGGCGGTTGACCAGGTGTGCACGGTCGGGCGCACGCTCAAGTCTGGCACCGAGGTCACCTTTGAGATTGCCGATGCCGGAGCCTGACGTCCGGCTTACCGCCTGGGTGCAGGGCTACGTCCAGGGCGTGGGTTTCCGCTGGTGGACCCGGGCCCGGGCGCTGGAACTGGGTCTGACCGGTTACGCCGCCAACCGTCCCGACGGCCGGGTGCTGGTGGTCGCCCAGGGGCCCCGCGACGCATGCGACAAGCTGCTGAGCCTGCTGCAGAGCGGCTCCACACCCGGTCACGTCAACAAGGTGGTCGCCGACTGGTCGCAGGCCGGCGAACCGATCCGCGGCTTCACCGCGCGCTAGCTCGGCGACGATGCTGGCCGCTGTGCGGCCCGAGGAGGAGCCGGGCCATCGGGCCTAGCCCGTTGCGGCTCTGACCGCCGGTAGTCTGGCAGGTCGTGTACCTCAAGAGCGTGACGCTGAAGGGCTTCAAGTCCTTCGCCTCGCCGACGACTCTGCGGTTCGAGCCGGGCATCACCGCCGTCGTCGGACCCAACGGCTCGGGCAAATCCAATGTCGTCGACGCGTTGGCCTGGGTAATGGGGGAGCAGGGCGCCAAGACGCTGCGCGGCGGCAAGATGGAAGACGTCATCTTCGCCGGCACCTCGTCGCGCGCCCCGCTGGGCCGCGCCGAGGTCACCGTCACCGTCGATAACGCCGACAATGCGCTGCCGATCGAATACTCCGAGGTGTCGATCACCCGCCGGATGTTCCGCGACGGCGCCAGCGAATACGAAATCAACGGCAGCAGTTGCCGTTTGATGGATGTTCAGGAGATGCTGTCCGACTCCGGTATCGGCCGGGAGATGCATGTCATTGTCGGGCAGGGCAAGCTGGAAGAGATCCTGCAGTCGCGGCCCGAGGACCGCCGGGCGTTCATCGAAGAAGCCGCCGGTGTGCTCAAGCACCGCAAGCGCAAAGAAAAAGCCCTGCGCAAACTCGACGCGATGTCAGCAAACCTGGCCCGGCTCACCGATCTGACCACCGAACTGCGCCGCCAGCTTAAACCGCTGGGCCGCCAGGCCGAGGTGGCCCGACGGGCAGCCACCATCCAGGCCGATCTGCGCGACGCCCGGTTGCGGCTGGCCGCCGATGACCTGGTCAGCCGGCAGGCCGAGTTGGATGGAACGAACGACGCCGAGGCGGCGCTGCGCCGCGAGCATGACGAGGCCGCCGCCCGACTGGCGGTGGCGTCCGAGGAGCTGGCGGCACACGAGGCAGCGCTGGCCGCGCTGTCCGAACGAGCCGAATCGGTCCAGCAGACCTGGTTTCGGCTGTCTGCGCTGTCCGAACGGGTGAGCGCTACGGTGCGCATCGCCAGTGAGCGTGCCCAGCATTTCGATGTCGAGCCGCCCGCGGCCAGCGGGGCGGACCCGGACGCGCTGGAGGCCGAGGCCCAGCAGGTGGCGGCCGCCGAGCAGCAGCTACTGGCGGAGCTGACCGCGGCGCGCGCCCGCCTGGAGGCCGTCCGCACGGAGCTGGCCGACCGTGAGCGCAGCGCCGCCGAGGCCGAAAAGGCCCACATGGCGGCGGTCCGCGCGGAGGCCGATCGGCGCGAGGGCCTGGCCCGGCTGGCCGGTCAGGTGGAGACCATGCGGGCGCGGGTCGAATCGATCGACGACACCGTCACCCGGTTGTCCGAGCGCATCGAGGAGGCAGCGGCCAGCGCGCGGCAGGCCCGGGCGGAGTTCGAAACCGTGCAGGGCCGTGTCGGTGAGCTCGATCAGGGCGAGGTCGGGCTCGATGAGCACCACGAGCGGACGGTGGCGGCGCTGCGGCTGGCCGACGAGCGCGTTGCCGAACTGCAATCCGCCGAGCGCGGCGCCGAACGCCAGGTGGCGTCGCTGCGAGCCCGCATCGACGCCCTGTCGGTCGGGCTCGAACAAAAGGACGGAGCCGCGTGGCTCACCCAGAACCGCAGTGGCGCAGGGCTTTTGGGGTCGATCGCCAAGCTGGTTAAGGTGCGCTCGGGTTATGAGGCGGCGCTGGCTGCGGTACTCGGCTCGGCAGCCGACGCGCTGGCCGCGGATAGTTTGGGCGCGGCCCGATCCGCGGTTACCGCGCTCAAGGAAGCCGACGGGGGACGCGCGGCCATTGTGCTGGGCGACTGGCCGGCCGATGAGCCGGCGCCGCCCGCCGCGCTGCCCGACGGCGTCCGCTGGGCGCTGGATCTGATCGAGGCGCCACCACGGTTGCGCGGTGCCATGATCGCCATGCTCTCCGGCGTCGCGGTAGTCAATGAGCTGGCCGAAGCGTTGGATCTGGTGGCCGCTCGTCCCCAGCTGCGTGCGGTGACCCTCGACGGTGATCTGGTGGGCGCCGGCTGGGTGAGCGGCGGTTCCGACCGCAAACCGTCGACGCTAGAGCTCACCTCGGAGGTCGAGAAGGCCCGCGCTGAGCTGGCTGTCGCGGAGGCGCAGGGCGCGCAACTGAGCGCGGCGCTGTCCGGCGCGCTGACCGAGCAAGCCGCGCGTCAGGACGCCGCCGAGCAGGCGCTGGCCGCGCTCAACGAGTCCGACGCCGCCATCTCGGCGATCTACGAGCAGCTGGGACGGCTGAGCCAGGAGGCCCGCACCGCCGACGAGGAGTGGCGCAGGCTGCTGCGGCAGCGCGACGAACTGGAGGTCGGCCGCTCCCAGGCGCTCGAGGAGCTCGGCGAACTCGAGGCCCGGCTGCGCAACGCCGAACAAACCCAACACGAATTCGCGAGCGAGCCCGTCGACCGTCAGCAGATCGCCGCCGCGGCCGAGGCCGCCCGCGCCGCCGAGGTGGAAGCCCGGTTGGCGCTACGCACCGCCGAGGAACGAGCCAATGCCGTTCGCGGGCGGGCGGATTCGCTGCGTCGCGCAGCCGCGGCTGAACGCGAGGCGCGGCTGCGCGCCCAGCAGGCCCGCGCCGCGCGAGAGCACGCAGCCGCGGTGGCCGCGGCGGTGGCCGATTGCGGGCGGCTGCTGGCACAGCGGCTGGACCAGGTGGTCGGCGCGGCTTCGCGGAAGCGTGACGCCCTGGCCGCCGAACGCCACCAGCGTTCGGTGGCGATGACCGCGGTCCGCGACGAGGTGAACACGCTGGGCGCCCGGATCGCCGCGCTCACCGAGTCGCTGCACCGCGACGAGGTGGCCAAAGCCCAGGCGGCGCTGCGCATCGAGCAGCTCGAGCAGATGGTGCTCGAGCAGTTCGGGATGGCGCCGGCTGACCTGATCGCCGAATACGGTCCGCAGATCGCGCTGCCGCCGACGGAGCTCGAGTTGGCTGAATACCAGCAGGCCCGCGTCCGCGGCGAGCAGGTGATCGCACCCGCACCGATGCCGTTCGACCGGGCCACCCAGGAACGCCGGGCCAAACGAGCCGAGCGTGAGCTGGCCGAACTGGGCAGGGTCAATCCGCTGGCGCTGGAGGAGTACGCCGCGCTGGAGGAGCGCTATAACTTCCTGTCCACCCAACTCGAGGACGTCAAGGCCGCCCGCAAGGATCTGCTCGCTGTCGTCGCCGATGTCGACGCCCGCATCCTGCAGGTGTTCAGCGACGCCTTCGCCGATGTGGAGCGCGAGTTTCGCGAGGTGTTCGCCGCGCTGTTTCCCGGCGGAGAGGGGCGGCTGCGGCTGACCGACCCCGACGACATGCTCACCACCGGCATCGAGGTAGAGGCCCGTCCGCCCGGCAAGAAGATCAAACGGCTGTCGTTGCTGTCCGGCGGCGAGAAGGCGCTAACGGCGGTGGCGATGCTGGTGGCGATCTTCCGGGCCCGCCCGTCGCCGTTCTACGTCATGGACGAGGTGGAGGCCGCGCTTGACGACGTGAACCTGCACCGGCTGCTCGGCCTGCTCCAACAGCTGCGGGCCCAATCGCAGATCATCATCGTCACTCACCAGAAGCCGACGATGGAAGTCGCCGATGCGCTCTACGGCGTGACCATGCAGGACGACGGCATCACCGCGGTGATCTCGCAGCGGATGCGCGGTCAGCAGGTGGATCAGCTGGTCAGCAGCGCCGGATAGCTCGGCGACGATGCGGGCCGGCACGGCCCGAGGAGGAGCCGGGCAATCAGACGTAGCGGGGCCCGCTCCGCTGAACGTCTTGTCCCCGGGCCTGTGTCGTAGTTTCCCGGGGGCCGCTCCGCCGAGCGTCGCGTCCCTGAAACAATGGCGGTATGTCGCAAGATCTGTGGATCGCAATCGCGGTCGTCGCCGTTCTCGTCATCATCGCCACGCTGATCCTGGGCTTGGCGCTTTACCGCCGGCGCCGGATCAAGCTTTCCGCTCGTGGACCCGCGGGCGGGTACACCACGTCGTCGGGTATCACCCTCAGCCAGACACCGCCGGCGGTGCAGCCAGCGGACCGGATCGACACCACCGGGCTGCCAGCTGTGGGCGACGACGCCACCGTCCCGCGCGACGCGCCCACGCGCCCGATCGCCGATGTTCGGCTGCCCGAGCCCGATATCATTACGCCCCCGGCGCCGGCGGCTCCCGATCTCAGTGTCATCTCACCACCCGAAGGCCGACTGGAACGACTGCGCGGACGGCTCGCCAGGTCGCAGAACACGCTGGGGCGCAGCCTGCTGGGGTTGGTCGGCGGCGGCGACCTCGACGAGGACTCCTGGCAGGAAGTCGAGGACACCCTGCTGGTGGCCGATCTGGGCCCGGTGGCCACCGCGTCGCTGGTGTCGCGGCTGCGCAGTCGGCTGGCCAGCGCAAACGTGCGCACCGAGGCCGACGCGCGGGCGGTGCTGCGCGACGTCTTGATCAGCGAGCTGCAACCAGACATGGACCGCTCCATCCGCGCCCTGCCGCATGCCGACCACCCATCGGTGCTGCTGGTCGTGGGTGTCAACGGCACCGGAAAAACCACCACCGTCGGCAAGCTGGCGCGCGTGCTGGTGGCCGACGGCCGGCGCGTCGTGCTGGGCGCGGCCGACACCTTCCGGGCTGCCGCCGCCGATCAGTTGCAGACCTGGGCGGCCCGGGTGGGTGCCGACGTGGTGCGCGGCGCCGAGGGCGCCGACCCGGCGTCGGTGGCGTTCGACGCCGTCGACGAGGGAATCGCCACCGGCGCTGACGTCGTCGTCATCGACACCGCTGGCCGGCTGCACACCAAGACCGGGCTCATGGACGAACTCAGCAAAGTCAAACGGGTGGTGACCCGACGTGCCGCGGTCGACGAGGTGTTGCTGGTGCTCGACGCGACCATCGGCCAGAACGGGCTGGCGCAAGCGCGGGTGTTCGCCGACGTGGTCGACATCACCGGCGCGGTGCTGACCAAGTTGGACGGAACGGCCAAAGGCGGCATCGTTTTTCGCGTCCAACAGGAGCTCGGCGTGCCGGTGAAATTGGTGGGACTCGGCGAAGGACCGGACGACCTGGCCCCGTTCGAGCCGGCCGCCTTCGTCGACGCCCTGCTCGGGTGACCAACTAACAATGTGAGCACTCCGTAACTTCGGCGAAA
This sequence comes from Mycobacterium sp., assembly GCA_035625875.1. Lineage (GTDB taxonomy): Bacteria > Actinomycetota > Actinomycetes > Mycobacteriales > Mycobacteriaceae > Mycobacterium. Next base: position 30,171 of record DASPOT010000212.1, on the reverse strand, counting down.
CTCGGAGGCGTCGGAGCGGAAACAACCACTGCGCATTGTCTCACCAGGCCGTCGGTCAAACCTCAGGCGATGGTGGGTTCGGCGAAGGAGGTTGGCGCCCGTGGACCAATTCCCGACGATGGGGATGCCGAACACCGGCGACACCGCGTGGATGCTCGCGAGTTCCGCGCTTGTGCTGTTGATGACGCCCGGCCTGGCCTTCTTCTACGGCGGGATGGTCCGCGTCAAGAGCGTCCTGAACATGCTCATGATGAGCATCAGCGCGATGGGCGTGGTGACGGTGCTGTGGGTGCTCTACGGCTATTCGCTGGCGTTCGGCGACGACGTCGGCAACATCGCCGGCAAACCGACCGAATACTGGGGCCTGAAGGGCCTCATCGGTGTCAACGCTGGTGCTGCGGATCCGAGCACGCAGACCGCGGCGGTGCAGATCCCGTTGGCGGGCACCGTGCCGCACGTCGTCTACGTGGCCTTCCAGCTGATGTTCGCGATCATCACGGTCGCGTTGATCTCCGGAGCGGTGGCCGACCGGTTGAAGTTCGGCAGCTGGATGCTGTTCGCCGGACTGTGGGCGACATTCGTCTACTTCCCAGTCGCCCACTGGGTCTTCGCATTCGACAAGGTAACGGCCACCCACGGCGGCTGGATCGCCAACAAGCTGCATGCGATCGACTTCGCCGGCGGCACCGCCGTCCACATCAACTCCGGCACGGCCGGCCTGGTCTTGGCGATCACCCTCGGGAAACGCAAGGGTTGGCCGGCGTTGGCGGGACGACCGCACAATCTGCCTTTTGTGATGCTGGGCGCAGGACTGCTGTGGTTCGGCTGGTACGGATTCAACGCCGGGTCGGCAACCAGCGCCAACGGTGCTGCCGGGTCGACGTTCATGACCACCACGGTCGCGACCGCCGCCGCCATGCTCGGCTGGCTGCTCACCGAGCGCATCCGCGACGGGCACGCCACATCGCTGGGAGCAGCGTCGGGCATCGTTGCCGGGCTGGTCGCCATCACGCCGTCATGCTCGTCGGTCAACGCCGTGGGCGCATTGGTGATCGGCGTGGTGGCCGGTATTGTGTGCGCGCTGGCGGTCGGGCTGAAATACCGGTTCGGCTTCGATGATTCGCTCGACGTGGTGGGGGTGCATCTGACCGGCGGTCTGGTGGGCACGCTGCTGGTGGGTCTGCTCGCGGCGCCGCAGACCACGGCCATCGCCGGTGTCGCGGGTGTGTCACCCGGCTTGTTCTACGGCGGCGGTTTCGAGCAACTGGAAAGGCAAGCGATCGGCGCATTCAGCGTTCTCGCCTATTCGGCTGTCGGCACGGCTATCTTGGCTCTGGTCCTGAAACACACCATCGGGCTGCGCCTCAACGCCGAAGACGAAGCCTCGGGCATCGACCAGGCTCAGCACGCTGAGAGCGGCTACGATTTCGCGGTCGTCAGCGCTTCGGTTGGTTCGGTTGCTCGTCACAGCTTGGAGGAGAGTGGAAATGAAGCTCATCACCGCGATCGTGAAGCCGTTCACGCTCGAGGACGTGAAGACCAACCTGGAGCAGGCCGGAGTCTTGGGGATGACGGTGACCGAAGTCCAGGGTTATGGGCGGCAGAGGGGTCACACCGAGGTTTACCGGGGGGCTGAGTATGTGGTCGACTTCGTACCGAAGGTGCGCATCGAGGTCGTGGTTGAGGATTCCGTAGCCGACAAGGTCGTCGACAACATCATCCGGGCGGCGCGCACCGGAAAGATTGGCGACGGCAAAGTGTGGGTCAGCCCCGTCGAAACGGTGGTGCGGGTACGCACCGGCGAGCGCGGATCCGATGCGTTATAAGATTCGTCGCGAGTGCGTGATCCGGCCTGGATAGCATGAGACCGCGCAGGCCGGATCCGTGCGGAGGCTCTCGATGGAAGGCCCCGGTGTCTGGGAGTGCTCGGCCGGCAACCGATTTGGTCACCGCCCGGGACCAGCTGCTGGTCCGCGGGTCGCGCCAACTGGATGCGGCTGCGCTGCGCGAAGCATGGCTGGATCTTCACGAACTCTGGCTGACGACCAAAGCGGCTGAGATCGGTATCACAGATTCCAGCGGCTTCGCGATCGTCGCGACGGGCGGACTGGGACGCCGCGAGCTGCTGCCGTATTCCGACCTCGACCTGATGTTGTTACACGACAACATGCCCGCCGACATCGTCGGGCGGGTCGCGGATCTGCTGTGGTATCCGCTGTGGGACGCCAACATTCGTCTGGACCACTGCGTGCGAACCGTCGCCGAGGCACTGCAAATCGCCGGTGCGGACATCTCGTCGGGTCTGGCCATGCTGGAAGCAGGCCACATCGCCGGCGATGCGCAGTTGTCGGCGCTGCTGGTCGATGGGGTGCGGCGGCAGTGGCGGATCGGAATCCGTTCGCGGTTCGGCGAACTCGTCGAAGTAACGCACGACCGTTGGCGCCGCAGCGGCGAGATCGCACACCGCGCCGAGCCCGATCTGAAATCGGGGCATGGTGGTCTACGCGACGTCCAGTTGCTCGATGCGCTGGCGATCGCCCAGCTCGCTGACCGCCACGTCGTCCGCAATCGGGACATCCCGGCCGGTTCGCTCGAGTGTGCACACCGCGCACTGGTCGACGTGCGCACCGAACTTCGCCGGGTCTCTGGCCGCGAACATGACGTGCTGTTGGCCCAGCATGCGGACGACATCAGCGTCGCCCTTCGCATCGGTGACAGGTTCGACCTGGCGCGCGTCGTGTCCGACGCGGCCCGCACCATCAGCTACCACGTCGACGCCGGATTGCGGACTGCCGCCAATGCGTTGCCGCGACGCGGGATGTCGGCCTTGCGGCGGCGGCGACGCCGGCCGCTGGACGAGGGCGTCGTCGAGTACGCCGGGGAGGTCGTACTGGCCCGCGACGCCCGGCCGGAACGCGACCCCGGTCTGCTGCTGCGAGTCGCTGCCGCATCCGCCATGGCCGGAGTGCCCATCGCGGCTGCCACGATGAGCCGTCTGGCCGATACTGCCCCGGAGTTGCGTACCCCGTGGCCGCCCGACGCATTGGACGACCTACTGGTGCTGCTAAGCGCCGGTCCGAGCGCGGTGGCGACGATTGAATCCCTGGACCGCGCCGGGCTGTGGGGCCGGATGTTCCCGGAATGGGGCGCAATTCGCGATTTGCCGCCCCGCGATGCCATCCATACCTGGACGGTGGATCGTCATCTGGTCGAGACTGCCGCGCGGGCAGGCGCTTTCACCACCCGGGTGGCGCGGCCTGACCTGCTGGTGCTCGGTGCCCTGCTGCACGACATCGGTAAGGGCCGGGGCGCTGATCACAGTGTTATCGGTGCTGAGTTGGCCACTCAGATCGGTACCCGACTGGGTATGTCGCCCTCGGACATCGAGATGCTGTCGAAACTAGTTCGTCACCACCTGCTGTTGGCCAAGATGGCCACTCGGCGCGACCTGAACGACCCGCAGACCATCGCGACCGTCGCGGAGGCTGTCGGTGGAGATCCGGTGCTGCTCGACGTGCTGCACGCGCTGGCGGAGGCCGACGCACTGGCCACCGGCCCCGGGGTGTGGGGTGACTGGAAGGCGTCGCTGATCGGCGATCTGGTACGCCGCTGCCGAATGGCAATGGCCGGTGAGCCTTTGCCGCACCCCGATCCGATTGACCCCCATTATCTTTCGCTGGCAGCCGACCACGGGGTGCATGTGGAAATCAGGCAGGGCGAGAGTCCACGCATCTACCGAGTAGTCATGATCGCCCCGGACGAGCGGGGACTGCTGTCGAAAGCCGCCGGCGTGTTGGCGCTCAACTCGCTGCGAGTGCACTCTGCCGCGGTGAACATTCACGATGGTGCCGTGATCAACGAATTCGTGGTGTCGCCGCACTTCGGTTCCCCAGCTGCGGCCGAGCTGCTGCGTCAGGAGTTCGTCGGTGCGCTTGGTGGCGACGTCGACGTCCTTTCCATGCTGGAGCAACGAGACGGCGACGCCACCCGCTCCGCATCGCCTCCGGTCGGTGAGGTTCTGGCGGGGGTGCCGATCAGTCATTCGACCGCCCCACCCCGCATTCTCTGGTTCGACGGCACCGCGCCCGGTCAGCTGATCGTCGAAATCCGCGCCACGGACCGGACCGGCTTGCTCGCGCTGCTCACCGGAGCGTTGGAGCGCGCCGGAGCAGACATCGTCTGGGCGAAGGCCACCACAGTGGGGTCAACGGTGGACGACGCGTTCTGTGTCGTGTTGCCGGCCGGAGCTGCAGCTGGTGAGCCGACTGGTGAACCCGACGCAGGCATGCGAGCAGCAGTGGAGCGACACCTGTTAGCAGCGTTGCACGCCAACGACAAGTGAGCCGCAGGCCGTTGGCAAACCGGTAATGCGGAGTTGTTGATCTCTCGGCGGAGAGGTGGGCGATGTTGTGATTGGATTCAGGACCGCCTGCATAGGTGTCGGCGCGAGGCGATAAGCGCTCCTCCACGGGTGGGGGACCGCGGAACGACTTCTGGCTCCACGCCGATGCCGTGGCCTTCACCTGGGGGGCCGCACCGCCGTGCACCATGCAGACATTCGACCCGCGGGCCGCCCAGCGTCGGCACGCCTGACCGTCTGGGCTGCGGCGTGCCGTGCACCGTCGCGGGTGGTTCAGCCGCTTTTACTATGCGCCACTGCGGTTTTCCCCTCCCAGGCTCACAGCTTCGGCGGGGCGCGGCCCCGCCCAGCGATGTAGTGACCCTCAGCTACCGAATCGGTTTCACCACCGATCGCCCTGCGATGAAAGCGCGGGGTTCAACGACTCAGAAGGCGTCGTTTCTCGGTGAATTCCTCGTCGGTCACAATTCCAGCGTCGTGCAGTACGGCGAGGGCGAGTTCGCGTAGGTGGTCGGCAGCGATTCCCGTAACTGGATTGGCCGGTGGCGGTTGCAGTGACTTCGCGCGTTGACCAGTAGTCGCCCCGACGCGCTCCCGGCGACCTGGGCTAACTGTGCCGGGGCTAACAGTGCCGCGGCTAACAGTGCCGGCGAGGGTGCTCCCGGCCATACCCGCCAGGGCGATCTCGCTGAACGCGGTTCCCGAGCTACCCGCCAATACCGCTGGCACGGCGCCGACGCCGGTGGCCGGCAACGCGTAGGCGACAGCGCGTATCTCCGGGGCAGCCACAGCCCAGCTCGACGGCACCGACAACCCGCCGACCGAGACCGTCCGGCCCATACCCCCCGACACGGGCCCCAGTCCGGCACCCAGGTCACCGTGTCGCGGATGGCCAAGGATGCCCAGGATTTCGTGGTGCTCGTGGTGAAGGTGCCTCTCCCGCGTGAGAATCTGATCCTCCAGCCTGACAATCTGATCACTGGCCTGCGACGCGGCCGCCCATGCCCCAGCCGTCAGGGCTGACGCCAGGGCTATGCCAGTCGCCACCCCGGCGTCCAGCCCCAGGAGGTCCAGGAGATCGGTGAGACCGAAGTTCGGCAGCGTCGGCGGGTCCGGCAACGATACCGCGGCCGCCCGCGTGGCCTGCGTCGGCGACGCGAGCCCCTGCAGCGCACCGGGCATCGCGGAGGTCAGCCGTGACAGTGCCGCCTGCGTGCCTGTGCCGGCTGAGCTACCGGTGGCATGGGCGACCGCGGCGGCTTGCCCGGCGAGCCCGGCCGAGTTGGTGGTCTGCTGCGGCGGGGCGAATGGCGTCACCTTCGCGGCGGCCGCCGAGGAGGCAGCGTAGCCGTACATCGCGGCGGCGTCCTGGGCCCACATTTCGCCGTAGTGGGCCTCGGTGGCCGCGATCGCCGGGGTGTTCTGGCCCAAAAAGTTGGTCGCCACCAGCGACACCAGTTGAGCGCGGTTGGCCGCGACCACTGGCGGGGGCACCGTCGCGGCAAACGCCTCCTCATAGGCGGCCGCCGCCGCATTGGCCTGGGTGGCCGCCTGCTCAGCCTGCCCCGCGGTGGCGCTCATCCACGCCGCATAGGGTGCGGCCGCAGCCGCCATCGACACCGACGAAGGACCCAGCCACGAACCACCCGCCAGCTCGGAGACCACCGACTCGTAAGAGGTTGCCGCCGAATCCAGTTCAGCGGCCAGCCCGCCCCAGGCCGCCGCGGCGGCCCGCATCGGCCCCGAGCCGGGGCCGGCATACATTCGGCCGGAGTTGACTTCCGGTGGTAACGCTGCGAAATTCATTTCTCAACCTCCATCAGCTTGCTGCGACCGCGTTGGCGGACTCGGTGGCTGCATACGAACCGGCGCTGGCGCCCAGGGTGGCCACGAACATGTCGTGAACCGCCGCCGCCTGGGCACTGACCGCTTGATAGTTGGCGGCATGTGCGGCGAACTGCATCGCGATCAGCGCCGACACCTCATCGGCGGCGGCGGGAACCACCCCCGTCGTGGGGGTGGCCGCGGCCGCGTTCTGGGCGGCCATTGCCGAGCCGATACCGGTCAGTTTGCCGGCCGCCGCTGTCAACATTTCCGGCTGTGTGGTCACGAACGACATGTGCTTCCTCCTTCGGCCCTGATGAACGGGTTGGATACCTACCTGGTACCAGTCCTTGTTGTAGTTGAACGAGGTCTTTGTTGACCAGCGATTGCCGAACTGGGGTTGTAGCCGAGGAGCATGTCGGTGAATCGGTCCGGGGTGGCTGCAGGGCCGGCGGGGTTGGGGGTGCCGAGGAATTCGTATAGGGACGCGTCGAGTCGGTTGGGGTCTGGGTGCCGACGGCGATTATCAGCAGCATGGTCGACTGGTCACATCGGCGCAACGCGAAAACACCAGCGACGCGAGAAGAGCCGGCCCCCGAGCCGAAATTTCCACCCATTGTGTTGTGGTAGAGATCATTCGACGACACGATTACTGTTGTCGCGCTTATGGTTCCGATTGAGTGCCCGGGCGGTCGCCCCGACACAGCACATCATGCCGACCAGCCCGCCGGTGAGGCCGATGCGCCATACCGGCAGCCCCTCCGTCACGCGGCGGATAGGCTTATCGGTCACTTGCGAACCTTGTTGGCCGCCCTGACGATTCATGTTCGACGGTCACACCGCTCCGACGTGGTTCTTGGTCCGGAGGGCCAGCGGGCTCGGACGCGGGTAGTGCCAGGCGGTATCGGGCTTGACAACGTCGTCAAACGTGATGCTGTAGTAGTGGTTCTCCGCCAGGTGTTTTCGCCTGCCACGCGCTCCTGCACCGGCAGGGGCCGAAGCTGCGGCTCAAACGGCACCGCCCCAGCGGGCTGCTAAGCGTGGCCCTCGCCCGCGGCGGCGTGTACCGCACGTGGTACATCCACAGACTCGTCGAGGCCGCATTTGGCGACGCGAAAGCGGCAGCAGCATGAGCGCCGTCCGCGAGCAGCTGATCGCCGCGCTCGCAGGTATTCCGCGCCTGGACGGCGCCGCCTGCCGAGGCAAGGCTGACCTCTTCGACGACATCGCCGCCCGCCGCGACGCGTTGGACGTGGTCAGCAGCCCAGCTCGACTGTGGCGGCGTGATACACATCTATGGCCGCGTCGTCAGACACCCCTAGGTCACCCTTCACCATGTCATAAGCAGCATCGTCTGTCGCGCCGCCTGAAACTGCGTCGCACACCTTGTGCCCCTCAGCCAATAGCTGCTGGCTGGTGTACTGGCTGGCGAGATAGGCGTCGTAGTGTTGCAGGTAGTCAAGGTATTCGCGATCGCCGGCGCGAGCCGGCGCCGCGACCCACACCGCGATGCTGCCTGTCGCCACTGCGGCTAGGACCCACGGCTTCATGTCAGCCCCTCAAGCTTGGCTAGGCGATAAATTTATCCGGCCTGGCTCGCCGGCCGAGGCTGAATCAGCAAACCGCTCCAGCGGGCACAATCACAACCGCCCGAGCCCTCCGAGCAGAACCGCGACGGCCGGCATGTCAAACCGGCCACGACCCCACGCAAACGGCGACGGCGGCATGGAGGCACTAGGAATCCTCAAACGCCGACTCTCCGACGTGGTCTACCGCGCCATGCTCACCGACCAGGAACAGTCATCACCCGCCGCTGCTTGACAGACATCCCAGAGACATTCGACTGGCCCAATACCGGGCACAGCAGCTGATAGGCGTGTTGCGCCAGCCCGCCGTACTCGTTGAGGTCAAGAACCATGAGCTTACGCTCTTCGTCGGTCAGGTCGATCGCGACTAGCTTCGGCTCGCCATCGTCGCTGACCTGCAGTTCGCTGGTGACCGGTAGCGATTCCATGCGCAGAGTCTAGGCCGACAACCCATGCCATAGATGTTGGCGCTGATTGCCCAGCGCTCACCCGCAAGCTGGCGGTCCCCACCTCGCGCCGCTGCGCGGCGCGCATTGTCGCCCCGCTAGGCTGGCGGCGTGTTTGAATCGCTGTCCGACCGGCTGACCGGTGCTCTGCAGGGGCTGCGGGCCAAGGGCCGGCTGACCGACGCCGATATCGATGCCACCACCCGGGAAATCCGGCTGGCGTTGCTGGAAGCTGATGTTTCGTTACCGGTGGTGCGGGCGTTCACCAGCCGCATCAAAGACCGCGCCAAGGGCGCCGAGGTGTCCGGCGCCCTAAACCCAGCGCAGCAGGTCGTCAAGATCGTCAATGAGGAGCTCGTCGGTATCCTCGGCGGCCAGACCCGTCAGCTGGCGTTCGCGAAGACACCGCCGACCGTGGTGATGCTCGCCGGCCTGCAGGGTTCGGGTAAGACGACGCTGGCCGGCAAACTGGCCACGTGGTTTCGCGGACAAGGGCATACGCCGCTGCTGGTAGCGGCAGACCTGCAACGCCCGGCGGCCGTGGACCAGTTGAAGATCGTCGGCGAGCGGGCCGGCGTCCCGGTGTTCGCGCCGCACCCCGGCGCATCAGCTGACGTCGGCCCCGGCGACCCGGTCGCCGTCGCATCGGCGGGGCTCGCCGAGGCGAAGGCGAAACTTTTCGACGTCGTCATCGTCGACACCGCTGGGCGACTGGGCATCGACGACGAGATGATGGCCCAAGCCGCCGTCATCAGGGAGGCCATCAACCCCAACGAGGTGCTGTTCGTCCTGGACGCGATGATCGGCCAGGACGCGGTCACCACCGCCGAGGCGTTCCGGGAGGGCGTCGGCTTCACCGGCGTGGTATTGACCAAGCTGGACGGTGACGCCCGCGGCGGCGCCGCCCTATCGGTCCGCGAAGTTACTGGTGTCCCAATCCTTTTCGCCTCCACCGGCGAGAAACTGGAGGACTTCGACGTCTTCCATCCGGATCGGATGGCCAGCCGCATCCTGGGCATGGGCGACGTGCTGAGCCTGATCGAACAGGCCGAGCAGGTCTTCGACGCCCAGCAGGCCGAGGCCACCGCCGCCAAGATCGGCTCCGGCGAGCTCACACTGGAGGACTTCCTCGAGCAGATGCTGGCCATCCGCAAGATGGGCCCGATCGGCAACCTGCTGGGCATGTTGCCCGGCGCCGGTCAGATGAAAGAAGCACTTGCCGCCGTCGACGACAAGCAGCTCGACCGGCTGCAGGCCATCATCCGTGGCATGACACCGCAGGAGCGGGCCGACCCGAAGATCATCAACGCCTCGCGGCGGCTGCGGATCGCCAACGGCTCCGGGGTGACCGTGTCGGAGGTCAACCAGCTGGTCGACCGCTTCTTTGAGGCCCGCAAGGTGATGTCATCCATGATGGGCGCCATGGGGATCCCCGGGGTGGGCCGCAAGAGCGCGTCGCGAAAGGCCAAGAGCGGCAAGGGCAAGAAAGGCAAGAAGCGCGGCCCGACGCCGCCCGAGGTGCGCAGCCCGCTCGGGCCCGGAATGCCGGCGGGGTTCCCCGACCTGTCGCGCATGCCTGACGGCCTCGACGAGTTGCCGCCCGGGCTGGCAGACTTCGATTTGTCCAAACTGAAGTTCCCCGGCAAGAAGTAGCCGCACCGTGCGACTGCACGTGCGAGGTTCGGGTCTGCCCGACGAAGCCCCGATCGAGCTGTGGATCGTCGACGCGCAGATCAGCGTCGAGCCGGTCGCGGGCGCTGACACGGTTTTCGACGGCGGCTGGATCATTCCCGGATTGGTGGACGCGCACTGTCATATCGGGCTGGGGCCGCAGGGCGCCGTCGACATCGACGAAGCAATCACCCAGGCCGAGACCGAACGCGATGTCGGCGCGCTGCTGGTGCGGGACTGCGGCTCACCGACCGATACCCGCAGCCTCGACGACCATGCCGACCTGCCGCGCATCATCCGGGCCGGCCGGCATCTGGCCAAACCCAAACGGTACCCACCCGGTTTCGCCATCGAGCTCGACGACGAGTCGCAGCTGCCACAGGCGGTGCCCGAGCAGGCGCGCCACGGTGACGGCTGGGTCAAGCTGGTCGGGGACTGGATCGACCGGCAGATCGGCGACCTTGCCCCGCTGTGGTCCGACGACGTGCTCAAGACGGCGATCGAGGTCGCCCACGACCACGGGGCGCGGGTCACTGCCCATGTCTTCGGCGAGGACGCGCTGCCCGGTCTGATCAACGCCGGTATCGACTGCATCGAGCACGGAACCGGGCTCACCGACGACACCATCGAGCTGATGCTCGAGCACGGCACCGCACTGGTCCCCACGCTGATCAACATCGAAAACTTCCCGGGTATCGCCGATTCCGCGGTCCGTTACCCGACCTACGCCGCCCACATGCGCGACCTGCACGCGAAGTGTTATTCGCGGGTGGCCGCGGCGTGGGATGCGGGTGTGCCAGTGTATGCGGGCACCGATGCCGGCACCATGATCGCGCACGGGCGCATCGTCGACGAGGTCGAGGCGCTCAAGGCCATCGGGATGAGCCCCACCGAGGCGCTGGGTGCCGCGTCATGGGACGCCCGTCGTTGGCTGAGCCGGCCCGGTCTGGACCATGGCGCCTCGGCGGACCTGTTGTGTTACACCAACGATCCGCGGCAGGGCCCGGGCGTACTGAACCGCCCCGATCTGGTGGTCCTGCGCGGACAGTTGTTCTGACCGGCGGGCAGCCACCGCGGCGGATAGGATCTGGGAATGCCGTTGGCCCCCGGGGCGACCTTCGCCGGGTACACCATCGTGCAGATGCTGGGTACTGGCGGGGTGGGTGAGGTCTACCGTGCTCAGAATCCCCATCTGCCACGCCGCGACGCGCTAAAAGTTCTCCCCAGGGCGATGACGGCAGATCGCGAGTTCCGCGCGAGATTCATGCGGGAGTCCGAGATCGCCGCAACGCTGTATCACCCGCACATCCTGGAGGTGCATGACCGCGGCGAGTTCGAAGGACAGCTGTGGATCGCAATGGACTACGTCGACGCCACCAACGCCGCGCAGCTCATGCGGGAGCGGTTTCCGGCCGGGATGTCGGCGGGTGAGGCGCTCGCGATCGTCAACGCCGTCGCCGGGGCTCTGGATTACGCGCACCAACGGGGAATACTGCACCGCGATGTCAAACCGGCCAATATCTTTTTGACAAATCCGTACGCCGGTGAACAACGGATCCTGTTGGCGGATTTCGGAATAGCACGCCCGCTCGACGAGGCCAGCAGGCGGACGACGACCAATCTGACCGCGGGAGCGGTCGCCTACGCCGCACCCGAACAACTAACGGGGTCACACATCGACGGCCGCGCCGACCAGTATGGGCTGGCGGCGACCGCGTTTCATTTGCTCACTGGCGCACCGCCGTATCAGGATTCCAACCCTGCCACGGTCATCAGCCAACATCTCAGCGCTGCCCCGCCAAAGCTCGGCGATCGGCACCCGGAGCTGGAACGCCTCGACGCTGTCATGTCCAAAGCCCTTGCCAACAACCCCGCCGACCGATTCGGGAGCTGCGGCGAGTTCGCCGACGCGCTCAGCGCGTGCGTCTCGATCGTTGACCGCAGCCCCGAGGCCGTCCTCGCCGTGGACTACCCCGCCTACGCGGCGCCTGAGACTCAAGCCGGGCTAGGCGGGTCCGCCGCCAAATCGGCGGAGCCGAAACGGCACAGCCCTGGCTCCTCCCCGTCAGTGATGACGACGTTGGCGCGGCAACTGGCCTGGTGGCGTCACGAACGACCCGCATCGACCGCCGCGCCGGCGACGGTGTCGCGGGAGCGGTTAGCCGGCGCGCCGACGGGGCGCAGGTGGCGGTGGATTTTGCTCGGATCAGCTACCGGTGTGGCGCTGATGCTGCTCATCAGCCTGCTGGTCGTCGGCATCATGATCCTCCGGAAGACCCAGGCGCCCCCCACGCAGCCGGCCACTCCGACGAGCAGCGCCCTGGCCGCGCCGCCAACCGCTCCGACGCCCAGTGCCCCTGCCGTGCCCCAGCCGGGCCAATTACTCGATGGTTCCTACCGCGTGGACGTCGACCGGGAACACCAGACGTACAACGACAACCCCGACCCGCAACCGCCCAACGTGACCACCTGGTGGGCCTTTCGTTCCTTCTGCACATCTACTGGATGCGCTGCCACCGGAATCATCCTCGACGACAAGGATCACTTGATGGCGAGCCCAGGCGCCGATAAGACAATCGTGCTGGACTTCCGCGACGGTGCCTGGGAGTCTCGGCCTGAAACGCTGCCGTTTGCCTGCCTTGGGCCGAAAGGAACACCAGGCAAGGAGACCACCACGCAAGTGTTGTCCTTGCAACCACAAGCTCACGGCCCGATGCGCGGGGTTATGACCGTCACCGTGGAAAGCAATGAGTGCGGCCAACAAGGAGCGCAGATAGTGATTCCCGCGGTAGCTGAACGGACCGGCGATGTGCCGCCGGGCGTCATTGTGCCCAGCCCGGCGGCACCAGCCACCGGCGGCCCAGCTGCGCCGCCCACCGAGACCCCGGCTGGGCCGCCCACCGAAACCCCGGCAGCGCCGACGCCGACTCGCTAGTTAAGGGCGGGCCTCGAGTCCGTCATGTGGTCCACGGCGCGGGCATCGGCCGTCATCGGCCGCGGTTCTCACCAATGTTCCCCGCCCTGGTGGCACTGATGACGAACACCTTCGACGGCGCTGCGCTCGTGCCATCGAGTGACTACAGCGAGCCGATGCTCGACTGCGGGTTGAGGGCGAACCCCCAGTCAAGCAAGCTCGCGGCCTGATCCCAGTACGTCGGTCCGCCCTCTTTGACCAGTCCGTACATCATGGCGATCACCAGCCGGCGGTCGTTGCGGGCAGCGGCACCGACGAACGTCTTGCGGGCGGCGTTGGTGAATCCTGTCTTTCCGCCGATCGCGCCCGGGTACCGCTGCAGCAGCTCGTCCTGGTTGACGATCGGGTGATCACCGTTCTCACCGGGGAATATCGCCGACGGCTCGGAGGTGATCTGCGCGAACACCGGGTTGGCCATCGCCGCCCGGAAGATGCCGGCCAGGTCGTGCGCCGTCGACCAACCGGAGCCGCCAGGTCCGTCCAGGCCGGACGGGGTGGCGGCATGGGTGTTGACCGCGCCCAGCGCCGCCGCTTTGGCGTTCATCTTGGCCACCGCCGTGTCCTGGCCGCCCAGCATCTGTGCCAGCGTGTTGGCGGCGTCATTACCCGACACCAGTAGCAGGCCGTCGAGAAGTTGGCGCGCGGTGTAGGTGCGGCCTGGCTTGACGCCCACACAGCTGCACTCGACGTTGGTGTCGGCAGCGTCGGCGACGACGGTGGAATCCAGGCTCAGCTCGTCCAGCGCCGTCAGCGCCAAGAGCACCTTGATGGTGCTCGCCGGCGGGTGGCGCACGTTCTCGTCGCGGGCGGCCAACACCTGACCGGTATCCAGATCCGCGACGATCCAGGTCTGTGCGGGGCCGTCCGGGATCGGCACCGAGCCGACGGGCTGCACACCGGTGTCAGCCGGTGCCCTCGCAGTACCGACAGTGGCACCGCAGACGATGGCGGCGAGCAGAGCAGCGACTGTGGCCAGGAGCTTGTGCATGAGCGCTCAGCTTAATGGGCCGCGCGTCGGCGGTGTTGAATCGACGCGTGTTCCGTACCGCCGGTCAAGCCGATGACCGGTTGGATCAGGCGATCCATGCAGCCACCGCTGGCGGTCCGATGGTGGTGATAGTGGGCCCGTTGAAGGCCGGCAAGACACGAACCGCATTCGAGGCCCTGCGCCGAGTCCTACCGCATGCGCGGCTGGCCGCCCCGCTGCCGGGCATGCTGAATCGGCTCGCGGCCCATCAATGTTGGCAGACCAGCACCACCCGATCGTGGTGTGGCTCGACGACCTGGATCGGTTCATCACCCACGCCGATCCGCTGACCACGTCTGTACTGGCCGGCCTCATGAAACGCCCTGGTCCGGTGGTAGTTGTGGCCACCCTGCGGTCTGAGGAAAGGGAGCGGCTGCGTGGTGGCGGGGAGCTAAACCGTGACGCACGCATGCTTGTTGCCCTCTTGCGCGGCCGACTGAACGAAGCCGTCAATGCTTGGCGCCTCGTCGCTGACGCCGGCGACGTCCCCATGATGTATTTGCTGGGCCTTCTCGAGCTTCAGCGGGACCCTTCCCGTCTGACCGAGGCCCGTACTTGGTTAGAAAAGGCAGCCGCCGCGGGAACTGCCAGAGCAATGAACAGCCTCGGCGCCATGGCCGAGCAGTCGGATCCGCCGGATCTTTCTGGGGCCCGCACCTGGTACGAGAAGGCCGCCGCCGCAGGCGATACCAGCGCCATGTACAACCTCACTCGGCTACTCCTTCAAGAGGATCTGCCGGACCTGGCTGCGGCCCTCAGTTGGGGCGAGAAGACTGCCGCCAGCGGTAACCCCGAGGCCATGAGGAGCTTCGCTGGCCTACTAGCCAACTATTGTGACCCGCCCCAACTGGTAGAAGCCCGCAGCTGGTTAGAGAAGGCTGCCAATGCCGGCAACACCATGGCCATGGACGACCTGGGCGTGCTGCTCGGCCGACGCTTGAAGCCGCCCGATCTTCCGACGGCCCGCAGCTGGTGGGAAAAAGCCGCCGACGCCGGCAACACTGCCGCCATGAACCACCTTGGTTCGCTGCTCAGTAGTCAGTGGGACCCACCCGATCTGCCCGCCGCCCGCGCTTGGTACGAGAAAGCCGCCGAGGCCGGCGACACGCTCGCGATGACCAACCTCGGTTGGCTGCTCGCCAGACGGTGGGACCCACCAGACCTGCCCGCGGCCCGCACCTGGTTTGAGAAAGCCGCCAACGCCGGCCACATCGGCGCGGTGTACAACCTCGGTGTCCTGCTTGCCGACTATTGGGATCCGCCGGATCTGCCCACCGCCCGCGCCTGGTATGAGAAAGCCGCGAACGCCGGCCACACAGGCGCCATGACCAACCTCGGTGCCCTGCTCGCCACTCGGTGCGACCCGCCCGATCTGCCCGCCGCCCGCACCTTGTGGGAGAAAGCCGCCAATGCCGGCAACATTGAGGCCATGTACAAGCTCGGCAGCTTGCTTGCTACCCGATGGGATCCGCCGGATCTAAATGCGGCTCGCAGCTGGTTGGAGAAAGCGGCTAAGGCTGGCCACACCGGGGCGAGGGAGCTGTTGAAATTGCTGCCGCCGCCATCGGATCCACCCGACCCTTCGGGTGGCACTGCGAGCGATTGATTTGTGCCGGTTGACGATTGGTGCTGAAGGCGATGTGGACTCGGGGTCGGGTGGGTTAATGAGCGGCGATGAGGCGGTGGCGGTAATTCTTGAAGGAGTTACCGCGGCATCTGACTGCCCTGGCGCGTGGTGAGAGGGTCTGTGCGAGCCCCTCTGAGGCTGAGGAACGATGCCGTCGCCGGCGTGTAGGTCCGTCGGACGAATTGATCCGAAGAAAAAGGTTTGGTTCGGATGCCAGCGGATGCCTTAGCTCTTGGTTGGCTGCTGCTCAGCTACGTAACGGGATAACGTTCTGCGCGCCAGCCTGTCACACAGCCAGACAGGCAGCGTTCGCAATTCTTTAGTTATGAGACAGACGGGGCGAGTGGTCAAGGGGCGGAGGAAAGCCCACGTCGGCTTGTCGCAAAAGCTGCCTCAAAAACGCCTGTCGCATTAGTTGCGCTTCTGAGACTTCTGAGACGTGAAGTGCGCTCTTCCAGGACCGCAGTCATCGCTGTGTCTCCATGGCGGAGTTGGTAGACCAGATCGTCTCCTCGCGCAGGTTGCGGCTGCGCCAGCCGTCCGGCGTGCGGACGAGGTCGTGGTGGTAGTAGCCGCCAAAGAAGCTCGGGCCGGATACGCCGGGGAAGAACATTGGGTTGTAGAACATCGCCCGCACTCGTGCGGTGTCGCCGTCGATCTCGGCCTCGATGTTGGTGATGTAGTGCATGCTCCAGGGGATCCCGGTGAAGGCCTGGGCGAGGAAGTCGGCGACGTCGTCGCGTGAGCCAGCGAGAATCCCCGCCGAGGTGTAGTCGATGTGCGCGTCGTCGGTGAACACCGACCGGTACAGATCCCAGTCCTTGGTGTCGACGGCGCGGGCATAGCGGGCCAGCAGTTGCTGGATCTCGACGGCGTCGAGGCTTTCAGTACCGTTCATCGCCGCCGCCTTCGCTTGACATAGACGCCAGTTGTCACGGCGTGGAACTTACCCGCATCGCCTATAGGCGACGGGAGGGATTGACGGCCGTGTCACCGGTCTGTTGCGGGGATTGTGGCTCAACTGGCACGGCTTGAGTTTAGGTGACCTTGGACTGCCTTGAGCGACTCCGTGATGAGCGGTATCGACGGCCGCTATCCCGAGGTGAAGGCCTGGCTGAAGCACGTGCTGCCGAATTTCGCCAATTACGCGCACATGCTGGGCCTGCCGTCGATGCGGCTGGCCGGCGACTCGTTGTCGTCGTGTGTGTTTGAATCCGGTGACTTCTATGACGGCTGGAAGCCGCCAGCTTCTTTTCACGCGGCTTGCGCGTGAAGGGCCAGTCCAGCCCGGAGGATGTTCCGTGCGGCGTGTTCGTCGGCTTGGGCAACGAGTCCGCAAGCGGTGCAACGAAATTCCGCTTGCGTGACACGGTTCTCCGGTGCTGCGTGTCCACAGTGTTCGCAGCAGTCGGAGGTGTGCCGGGGTCGATCTCAATCCAGGTGCGCCCAGCTTCTTCCGCTTTGGCGCGCAGTATTGAGACGAACCGGCCCCAGCCGGCGTCACTGATGCTTCGGCTCAGCCCGGTCTTCGCCCGGGCTCCGTTGGGCAGAAACTGCCCTGGGTTGTTTGGGTCGGGCACGGGTTTGGCCCGCCGCAGCATGTTGGCGATCTTCAGGTCCTCCGCCACCAGCAGGTCGTAGCGTGCAGTGAGCGCGCGCGCTTGTTTGTGGTGAAAGTCCTTGCGCTGGTTAGCGATCTTGCGATGCCTGGCGGCCACCGTCTCGCGCTTGCGTTCGTGGTTCCTCGATCGACGCTTGACGCGCTGTAGCCGCTGCTGTGCCGCGGTCAGGCTCTCTGCCGCCGTGCGTCCCCAACGGGGATTGTCGACGTGCTCCCCGTCGCTGGTGGTGGCGAAACTCACGATGCCGACATCGATGCCAGCCTGTCTCCCAGTAGCTGGCAGTAGATTAGCCGGCACGTCGTCACACGCGAGGACCAACATCCAACGCCGCCCCAGGCGTTTGACCTGGATCGTCTTCACCCGCCCCTGCATCGGGCGGTGCAGGTGAACCTTGACCTGGCCGACCCCTTGCAGATACACCCGGCGCTGTTCGGGCAGCCAGCGGGCGCCATCACCGTCCTTGGGCCACTCCACACTGTCGAACCGGGCCGCACCCTTGAACCGCGGATACCCCGGTTTGACGCTGGGCTTGGCCGTCTTCACGCGGCGGAAGAATCCGGCGAACGCCTTATTCAAGCGGCGCAGCGTGGCCTGCTGGCTCGAAAACGACCACACTGCCATATCCGGGCGCACCGACCGGATCTCGCTCAGCTGCGCCGACTGGTCCCCGTAGTTGACGCGGGTCTTGCTTGCCGCCCATGCATCCCGACGCTCCTGCAACGCGGCGTTGTACAGTTCACGGTGGGATTCCACACACGCCGCCAACGCGGTGTGCTGACGCTCGGTGGGCCGCAATCGGAACACGTAGGCCCGTCTCATGAGGCCATCACCCCGTCCCACTGGTGCTCGATATAGCGGCACACCGTCGCCTCCGACACATATCCGACCAAGGCGGCGAAATACGACGGCGGCCGCAACACCTCCATGTGCCTGCGCAGGTGCGGGAACCCTTGGCGCAACACCCGCGCGGTGCAGCCCTTAAACGCCCGCACCACCGCCGCGGGCGCCTCCGTCGGGCCGACCCGCACAAACAGGTGCACGTGCTCAGGCATGACTTCCCCGGCCACGATCTGCCAGCCACGCTCGTCGGCGATCTGCTCACCCCGCTCGCACAGTCAGCCACCCGCCCGCCCAGAATCCGGCGCCGGTACTTCGGGCACCACACCACATGCAGCCTCGGCGAGCACAGCCCGCCACCCGCCCGTCGAAACCGGCGCTCGGACATACCACGCAGCTTACGAAACGACACCGACAACCACTGGCTCCCTGGCTTGTTCGCCTGCCCCGATTCCCCCGATGGCTAACGCCACCGGTCCCCTCGGAGCGCACCGATGGTGCTCGGGGGCGAAAGCCCCAGCACTATGCTGCTGGGCCTCTGGTATGACGACGAGTTCGTCCGCACCGCCACGGATGGCGGATGAGCCGCCGAGCCGAGACCAAGTGCTTCGACCGGCGTCCTTGACGCAGAGTGTGTGGGTTTCTGCGGCCGTTACTCGGGCATACGGCACACACTCGGCGAATTTCCACCGCGCGACCTTGCTCTGGCACAATGGGCGGCTGTCCGCCGTGCGACCACGTGCTGCCCGGCGGCCACACACGCGAGGCAAAACCGGATCCGGGCATCCTGCCCGGGTCGCTGAATTGCAGCGTGACACTTACAGGAGTATTCGCGTAACCATGGCTGTGAAGATCAAGCTCACTCGGCTTGGCAAAATCCGCAATCCCCAGTACCGCATCGCCGTCGCCGACGCACGGACCCGGCGCGACGGCCGTGCGATCGAGATCATCGGCCGCTATCACCCCAAGGAAGAGCCAAGCCTCATCGAGATCGACTCCGAGCGTGCCCAGTACTGGCTTTCCGTGGGCGCCCAGCCCACCGAACCCGTCCTCAAGCTGTTAAAGATCACCGGCGACTGGCAGAACTTCAAAGGCCTGCCCGGCGCCGAGGGCAGGTTGAAGAAGGCCGAACCCAAGCCCAGCAAACTGGAGTTGTTCAACGCCGCGCTGGCCGCCGCCGAGGGCGCTCCCACCGCTGAGGCCGCGAAACCGAAGAAGAAAGCCCCGGCCAAGAAAGCCGCCGAGGCCGAAGAGACTGCCGAGGCCGAGCAGGGTCCGAAAGCCGAGAGGGCGGACACGCCGGCCGAGGGCAGCGAGCAGGCCGCGCCGGCGACCGAGAGTTGACTGGCACCATGAGTACCGTCGTCGACGCCGTCGAGCACCTGGTCCGCGGGATCGTCGACAACCCGGACGACGTCCGGGTGGATCTCGTGACCACCCGGCGTGGGCGGACCGTCGAAGTGCATGTCCATCCTGACGATCTGGGCAAGGTGATCGGTCGCGGGGGACGCACCGCGACCGCCTTGCGCACCCTGGTTGCCAGTATTGGTGGCCGCGGTATCCGCGTCGACGTGGTGGACACCGACCAGTAGCCGAGCCCTGCAATGGAGCTCTTATGGAGCTACTAGTCGGGCGCGTGGTGAAGGCGCACGGCACCACCGGCGAGGTCGTCGTCGAAGTCCGCACCGACGATCCCGGCGCCCGGTTCGCGCCCGGCGCCACCTTGCACGCCAAGCGATCCGATCATCAGCAACGCAGCTATGTCGTCGACGCGGTCCGCGAGCAAGGCGGGCGGCTGCTGGTGCGGTTAGCCGGAGTAGATGACCGTGACGCGGCCGACGCGCTGCGGGGCAGTATGTTCATTGTCGACTCCGAGGACTTGCCCCCGATCGATGAGCCGGACACCTACTACGACCATCAGCTGGAAGGCCTTCGGGTCAGGACGACGACGGGTCAGCAGGTGGGCACCGTTGCCGAGGTGCTGCATACCGCTGCCGGTGAGTTGTTGGCGGTCAAGCGTAACGACGGCGGGGAGGTACTGGTACCGTTCGTGAGCGCGATCGTGACGTCGGTGTCGCTGCACGACCGGACCGTCGAGATCGACCCGCCCGAGGGCCTGCTGGATCTGAGCTAGCAGTGCGTATCGACGTTGTAACAATCTTCCCGGCTTACCTGGAGCCGCTGCGGCAATCGTTGCCAGGCAGGGCGATCCAGTCGGGTCTGGTCGCGCTGGAGGTGCACGATCTGCGCCGCTGGACCCACGACGTGCACCGGTCGGTGGACGACGCGCCCTACGGCGGCGGCCCCGGGATGGTGATGAAGGCACCGGTCTGGGGCGAAGCGCTCGACGAAATCTGTTCCGACGACACGCTTTTGGTTGTGCCCACGCCAGCCGGGGTGCTCTTCACCCAGGCCACCGCCCAGCGGTGGAGCATCGAGGCGCACCTGGTGTTCGCCTGCGGCCGCTACGAGGGCATCGACCAGCGGGTCATCGACGATGCCGCGCGGCGGATGCGGGTGGAGGAGGTCTCGATCGGCGACTACGTGTTGCCGGGAGGGGAATCGGCGGCCCTGGTGATGATCGAGGCGGTGGTCCGGATGTTGCCTAACGTCTTGGGCAATCCGGAGTCGCACCAAGATGATTCGCACTCGCCGGGCCGGTCGGGGTTGCTGGAGGGTCCGACCTATACTCGGCCGCCGAGCTGGCGTGGCCTCGATGTCCCCGAGGTCCTGTTGTCCGGCGACCATGCTCGTATCGACGCCTGGCGGCGGCAGGTCTCGCTGCAGCGCACCCGCGAACGCCGTCCCGACCTTGTGCCCGGCGACGATGCGGGCCGCGTAGCGGGCGGCTGAGGAGCCGGGCAATCGGATTGGGCCCGGACTAGATCCGATTACCGGCTCGCGCCGAAAGCGGGCTTGGATCCATCGACTGTGTCGGCCGGCGTGATCAAGCGAGCCCCTCGGCGCGCGGTATGCGCGCGGTATGGACGGGCAGGGTCGCGGCCTGATTGCCGCTGGGCGGGCGTCGCCACCACCGGGCCACCGTGGACGTGACGGGCGCCGCTGACTTTCGCCGTGCCTGAGCAACTATGAGGCCGCCCTCCGCTGCAAACATTAACGCCATTAACGCCATTAACGCCATATTTGTAACAGAATCTTGAAAGTCTAGCAAATTAGTCGCTGAAACGAACTACATCCCGTTGATCGAGATCATCAAGATCAATCACGACGTCAACAAAGCCGCCAAATATTATCGCGATCTTCTTTATTTCTCAGGCAGCTCTCAGGTACTATCGGGGGCGTCAGTTTTGAACGCCATCAAAGTTGGCCACCTCAAGGGAGACGGCCATGCAGCTAACGCTTCGTCCCCCTACCCGACATCCAGGTACCCGCGGTGCAGCTGTCCGCTGCGAGTACGGATTTGCTCGGAACGGGCGGCGATGCCGTCGCCGAGTTGCTCAATCCCATGGGAGGGCTGACCGGCGGTGGGTCTGTCCCTGGTCTCGCTGACCTGCCAACCCTCGGCGGATTGCTCGCGAACCTGGATCCCGCCGCCACGCCCGGTGTCTTGGCGCCGTACTCCGAACTCGTCACGAATACGCTCGCCAACCTGGAACTAATCTTGGCCGCCTGGCAGGCGGACCCGTTCCCGTTCCTGCACCAGTTCATCGATAACCAGCTCGGCTACCTCAACACCATCGTCACCGGGCTCGAAAGTGTCGGCGGCGCGCTGGGCACCGGGCTTTCGGAGCTGCCGGGCCAGTTGGGAACGGTGTTCGGCGACCTCGCGTCGGGCAACCTCACCGGTGCGGCGTCGGGGATCGACACAATCCTGGGCAGCCTGCTGATGCTGCCCAGCGCGGAGCTGTTTGAAAGCGGCATCTTGGACATCCCCGGCGAGATCGCGCAGAACGCCACCAACGTGATCAGCGCGCTCACGGATAACGCTCACTCTGCCTGCAATTGATACCACTCCTCCCTTCATCCATGGCTCCGCCGATCTCTTGCTGGGGCTGCCGATAGCGTTCCTGGTTAATGCGATCGGTGCGCCCTACGAGGCAGTGGTCGCGGCCGGCGGTAGCGTCGGCGCCATCACCGGCGATCTGGAGAGCGGGGACTTTCTGGGGGCGCTTGGCGCACTCGTCGATGCGCCCGCCGTCATCGCCAACGGCTTCCTCAACGGCGAAACGCCGCTATCGATACCAGAGGTGTCGATACCCCCGATCACGTTTACAATACCGGGAATACCCCCGTTCATACCTCCGGGATCGGCGACCATTACGCCGAGCGTGGGGGGCACCATTCCCCTCGGCGGGCTTCTCGTTCAGCCCATGCACCCTAGCCTTGTGCTGGACGCGCCGTGCGTGGGCAGCGGCGCCGTCGGCATCGCCGCGTGTGTGCCTATCAACCTTCTTTCGCCGATTCACCTCACAGCCGGGGGCACGCCGATCGGCGGTCTGGTTCCCTTCCTGGTGAACTTTCTGCCCCAGCAGCTCGCGGCTGCCATCGCCGACCCGCAGACAGCGACGAGTGCGGTCACTGGGCAGCTGGAAAGCCTGCTGGGCGGAGCCGGCCTCGACGGGTTGCTGAACCCCGGGAGCCTCGCGGCAATGTTGGACCCAAGCGACCTGACCGGCATCACCTCGCAGCTGAGCGCCGATCTGCTACCGGCCCTCACCGGGCTGTTCGACCCTGCGGCTGTAACGGGGCTGTTCGACCCTGCCGCTATAACGGGCATGGCCTCGCAGCTGGGCGTCGATCTGGTATCGGTCCTCGCCGGGCTGTTCTAAACCCGTCGGTCTGACCGGAATCGCGGCAGTGGCGGGCATCCTTCCCGTGGGCGACCTTGCGGAAAGGACGCCGGCCGGTCAAATCCGGCCGATGGGAAATATCGTCTTCACGGCGCGGGTGATCACGGCTCGCGCGGTGGCGTCATCGGAGGGCTGTAGTGACTGGATCACCATGACGTAGCGGCGGTCCGCGCCGACCACCCCGGTCGACAGATGCATCCAGTCGTCGCCGATACAGCACATCCAACCCTGTTTGACCGCGACCGGTTCGGCGTACAGCCCATCCGGGATGCCGAATCGCTGCGGGTAGCCGTCGATTCCGGTCGGGGTCGACTGGGCCAGGTTGCTGACGATCACGCCGGCCCGCTCCGGCGGCAGCCCGCCGGAGCCGTCGAGCAGCATGTCGTAGTAGCGGATCAGGTCGGGCACCGAGCTGATGGTGTTCCACCAGCGCCCATCGCTGGGGGGCGCGGTGGAGGTCAGTCCGTACCGGCCCGCGACCTGGGCGATGATGGCGTCACCGCCGCCCTGATTCCAGAATTTCTCGGCGGCGTCGTCGTCTGATGAACGCAGCATGAGGTCCAGTGACTGGCGGTCTTCCGGCGACAGTTTGATCTTGCCCTGGGATTCCTGCAGCAGCAGATCGTCGGCGATGAAGAGCTTGGCCACCGAAGCGGTTGCGATGATCTCCACGTTGCCGTTGGAAACCATCTGGTGAGTGGCGCGATCGAGCACCGCAACCGAGATGGTGGCGCCGTCGTCGGCGGCTTCTTCGGTTGCCCGCTGGATACGCGCCGGTAAGCCGCCGAATGCGGCGTTCGGCATGATTGCCCGGACCAGCGGTGAAGCCAGCGTCATGGGGCGTTTCACCGAATCGCCCGCGGGCGCGCCGTACACCTTCGCCTCGTACCCAGCCACCAACACCATCACCACCGCTATGGCGGCGGTGAGCAGCATTGGTGGCCGTGCTCGCATGGCCCTCCTCGAACGTTAGAAGAACACAGGTTTGGCTCGTCCACTGCCATCTGCCCGGCGCGTCGTGGTTTTGCCGTTCGGGCGGGTAGGCCTCAGTCATATCTACCATTCGTCGGCGCACGCGGATGTTAACGATCGGCTCCGATTTCCTGTGATTTTCGCTGCGTGCGCACCATCTGGCATAATTGAGCAGTTGTCCGCACTGGCCGGTGCGCCCGCCCGCTGCGAGATACGCCCAGATGCCTAAATCCATCGGCTCGGTGACCGCCCACGCGCCTCCGGCCCCAGTAGTTGCCCGCAGCCGCGAGCCGCAAGGAAGTGTCCGATGAACACGCTGGACTTCGTCGACAAGGCGTCGCTGCGCGACGACATTCCGGCCTTCGGCCCCGGCGACACGGTCAATGTGCATGTCAAGGTGATCGAGGGTGCCAAGGAGCGCATCCAGGTGTTCAAAGGTGCGGTCCTCCGCCGCCAGGGCGGCGGCATCCGGGAGACGTTCACGGTGCGCAAGGAGAGCTACGGCGTCGGCGTCGAGCGGACCTTCCCGGTGCATTCCCCGAACATCGACCGCATCGAGGTGGTGACCCGCGGCGATGTGCGCCGCGCCAAGCTGTACTACCTGCGTGAACTGCGCGGCAAGAAAGCCAAGATCAAGGAGAAGCGCTGAGCGCACACGGCCGGCATCGTCGCCGGGCGTGCGGCCTGCGATGCCGCGGATGCTGCTGGCTACGCTGATGTCGTGACCGAAACCACGGACTCGTCGCCTGAGCGCCAATCCGATTCCGATCCGGCGAAGCCCCGAGTCTCGACACGCGATCCCGCCACCCCCGATGCGGCCGCCACGGACGAGCCGAAACGCAAGAAGCGAGCGGTGCTGCGGGAAACCGCCATCCTGGCGTCGATCGCGGTGGTTCTCTATTACGTCATGCTGACCTTCGTGGCCCGCCCTTACCTGATTCCGTCGGAATCCATGGAACCCACTCTGCACGGGTGTTCGGGCTGCATCGGTGACCGCATCATGGTGGACAAGCTCAGCTACCGTTTCGGCTCACCTCAGCCCGGCGACGTGATTGTGTTCAGGGGACCGGCGTCGTGGAACGAAGCGTACAAGTCGATCCGCTCCCACAACATCGCGGTGCGCTGGCTGCAGAACGCACTGTCGTTCGTCGGCTTCGTGCCTCCGGACGAAAACGACCTAGTCAAGCGGGTCATCGCGGTCGCGGGTCAAACGGTGCAGTGCCGGGCGGACACCGGGTTGACGGTCGACGGCAAGCGGCTGAAGGAGCCGTATCTGGATCCGGCCACCATGATGGCCGACCCGTCGGTGTACCCCTGTCTGGGCAGCGAGTTCGGGCCGGTCATCGTCCCGCCGGGACGGCTGTGGGTGATGGGTGACAACCGGACTCACTCGGCGGACTCGCGCGCTCACTGCGCCAATATCGACGCCGACAAGCGGCGGGCCTTGCTGTGTACCGGTGATCCGATGTCGGGAACCGTGCCGGTGGCCAATGTCATCGGTAAGGCCCGGTTCATCGTGTGGCCGCCGTCGCGATGGGGTGGTGTGGGTTCGGTGGATCCTCAGCAGGGTCGGTAGGCATGGCCACGACCTGGCCGCCGCGGACGGTGATCCGCAAATCCGCCGGGTTGCGTACCCTGGAGTCCGCGCTGTATCGCAGTGGTCTGGGGCCGGTCGCCGGGGTCGACGAGGTGGGCCGCGGCGCTTGTGCAGGTCCGCTGGTGGTCGCGGCCTGTGTGTTAGGGTCGGGGCGGTTGGACAGCCTGGCTGTCCTTGATGATTCGAAGAAGCTCACCGGGAAGGTGCGGGAGAAGCTGTTCCCGCTGATCTGCCGCCACGCGCTGGCCTACCACGTGGTGTTCATCCCGTCGGTCGAGGTCGACCGGCGCGGGGTGCACGTGGCCAATATTGAGGGCATGCGGCGCGCGGTGGCCGGCCTGTCGGTGCGGCCCGGATACGTGCTGAGCGACGGCTTTCGGGTGCCGGGACTGCCGATGCCCTCGCTGCCGGTGATCGACGGCGACGCTACGGCGGCCTGCATCGCCGCGGCCAGTGTGCTGGCGAAGGTGAGCCGTGACCGGTTGATGGTCGCGATGGAGACCGACCATCCCGGCTATGGCTTTGCTGAGCACAAGGGCTACTGCACACCTGGGCACAGCGCGGCGCTGACCGAGCTGGGCCCTTGCCCTGAGCACCGCTATTCGTTCATCAACGTCCGGCGGGTGGCGACCGGATCGGGCACCCGGCTGGTGGCCGAGTTCAAGCCGACCGTACCGGACGAGGGCGGCGAATAGCGGTGAGGAACGATGGGACTAGCCTGACGACGATGCGGGCCGTGCGGCGGCCTGTGGAGCATCCGGGCATATTGGCCGAGCAGAAGGACGGCTGAGCAGATGAGTGCCGAAGATCTCGAGAAATACGAGACCGAGATGGAGCTCTCGCTATACCGCGAATACAAGGACATCGTGGGCCAGTTCAGCTACGTCGTAGAAACTGAGCGACGGTTCTACCTGGCAAACAGTGTGGAGATGGTGCCACGCAACGCTGACGGCGAGGTGTACTTCGAGCTGCGGCTGGCCGACGCGTGGGTATGGGACATGTATCGGCCCGCCCGGTTCGTCAAGCAGGTGCGGGTGGTCACCTTCAAGGACGTCAACATCGAAGAGGTGGAGAAGCCCGAGCTGCGCCTGCCCGAGTAAGTCCGCCGAGGACTAAATGCCCGGGCGGCTGCCGGAGGGCAGTTGGCCGCGGCGTTCGATGACCACCCGTGCCACCTCGGCCAACTTGATGTTGAGCTCCTGGGAGTTGCGTCGCAGCATGTCGAACGCCTCCTCCTCGGAGATTCCCTGCAACAGCATCAGCATGCCGATAGCCTTGCCGATTTCCCGGTTGCTGAGCAGTCCTCGTCGCAGGGTGGCGGCATCTTCGCCCGAAGCGATTGCGTTGATGGCGACACTGGCGAAGGACGCCAGCACGATG
Organism: Mycobacterium sp.; assembly: GCA_035625875.1. Classification (GTDB taxonomy): domain Bacteria; phylum Actinomycetota; class Actinomycetes; order Mycobacteriales; family Mycobacteriaceae; genus Mycobacterium. Next base: position 3,437 of record DASPOT010000212.1, on the reverse strand, counting down.
GCTCGTCCGGCGGACTCGGTGTCGAAGACGTTGGGGGTGTCGCTGAACAGGTTCAGCGCACCGGTTTTGCGTTTGTCGACCAGGAGCCGAAATCCCATGGCACCCCGCACCGGTGTCTCGGCGAGCAGGCGGGCGGCGAGTTTGGGCCAGTGGGTCGGCGTGGTCAAGTCCGGTTCGATCTGGGGATTTTCCTCCTCGATCGCGTCGATGCAGGGGCCGTCACCGGCACTCCGTTCGAGATCGTCGATCCGCTGCGCGACCCGGTCGCTAGCGCCGACCGTGACGTACTGATCATTGCGGCGCACCATCAGGCTGGCATGGTCACAGCCGGGCACGATCAGGGTTGCGGCAATGCAAATGGCGGCATACATCTCAGCGGGGTCCGAGCCGTGGTAGATGATGTCGGCAAGTGCGGCGAAGACGGTCGAGGAGTCTACTGCTACAGGGTTGGGCGATGACCCACCGGAGTCGTCCACCACGTCGCTCCTCGTTTCCGGCACTTCTGCGTCGTCCACCACGTCGTTCCTCGTTTCCGGCACTTCCCCCGACGGGCAATTATCGACTGCGTCGATATGAACCGATGATGAAGTCGCTCGGCTTCCGTTATACCGGCTGCCCGCGTCGTCAGATCGTCCAGCTCCCGTACCGCTCGTTAAGTTCACTCGTTAAGTTCATGAGCTCCGTGCACCCACCGGCCTAGGTTGCACGCGATACCAGCGTGCTCTATGAGCATTCGCGACGAGCGGGTGGGCTTTCCTACCGCCATCCTCACTCGCCGAGCAACGCACCCCGCACCCGATGCCTCGCGAATCCTCGGGGCTGGCACCCGTTTGGGTTTCGGACATGGTGGGAAGAATGGCCATGTGGGACTTACCATGGCCGTCACCGGCCCGACTGGAGAGATCGGCATCTCGGCGGCGACGGCGTTAGAGCGCGAACCAGCCGTGGAGAAAATCGTCGGGATGGCGCGTCGGCCGTTCGACCCGTCAACGCATGGCTGGACGAAAACCATATACCAACAAGGGTGACATCCTGGACCGCGATGCGGTTGACGCGTTGGTCGCCGGCGTCGATGTGGTGATCCACCTGGCGTTCGTCATCATGGGCTCACGTGAGTAGAGCGCACGCGTCAACCTGCAGGGCACCCGCAACGTGTTCGAGGCGACGGTCGCCGCCGCGCGCCCGAGGCGTCTGGTCTACACCTCATCGGCGGCGGCGTACGGCTACCACCCCGACAACCCGGTGCCGCTCACCGAGGACGTGCCGCCGCGTGGATCGCCAGAGCACTACTACTCCCAGCAGAAGGCCGCCTGCGAGGCCGCGCTCGCCGAGATCACGGCGGGTTCCGCGCTGGAGGTGTTCATCCCGCGGCCGTGCATCGTCGCCGGATGGCTAAGTGCCCTGATGTGGCGGCCAAAGGATCCACATCCTGACCCGCCGTCAGCCGCGGAGCAAAGACCCCACCGCCCGCGCCCTGCCGGATACCAGAACCGCTCTAGGCCCCCCACCGTCGCGATGTGCCGGCCCACTAAGGTACTAAACCAGGCCCGAGCTTCTGGCTGTGGATCGGCGCGCCACTGGGGATAACCGGTCACCGCGACGAGCTCGACAGGCTAGGCGCGCCGCGGCATGTCGGTGCTACCGGTCAGCGTGGTCGCATGACGACATTGACTCGGGCCCAACTGGGAGCCCTTGGCGAACAGGCGGCTGTGGATCACCTGACCAAGCTGGGGCTCCGGATCCTGACCCGCAACTGGCGCTGCCGATACGGCGAGCTGGATGTGATCGCCGCCGACCCGGCGACCGGCACGGCGGTGTTCGTGGAGGTGAAGACGCGTAGCGGCGACGATTTCGGCGGTCTGGCACAAGCACTGACCGGACGGAAGGTCCTTCGGCTACGTCGGCTGGCGGCGCTATGGCTCGCCAGTCAGGGCGAGAGCTGGGCGGCGATCCGGATCGATGTGATCGGCGTGCGGTTCGGCAGGCGTCGCCGCCCGGAGATCTATCACTTGCAAGGAATCGGCTGATGGCCCTGGGACGTGCATTCTCGGTCGCGGTTCGGGGGTTGGACGGCGAGATCGTGGAGATCGAAGCCGACATCACCTCAGGGCTGCCAGGCGTGCACCTAGTGGGTCTGCCCGACGCAGCGCTGCAAGAGTCTCGGGACCGGGTCCGGGCGGCGATCACCAACTGCGGGAACCGTTGGCCGATGGCCCGGCTCACGCTCGCGCTGTCACCGGCGACGCTGCCGAAAATGGGCTCGGTCTATGACGTCGCCCTGGCAGCGGCGGTGTTGTCGGCACATCGAAAGAACCCGTGGCCACGTCTGGAAAAGACTGTGTTGCTAGGCGAACTCGCGCTGGACGGCCGGGTCCGGCCTGTGCACGGGGTGCTGCCTGCGGTGCTGGCCGCTAAACGCGACGGCTGGCCGGCGGTCGTTGTTCCGGTGGACAACCTGGCGGAGGCCAGCCTGGTCGACGGCATCGACGTCTGCGGTGTCCGCACCCTGGGACACTTGCAGGCGTGGCTGAGTGGGTCGGCTCGGCTGGACGACAGGATCACCGCGGTGTTCACGACATCGGATCCGTCGGTGGATCTGGCCGATGTGGTGGGTCAAGCTCAAGCACGTTTTGCCGTCGAGGTGGCCGCTGCCGGGGCCCATCACCTTATGCTGACCGGGCCGCCTGGTGTGGGGAAAACGATGCTGGCGCAACGTCTTCCGGGTTTACTGCCGCCGCTGTCGGACAGCGAGGCGCTGGAGGTTACCGCGATTCACTCGGTGGCTGGCCTGCTGTCGGGGGTCACGCCGTTGATCACCAGGCCGCCGTTCGTGGCGCCGCATCACAGCTCCAGCGTGGCGGCGCTGGTCGGCGGGGGTTCGGGGATGGCCCGCCCGGGCGCCGTCAGCCGTGCGCACCGCGGGGTGTTGTTTCTCGACTTAACTGACCCGCCCAAGCGCCGTGCGTGTCGTTCGCGAAAATGCTCGTTTTCTCAAGTAGCGTTCGCCTAACCGATTTTGGATGGCGTGTTTGTGACGTTCGCGAGAGGCGGGGTGGTTGGTGGCTGGTCGACCTGCCGTCGGAGGTGTCCGTGTTCAGGAGATTGTTCGACGCGATGGTCGACGGGCGTACACGATCCTGCACGAGGATGGCACGGTTTATGAGATCGCCGACGGGTTCCTCCGCACATGCGCGGGTGGCACGGACCGTACGTACGCCTACCTGCTGGTCGACCACCTGCGGTGGCTACAGTTCGAAGCGCTGACACCAGAGACGGTGACGCTTCGAGACCTGCAGCGCTACATGGGAGCTGTTGGTGCGGAGTATCGCGGCCCGTTCGGCAGTCCCTGGCGGACAGACAAGCGTCCATACGGCCAGGCCACCTTGGAAACGGCGGCGGCATGCTTGAAGGGGCTCTATCTGTATCAGGGCTCCAAG
>DASPOT010000211.1:0-6832 GCA_035625875.1 Mycobacterium sp. | reverse complement strand
CCGGCCTGCTGCCCGCCGACGAGATCGAGCAACTCGTCACCCGGACCCGCAACGGCGGCGGCGAGATCGTCGCGCTGCTCAAGACCGGCTCGGCGTACTACGCCCCGTCCGCCGCCGCGGCCCGGATGGCCCGCGCGGTAGCCGAGGACTCCGGCCAGGTCATGCCGGTCTGCGCCTGGGTGGATGGCGAGTACGGAATCTCCGGCGTCTACCTGGGCGTGGAGGCCGAGATCGGCGCGGTCGGCGTCCGCCGCATCGTCGAGCGCGACCTTAGCGAGACCGAGCTGGCCGCCCTGCGCACCGCCGCCGAAGCCGTCCGCGCCAAGCAGGCCGACGTCGCCACCCTCTGAGCCCGGTCAGCCCCCGGGAATCATCCCACGCCGCACCGAAATCACAGCATCCCGGCGGCGTTCGTCCAGCACAGGTCGCAGATGTTTGCGCGGCGCGCCGGCATATACGGGCGCCGCGGTGCATCCGCACCACCGCATACCACGCAGCAGCAACCGCTCGCACTTGGGTCTGGTGATGCGCTCAGCCTGCCCCGACCCGAACAGGCCGGGCGATTGTTCGGTCTGTGGGCGCGGCGCTGACTGGCCGTTTCCAGCTGTGCCCGAATCGCCGCGATCCATTTCCGCGCCCGCTGTGAATCGCACATCGGCGATGACGGGTGTCTCGTTGGAGGCGGGAGCGATAATCCAGACACCGTGATAGCGCGTGACGAGCATCAGAAGGTCACGCGGACACAAACCGGCGAAGCGTATCGGCGTGTATTGCTGCGGTGTCCGCGCGTTAGTGTGCTTTGGTCGGCCTCAACGAACAAGCCGATAGAAAAGTTGAGCAAATTCATGACCGCAGCAGCGGAAGCGTCGGCAATCGAATCGCGGGTCGGCCACTACTACCAGGCGGACGACACCTACCTTGTCGGCCGCGAGAAGGTACGCGAATACGCCCGTGCAGTGCAGGACTACCACCCCGCGCACTGGGATGTCGCCGCCGCCGCGGAACTGGGATATTCCGGCCTGGTGGCGCCGCTGACGTTCACGTCGACCCCGGCCATGGCCTGCAATCGGCGCATGTTCGAATCGGTGGTCGTCGGTTATGACACCTACGTGCAGACCGAAGAAGTCTTTGAGCAGCACCGCCCAATCGTGGTCGGCGACGAGCTGCATATTGACGTCGAACTGTCGTCGGTGCGCAGGATCGCCGGCAGAGACCTGATCACCGTGACCAACACCTTCACCGACACTGCCGGCGAGCGGGTGCACACCCTGCACACCACCGTCGTCGGCGTCACCGCCGAGGATGTCGATCCGGCGATCAAGACAGCCGTGCAGAACGCCATGATGCACGACGTCAATATCCTCGCAATCGGCGAATCCGATGCCGTCTACCAGAAGACGGTGCGCCCCGAGGTCGAGGTTCGGATCGCCGAGGGAGGCACAACCCGCACGCCAGGTACGCCGTCCTTCGATGACGTGAACGTTGACGACGAGCTACCGGTACACCACGCCCGACTGTCCCGGGGCGACCTGGTGAACTATGCGGGCGTGGCCGGCGACGCCAACCCGATTCACTGGGACGAAGACATTGCCAAGCTGGCCGGGTTGCCCGATGTGATCGCCCACGGAATGCTCACCATGGGTTTGGGTGCCGGATTCGCCTCCGCATGGTCGGGCGACCCCGGTGCGGTTACCCGCTACGCGGTGCGGCTGTCCCAGCCCGCGATCGTGTCGGCCACCGATGGCACAGACATTGAGTACAGCGGCCGGATCAAGTCGCTGGACCCGGCGACCCGCACCGGTGTCGTCATTGTCGCCGCGAAGTCCGGTGGCCGGAAGATCTTCGGCCTGGCGACCTTGAACGTCCGCTTCCGCTGACCTGCGGGTTATCCATGAAAGAAACGCGAGCTCACGCCTTGCTGATCACCCGTGATCACGCTTCAATCAAACGTCGTTGGTCTCGCGTACGTTGATTTCGTGACCACAAAACGGTTGTTTGATGAGATCCGGCAGACCAAGGACTCATGGCGATATACCGACAGCAACTATGCGCTTCTATCGCACGCGTATGGGCCGCAATGGGATCGCGTGCGGACGACCCTGGAAAGCCGCCGGCGCACGTGGTGGAGATGCGCACCTTGGGCCGGTTGTACTGCAACCGGTCGGCGCACGTACCTCCTCCAGGTCAGCACCGAGGAGGTGCGGTCGCGATCGGGCGGCAGTACGTGTGGCGCGTGCCGGCGCCCAGCCTTTATCGGAACCTGGTAGCCGCTGCTCTGGACGTTGAACCCAACACGACTATGGAAGCGATCGCTCGCGAAGTGATCAACTTCCAGATGCCGGGCAGCAGCATGCCGGGCTTTGCCGAAAATGCGCTCACCATCGCCAAGGCCGGGATCTACGACCTACGGTCACATCTGAATGAGGTGCTCCGCCCCGTGCTGCGGTTCTGGAAGGTCTTCGATCGCAAGGACTTCAGCGACGTGGGGGCCCGCGCTCGAGACGATCTCGCGCAGTTCCTCGAGCTGGTCGAATCGAAGGCCTCCTACTACGAACAGCGACGTCTCGAGCGACAGGACGCTACGGCCGAACTCGGGAGCTGACGGTCCTCGACTCGTCGGATCCGAGCGAGGTGTCGTAGAAGGGCCACTGGTTTCCGGCGGAGATCATCGCGCATTGCGTGTGGCTGTATCACCGCTTCCCGCTGAGCTTGCGTGAGGGCACTGTCACGTTGGTGAGTGTCGGCGCCCTGGAAGGATCGGTGGGGTGAGCACGCAACGGCGTCGTACAAGGGCCACCGCTACCCGGTGGAGATCATCAACCATTGCGTGTGGCTGTACTTTCGGTTCCCGCTGAGCTTTCGTGAGGTCGAGGAGCTGATGCTTGTACGTGGTGTTGTGGTGAGTTATGAGACGATCCGGCGCTGGTGTGCCAAGTTCGGGCAGGCCTACGCCAGCCAGCTGCGCCGGCGCCGCCCCTGCCCCGGCGACAAGTGGCACCTCGACGAGGTCTTCGTGAAGATCAACGGCATTACCGGTTACCTGTGGCGTGCAGTCGACGAGCACGGCAACGTCTTGGACGTTTTGGTGCAGTCGCGGCGAAACGCCAAGGCGGCCAAGCGGTTCTTCCGTAAACTACTCAAGGGCCTGCGGTATGTGCCGCGCGTGTTGGTGACCGATAAGCTGGCCAGCTACGGGGTTGCTCACCGCGAGCTGATGCCGTCGGTGGCCCACCGGCAGTCGCGGTATCTCAACAATCGCGCCGAGAACTCTCATCAGCCCACCCGGCAACGCGAACGGGCGATGAAACGCTTTAAATCGGTGCGGCATGCTCAACGGTTCCTGTCGGCCTTCAGCGGCATCTCTGCGCACTTTCGACCACGAAGGCATCGGCTCAGCGCGACCCAATGGCGAACCGAAATAGATGAGCGCTTCGCGGCCTGGCGTGAGGTTACTGCGCTCGACGCTGCCGCGTGAAATACCAACGCCCCAACGCTGATCCATCGCAATAGCTCCACAATCAACTGCGCCACTACATATTTCAATTAACGTGACAGTGACTATCAGGTCTATCTGGAGCTGGGCATTTCGTCGATGCCCGAGCTACTCAACGCATTGCACGACGAACAGCTGCGCAACCTGAAAGGCTGGGGCGAGACCAGCGAACGCAACCTGGCCCGCGCGATCCGCCGGATGCAGGAAGTCGGGGGGCGCATGCCGCTGGCGATCGCTCTCGATGTCGCCGAGGATCTGGTCGCGCGGATCGCCGCACTGCCGCAGGTGAGCCGAGTCGACTACGCAGGATCACTGAGTAAAAAGGTGGAAAACCTAGCGCACGCGGTGTCGCTGCACTACATTAACTACAACTTCGCCCGGCCCCACGCCACACTGATTAAGGCCGCTGGCGGCTACCCCACCACGCCCGCGATGGCCGCCGGCGTCTCCCACCGCGTCTGGACGCATCGCGACATCGCCGCGCTACTCGACTGATGGAATGGAGAACTCCGAACAGACAACTCCTTCACCTATATTCGGGCTGGCGGTGACGTGGGTCGCGTACCCGAAGCTCCTCACAGCCACAGCAGCTGCGCGTCACCGGTTCCAGCCTACCGGTGCGTATCCGGTTAATGCCTCGATGAGATGGTCGAGCATGCGGTGGCTCCGTAAGGCTTTCATGATCTCGTCGGCGATGTGGTCGCTGTAGTCGATCCACTTCGATTTGCGGTTGTAGTGATCCAGTGTTGTCCAGCCGCATTCGCAGCGCCATGTACCGCCCTCGTAGTTGTTGTCTTCAACTGGGCGGCCGGTGACGCGGTCATAGCAGCACCACGTGTGTTCGGCTATCACCTCTGCGAACAGTTCGCGGATCATGCAATCCATTGTAACTGCCTTTTCATGACTGGTCACGCATAACGGTCAGTTTCACGGATTCCAAACTGACCCACTACCGCTGGTTTCCGCTGGTTGAGTCGGCGCGTTATCAACTCGTACATTGGCGACCTCGATCAAAGAGGTAACTTCGTATGAGCCGGTTACCGTGACCCCCGGTTGAGCTTTGATGAGGCCGCTGCCTCCTAGTCACGGGTTCTGGTAGAAACGGCGCAAACCAACGAAGTTCGCAATTCACGTGCCGCGCCGCAGCAGACCGTTCCGCGCCGCGTCGCTGCCTGTAGTCAGCGAGCGCCGCGATGGCGACGATTGGGGCCTGGCCCTTGTTGGGCTGGATCCGAGACGAGTTCGCGGAACTTGGACATCAGTTCATCGAGTAGGGCGAGCGCCGCTGTGCGTGTGTGTGGTGGATCGTTGGACCGCGCAACCTCAAACGACAGCTCGGTGAGCGCTGCGTGCATTGTGGCGGCCAACATGGCGGGTGGATGGTTGATCAGGCCCGCAGCGGCGAAGCTGCCGATTAGTTCGCGGACGACGTCTGCGAAGTTGTCCCGGTAACGTTCGCGCCAGCGCTGCCATCCGATTGCCGCGGGGGCTTCCTTCAAGACCACCGCCTGGTATTCGGCATCGGTGTAGACGTCGAGGAGCACCACGAAGGGCATCGTCAAGTTATTTGGGAATGCTTGTGGCGCAGTCGATGTGAGTGGACGGGGTGGCGAAAGATGGTGGTTGACTGCGTCTTTCAAGCTGCTGCGGCGGTAATGATCTGGTTCCAGACCGCGAAGCGGTTGGTCATCTCGGTTCGCCATTCGGGCGCGCTGATCAGATGACGACGGAGCCGAAAGTGCTGTCGGATGATGCCGAACGCAAACAAGAACCGTTGGGCCTGCCCAGGTGAGGCGAAGCGTTTCATCACCCGTTCGCGGACCCTGGTCGGCTGATGGGAGTTCTCGGCCCGGTTGAGGTACTTCGAGCGGCGATGGGTCACCGACGGCAAAAGCTCGCGGTGAGCGACCTGATAGCTGGCCAGCCTGTCAGTGACAATCACCCGCGGCACGTATCGCAGGCCCTTGAGCAGCTTACCGAAAACCCGCTTGGCCGCCACCGCGTTGCGGCGCGACTGCACCAGGATGTCGAGCACGTTGCCGTGCTGGTCGACCGCGCGCCACAGGTAATCAGTGGTGCCGTTGATCTTCACGAACACCTCGTCAAGGTGCCATTTATCGCCGGGACGGGGTCGCCGACGACGTAACCGGGCAGCGTAGTCCAGCCCGAACTTCGCACACCAGGACCGGATCGTCTCGTAGGTGACCACCACACCGCGGGCAAGCATCAGCTCTTCAACGTCGCGCAGGCTCAGCGCGAAACGGTGATACAGCCACACCGCGTGCCCGATGACCTCGATCGGATACCGGTAGCCCTTGTACCTCGCCGCAATCGCCACAACGACCAATCCTCGCAGCCACCACACAAGGTCAACAACTTGACGATGCCGTCGCGTGTGCACTTGAACTGCAGCGGGCGCCGCTGGCGCCGATTCGGTTGCGCATCGGGGTGCATACCGGCGAGATCCAGCTACGCGATGAGAGTAACTACGCCGGCCCGACCGTCAACCGCACCGCACGGCTGCGCGACTTGGCCCACGGCGGCCAGACCGTCTTGTCGGGTGCGACCGAACCACTGGTGGCCGATCGACTCCCTGAGGGTGCGTGGATGACCGATCTGGGCAGCCATTCGCTGCGGGACCTACCGCGCCCGGAACGGGTGGTGCAGCTGTGCCATCCCGATCTCGTAAACGAGTTCCCGGCGCTGCGCACACCGAAAGCCGTTGGGGCAACCAGTCTTCCGGCGCAGCTGACTAGTTTTGTGGGCCGCGAAGCACAGATGAACGAGGTGCGGGAGCTGCTGGCCGGGAACCGATTGGTGACGTTGACCGGTGCGGGTGGGGTCGGCAAGACCCGGCTGGCGATCCAGGTCGCCGCCAAGATATCCGACGAGTTCAGCGATGGCGTGTGGTATGTGGATCTGGCGCCGATCACCGACCCGGAGCTGGCGCCGGTGACAGTGGCCCGTGCGCTCGGGCTACCCGATCAGCCGGGCCGCTCCACGATGGACACCCTGCTGCGGTTCGTTCGCGACCGCCAGATGCTGGTGGTGCTGGACAACTGCGAGCATCTGCTCGATGCGTGCGCCGATCTGGCCGTCGCCCTCCTGGGCGGGGCGCCCGGGCTGACCGTGTTGGCGACCAGTCGTGAGCCGATCGGGGTGGCCGGCGAGGTGAGCTGGCGGGTGCCGTCATTGTCGCTGGCTGATGAAGCCATCGAGCTGTTCGCCGACCGCGCGCGCCGAGTACGGCCTGATTTCGGCGTCAGCGACGGCAATGCCGCGGCGGTGGCCGAGATCTGCCGTCGCCTCGACGGGTTGCCACTGGCGATCGAGCTCGCC
>DASPOT010000210.1:0-3631 GCA_035625875.1 Mycobacterium sp. | reverse complement strand
ATCGCCGCACCCCCAAACCGCGGTAAAACACTTCACGAATTATATCGCGATCAGGTCGGGAATCAGCTCCGACACGCAGCGAATCAGCAGCTCACAGTCGCCGCACCGTCGCCCAAACCCCGCCCATGTCAGGAGTCCTGGTCATCGGCTCCACAAAAATTTCAGCGTGCGCGCTTAGCGGACGTAGATTTCTCCGCCGGTGGGATATCCACCTCCGGTGGTGGTGATGTGGACGTGGTCGTAGTGGCCGTACCCACCTCCTTGTGGGCCGTTGGGGGTGTAGTAGATGCCACGCCAGATTGCATCTTGCAACCCGAATCGACTCGCGTTCTTGAGCGCGAACGCGACGATCTCGTTTCCGAGCGCTATGCCCTCCGTGGTGCCGGGGTTGGGGATCATCACGTCGAGCGCCAAACCCTGGGGATGCCACCTCATCGAATCCGGTCGAACGCCGCCGATGGTCCGGATCTCGGGGAAGGCCGCGCTGATACTCCGAGCGGCCAAGATCGTCTTGACCTGTAGGCCCTGCTCCGGAGCGACCCCCACGGGTAACAGGCGCGGGATATCTCGACCAACTACCCGCCATCTCGACGCCGACACCATCTTGCCGGGACCGGAACTCATACTCGTCTGCGCACCGGACGGAGCCCCCGACGATGCGGTCGGTGCTGCTGCCACGATCTGCAAGCAGCACGGCGGAACGTCGCCGGCAACTGAATCGGCGTCGCCGCCGGCGGCGAGTGGATGGTCGCTTCCGCCGACCACAAATAATACGGCGGCCTGGGCGACGACTGCAGCCATGACCACCGGAGGCTTTCGTCGGCCGCTCGCTAATCGATGTCGCTTCACGGCAGGCACCTTACGGGCAAATCAAGGAATAGTCACGACCTTATAACGACCCGTGGGTGACAGCGCCTTTGCCCGAGCCCCGGCTCGGGGCAGCGACGGGTCGGTTCCGCCGTGCGCACAGGGCTTCATCGTCGGGCTGGCACCGCGTGTTGGCTGCCGTTCACCGGCCTCGGCAGAATTTGCAGCAGCTTCCGGCGACCAACAGTCAACGCTCTGACGCGAAGATTTCCTGAGTGCCGGTGATCAACTGGCGTGGGTGAGGGTGACTTGGTAGCCCATGCCTGGAGTTCGTTGATGGCCCGCTTCTTGGCTCGTTCGGGGTGGATTCGGTTGAAGTGGTCCGCGCCGGGTTCGGCGGATTCGGGCAGTCGTCGCAACACGTCCCGTCGCGAGCGGAATCGCTCGTCCGTGTTGAGCGTAGCGGGGTCGGGTCGGTGGCAGGCGCTGGTACGGGCCGGCATGCCCAGGCGTCAAGGGCGCTGCGCGTCCCTGCGGACCGGCCTGCGGCCGGTTCTTGACCCGCGGGACCCTGCGGCTCTGGGGCAGGGAGTTGCGGGCAGGGCGATGGCCCTGCCCGCCTCAAGCGCCCGCCGCCTCATGTCGCGGGGGGTCGTTCCGGATCAGCGCGGAGAGCCTACGCGGCGAACAGGTGGCCGATCTCATCGATGGGTTTGCAGTAGCGGAGGCGTTTTCGGGGCCGGTCGTTGAGTTCGGCGGCGACCTGGTCCAGCTCGGCTTCGCTGTGCACGGATAGGTCGCTGCCCTTCGGGAAGTACTGGCGCACCTCGTTCAAGGGCAGTTCGTGATGCCGCAACGTCGGGGTGTGCGCCGTGTAGCCACGCTCCTCGAACGCGGCGCGGGCGTCGTTCGCACGGCAAGTCCGTCGCGACCACATCGTGACTTTCGTGCCCGGAGCAGCGGAGCAAGCCGCTCTCAGCACCATGCACCACACCATGCGCCATGCACCAGGGCAAACGTCGTCATGTGGCGATCGTAGGGGCCATTATTCCTCTGATGTGTGAAAACGACTTCGGAAGTACCCCGGGTTCTACCGTCGGCTAACGGCTCGGACCACCAATGCGTGGCGTGCTGTCAGGAGCCGCCGCTCACATACAAGGCGGTACGCGTCGACCGCCTAAGCAACTCGCACCTCTTGAACACGCACCATTACCAGTTAATGATGATGCGGATTGCATTGTGTTGCAAGACATTTTGCGTTCGATGGCGCCTTTCTCAATCTATCTGCGCCGCGCGTCATTGTGGCTCACCTCGATTACTGGTCACCACGGCCCTTCACACTGAAGCTGAACGTGACGAGCTTCAGGACGTTCGCGCTGAGCTTGACGTGCTCGAGGTTGAACAGCTTTACGGCCGCGCAGATGATGCAGATGATCACGACAGGCACGATCAGGGCGATGATGCAAACCAACAGGGGCGTCACGCTTTAACACAATCGCGCTGCACGCAGACAGGCTCCCGACCTCGCGTTTTGTGGTTTGCTGGGCGTTAGACCCGCATGCCGGATTCCTCCATAGCAGCAACCGCAACAAGCCGGCGCTTGCCCTTGACCTGATGGAGGAGTTCCGCGCACCACTTGGTGACGCCGTCGTACTCGCCGCCATCAACAACGGGGAGGTCACGCGGTCGGACTTTAGCGACGCCCTCGATGCACGCAGATTGCGCGAAAGCGGACGGAAGGCGTTGATTTCTGCCTACGAGCGACGAGTGCAAACCGAATTCTTACACCCGGTAATCAAATACTGACGTGGCGCAGGGCGGTAGCCGACCCCTGCGCGTCACCCACCCAGCTTACCATTTATTTATAGAATGTCTGGTGCACGACACTAGTTGCCGACGAGTTGCCTGACCGCCATCCGGTGCTGTCCGGTAATCAGGTTCGTCGAGAGTGCGCCGCGATGTAGAGCCCCGAGGACAGCGGTGGCCTCAAACGCACCATCAAGGAATACCTCCGGGGCAACTTCTACGGCGGCATCCTGGCCGGCGAGTACACCGACCAAGACCCTGGTGCCATGGACCCCCAGTTGGAGCCTGTCCTACAACGCCTACCTGAGCATGGCCAACGTGATCGGCATCGACCGCATCGTCTTCACCACCGACCACACGGCTGAAAGCGTTGGCAAGGGCGTTACCGATGCCTGCGATGGCGGCCGCGATATCGGTATGCGGATCCCCCGTAGATGATGCCGGTCCTTCTGAGCGTCACGATTAGAGACGACAGCCAGCATGCCGTGGCCAATATGGCTAGAACGCCGGCCCAGTGCTGACGGTTCACGCGGCTGAAGGTTAGTCGATCCTTTGTGGTCAATCACGGAGGCCAGCAGGCGTGTCGCGTTCCATCCGGCCGACTATCGGAGTCGTGCTGGACGCTGCGGCTGCGCATCTGGGTAAGCTGCGCCGCGCCGACCCGGTGGGCGGTATCGCTGGCCTAACTGACCGACGTCCTATTCGCCCGCACTCTGGTCTCGCTGGGGTTGTTGACGCAAAGCGATGCGGAATTCTCGACGAGCGAAGGTATTGCGCTGCCCAAGTCTGACTGAAAGCCCGAATGCGTCAGATGGTCTGGTGGCGTCCGAAGAATTTGTGGTCTTCGCTGTCGCCGCCGTAGCCGCTACCGATTTCTTTGTAGGTGGCGAGGAATTCGATGGGCGCTGTCAACTTGGCTGGGGGATCGGGGCGTGCAGGGGCTGGGTGGGCTGGGTGTCGGTGGTATGGGTCAGGCTGCGGCAGTCAGTCCGGTGACCTCGTTCCAGACGGCGAATCG
>DASPOT010000209.1:0-11861 GCA_035625875.1 Mycobacterium sp. | reverse complement strand
GGCGGGGGTGAGGGTGGTGTAGGTGATGCGCTCGTCGCGCACGGCGGCCGCGACGAGCGTTGCCCCCAAGCCGCGACCGCGATAGGCCGGCGCGATATAAAAGCCGGAAAAGTTGCAGACAATGCCGGTCTTTCCGTTGATCTCCCGCTGCGAGTAGATCGTGCCGACATGGCCGACGATCCTGCCGCCATCAGTGAGAACGAAGCCTCGGGTCGGGTTGTCCGCCAGCCAGTTGGTCGTGTAGAGCGGGCGCCAGTCATCGGCCGCGATACCGAAGCCGTGCTCGAGCAGATCGCAAATCTCGGTTGTATCCGCAGGTGTTATCGGCCGCACCCCGATGCCCGAACTATACGGCGTATCGCCCGTCATTTGGCGAAAGTCTCCACACTCCTGCCGAGGTTCCCAATGTCGCTCCTAGACTAGTGCAAGCAGGTCGCCCCTTGAGGGGTCGTGGTTACGGCGGCGCCTTCGCGCGACCATACCGACAATGCACTCAAAAAGGAGCATACATACTAATTGGCATCCTACAATAGGATTTGTCAAACTGTTAGTCTTGTATGTTCCACTATGTGGACCAACTGTTCCGAGCACACCGCGAGGCCACGATGACATCTCCGCAGCCCATCGGTAGCTATTCCCTCGACGATCGATACGTCCGCACCGCCGGCACCGTCCACCTGACAGGGGTCCAGGCGCTCGTGCGGGCATTTCGTGACCGCGCAATTCTCGACAGGACACGAGGCTGCCAGACGGCCACGTTCGTCGCCGGGTACGAGGGCTCACCTCTGGCCGGGCTGGACCTCGAAATCGCGCGGCAGCGGGGGGCCTTGGACGGATTCGACATCGTGCACCGCCCCGCTGTCAACGAGGAACTGGCCGCGACGTCGGTGATGGGGACGCAGTTGGCAGGTTCAGCCGGCCGGCTCAAAACACGGGGTATCACCGGCTACTGGTACGGGAAATCTCCAGGACTCGACCGGGCATCCGATGCTCTTCGGCACGCCAACCTGATTGGCACCGATCCGCTGGGCGGGGCTGTCGCCCTGGTCGGAGACGATCCCGGCGCGAAGTCTTCCACCGTGGCGTGCGCATCCGAGTTCGCGTTGGCGGACTTGATGATTCCCACGCTTTATCCCTGCGATCCGCAAGAGGCGCTCGATCATGCTGTGCACGCGCCGTACCTGTCCCGGTTCACCGGGCTGTGGTCGGGCCTCAAGATCGTCACTGCGGTCGCCGATGGATCCATGACGGTGGCACTCGACTCCACGCGCGTCGAGCCCAGCTTCGGCGGCCTCGGCGCGGCCCACCACACACCTGACGCACGGGTCATCGGCCGAAATCTGCTGCGACTCGAGCAAAGCCAGATCGACGACAGGCTGCCGCGCGCAATCGAGTATGCGCGAGCCAATTCACTGAATCGTATTGTCCAGCAGGGACACCGAGATCGTCTGGGGATAGTTGCCGCTGGCAAGACTTACCTCGACGTCAGGGAAGCTCTGGCCATGTTGGGCATCAGTGACGACGGATTGGGCCACTACGGTATTCGTCTGCTCAAGGTTGGCATGATCTATCCGCTCGATGCCGAGATAGTCGGCAACTTCGCGCGCGGGCTCGACGAAATCATCGTCGTCGAAGAGAAGCGCGCGTTCGTCGAGACCGCGATCAAGGACCTGCTGTATGGCACGGCGAACCCGCCTCGTGTGATCGGCAAGCTCGATCCCAGTGGACAAGTTTTGGTGAGCGCCTCCGGAGAACTCGACACCGACAGTGTCGCAACGGCTCTGGCGCGCAGACTGGGTAACGAGTACGCAATAGAACCTGTCCTGGAATGGCAGAAGCGATCCAAGCGTGCGCGTATCGAACTTCCCCTGCTGACCCGGACCCCATATTTCTGTTCGGGGTGTCCCCACAACTCCTCGACGAGGGTGCCCGAAGGCAGCATCGTGGGTGGAGGCATCGGGTGTCACGGCATGACCATGTTCATGGATGACAAGCTGGTCGGCAACGTCATGGGAGTGACCCAGATGGGCGGCGAAGGGGCGCAATGGTTGGGACTGGCGCCATTCGCGGATGAAAAGCACTTTATTCAGAACATCGGCGATGGAACATTCACGCATTCGGGCAGCCTGGCGATCAGGGCAGCCGTCGCATCGGGTGAGAACATCACATACAAGCTGCTGTACAACTCGACCGTCGCGATGACCGGCGGCCAAGATCCGGTGGGCGCGTTCACTCTCCAACGCCTCATTCAGCTGCTATGCGCCGAAGGCGTGGCAAAGATCGTCGTCACGACCGACGACTTAGACCGTGTCCGTTCGCAAAACCTGCCCAAAGAGGTCGAGGTCCGCGACCGCGACGAGATGATCGCGGTGCAGCGGGAACTCGCCGCAGTGCCCGGCACGACCGTCCTCATCCACGACCAGGAGTGCGCGGCCGAAAAGCGCCGCAAGCGCAAACGCGGACAGATCGAGACACCGACATCCAAAGTGGTGATCAACGAACGGATCTGTGAAGGCTGCGGCGACTGCGGTGAGAAGTCCAATTGCCTTTCCGTCCATCCGATCGATACCGAATTCGGCCGAAAGACAGCGATTCACCAGTCATCATGCAATCTGGACTATTCGTGCCTAAAAGGCGATTGCCCCTCCTTTGTGACGGTCACCCCGGGACACGCACGAGTCAAGGTACACACGCCGCCTTTGGCCGGGAGCCGGCTTCCCGAACCCGAAAACGTGCGCAGTTCGGATGGCTTCGCGATGCGCATACTCGGCGTGGGTGGCACCGGTGTCGTCACGGTCTCCCAGATGCTGGCCACCGCCGCATTGCTGGACGGCAAGTCCGTTCGCGGGCTGGATCAAACCGGTTTGGCACAAAAGGGTGGCGCAGTCATTTCTGATCTGAAAATCACCGTCGCCCCGCAGCTTCGGTCGTCGAAGCTGGTCGAGGGAACCTGCGATCTCTATCTCGTCTGCGACAGCCTGGTCGGAACCGACTCGGCCAACCTGAAGGTGGCGTCGCGCGACCGGACCGTCGCCGTCGTGTCGACCACGACGGTGCCCACCGGTCAGATGATTGTCGACACCACGGTTTCCTTTCCCGACGCGGGGACCATCCGAGACCGTATCGATGAATCGACCCGGCGCGCTGTTTACCTCGACGCTGGACACATCGCCCGGGAGCTGTTCGCCAACGAGCAGTACGCCAACATGATTCTGGTCGGCGCGGCGTATCAGGCCGGCGCCATTCCGTTGACCGCCGCGGCAATCGAACAGGCGATTACGTTGAACGGCGCGGCCGTGGAGACGAATCTGCAGGCGTTTCGTCGCGGCCGTCAAGTGGTGTGCGACCCGCTGGCGGCCGGCGAAATGATTACCCGGAGAACGTCTTCGTCCTCACCTCCGCCGCCACCACACGCCGCGCGCGTGATCGCCGCCGCCGTGCAGGCGGCCGAAGGGAGCGAACTGGCGCGCATCGTCCTATCGCGGGCTTGCGACCTAGTCGAGTACCAAAATGACTCTTACGCAAAGGAGTACACGGACTTTGTGGAGCAGGTCCGGGTCGCAGAATCGGCTGCGGCCGGCACGACCATTGTTACGGAAGCGGTAGCCCGTTACCTCTACAGGTTGATGGCCTACAAGGACGAATACGAGGTCGCCCGCTTGGCGGTCGATCCCGCCTTCCGCTCGAAGTTGGCCGCTGAGTTCGGTGAGGATGCGACAGCCAAGATACGACTGCACCCCCCATCGCTTCGTGCCATGGGTCTCAAGGACAAGCTGGCCCTGGGATCGTGGGTCAATCCGTGGCTGCGGCTGCTCTATGGGATGCGGTGGGTCCGCGGCACCAGGCTGGACATTTTCGGGTACAGCAGGATGCGTCGGCTAGAGCGAACACTCGTCGACGAGTATCGGGCCACAATCCTCGAAGTCGCGCAGTGGCTATCACCACAGACCGTCGAGCTCGCCGCCGAGATCGCGGGGCTGCCTGACCTCGTTCGAGGTTATGAGGACGTGAAGCTTCGTGCCGTCGAGATCTACCGGACTCGGACGGCACAGAGGCTCGAGCAGTTGCGAGCGGGGTGGCTGACGGCGTCCAGTGGGCCAAAATATGGACCACTGGATCGTAATGTGAGTCGCGTGTCATAGTGTTGCGCGCGGGCCAACGATGGCGACCGTCAGGACGTCCCCCGCCTTGGTCTGGAGTTGTGCGAACAAAGACGCGATCGCCCCGAGCGTGTCCATCAGTTCTGGCTTCCACGTCCTGTCACCTTCGAATTTGATGAAGCCGAGCAAGCCGGTGGTCACCCCCCTTGAAACCAGCGGTGCGGCGGCGACCGAGGGCGACGCGACGCGGCGGCTTTCCGCGATCCGACCCTGGTAAGCCCGGCAGACATAGTCTGCCGGGCCCGGCTGGATCACGACCGGTTCCTTGCGGTGCGCGCAGTAGGCGAAGACGGGGGCGGCACTCGTGAAATGCACAACCTCTAGGGGATCCGGGCCTGGACGGTCGGGTCGCGGCGGCCATTCCGCGATCAACTTCGACGCCCGGATGTTGTGGTCGTTGTGGCGTAAGAAGCCGGCGTCCGCACCGAATTGCTCGACGAGGTTTGCCAACACCTTTTGGCTCAGCTCGGCAGCTGTGGATGCGGTCGCATCCATCAGTTGGGCTGCAACGGAGCTGACGACTAGATCGAGCCTGCGCGGCACGGCGCCTATGGGCGAGCGCTCGCTCTGGACGAATCGACCGAAACCGAAGTGTTTACGGCGCTCGCCGACCGCATTGGCGGTAGTAGTCATGGAGACATCGTTCGACGAAGCCAGCGTGATGTCGCGAGTAATGCCTTACCCGAATTCGTCAGTCCGCAGCTTGCTCCGGGCAGGCAACGATGTGACGGCTGGGTGTTCCCGGACATTGCTAGCGGCGGGGTGGACGCGGCCAGCAGTTCGCGGCCCGAGCCGGGGTTGCGCCTTCCTCGGCGCCTCGGCGATCGCCGTATCAACCCCTCCACCAAACACCTTGCCGGTCATCAGCAGCACGGGCGCATCCTCTCGATCGCCGGCCATAGGTGGATACTACAAGTTTGTTATCTGGTTCACATCATCTAAAAAGTATGTATGATGGCCTACAGCTAAATCATCCGTTTGTACCACGGCCCCGGCCTGTGATCGCTGCGGCCGGACGTCACCGCAGCGGCTGCGGTCGCTTTGCGGGTCGGTCCATGTCCGTGAGGAGAAGTACATGTCGTTTGTGACCACACAGCCGGAGGCGCTGGCGGCGGCGGCCGGCACCTTGCAAGGGATCGGCTCGGCGATGAGCGCTCAGAATGCGGCTGCGGCGGCCCCAACGACGGGTGTGGTTCCCGCGGCCGCCGACGAGGTGTCGGCGCTGACCGCGGCACAGTTCGGCGCGCACGCGCAGATGTACCAGGCGGTCAGCGCCCTGGCCGCGGCGATTCACCAGATGTTCGTGAACACGTTGGGGACTAGCGCCGGGTCGTATGCGGCCACCGAGGCCGCCAACGCGATCGCGGCCGGCTGATTTTCGGCGGTTTATAGATGCTCGATTTCGGGGCGTTACCACCGGAGATCAACTCCGGCCGGATGTATGCCGGTCCGGGGTCGGGCCCGATGCTGGCCGCCGCGGTGGCCTGGGACGTGTTAGCCGGCGAGTTGTACTTGACGGCGTCGTCCTACGGCTCGGTGATCGCCGACCTGGCGAGTGGCTGGCTGGGGCCGTCATCGATAGCGATGGCGGCCGCGGCCACCCCCTATGTGTCGTGGATAAGCGCCACCGCCGGGCTGGCCACGGCCACGGGCGCGCAGGCCAAGGCCGCGGTGGCCGCCTTTGAGGCCGCGTTCGCCATGACAGTGCCCCCGCCGGTGATCGCGGCCAATCGCGCCCTGCTGATGATGTTGATCGCGACCAATTTCTTCGGTCAGAACACGCCGGCGATTATGGCCACCGAGGCCCAGTACATGGAGATGTGGGCCCAGGACGCGGCGGCGATGTACGGCTATGCCGGTGCTTCACAGGCGGCGTCGACGTTGACACGGTTCATATCTCCGTTGCTGAGTACCAACCCGGCTGGGTTGGGCGCGCAAGCCGCCGCGGTCGCGCAAGCCGCCAGCACCTCCGCGGGCACAGCCGCTCAGACGGTGTCACCGCTGACCACCGCGATGTCCACACCGCTGAGCGCTGCGGTGCCCAACGTGGGACTCGCCTCGACCGCCTCGTCGATGTCGTCCACGTCGTCAACCTCGCCGCTCTCGTCGTTGACGACCCTGATGTCGTCGTCCACGGCACTCACATCGGGGACCAGCCTGGCGTCGGGTGCCGGCTCGGGTGCATCGATGTCGACGTCGGGCATCTCGATGCTCGGCTCGGCGGGTGCGCTCATGCGGTCTGTGGGCCCGATGGCCAGCGTCTTCGGCAACCAATTCCGGGTGTTGGGGTCCGCGCTGGGCAGCGGTTTCGGCTCGGGGACGGGCGTCTTCGGCGCACCCGGCATGGGCAGCGCCGCCGTGACCGCGGGAGTGGGCCGGGCGGCCTCGCTCGGCATGCTGTCGGTGCCACAGAGCTGGGCTTCGGCCGCCCCGGCATTCAGCCAGGTTGCCTCGGCGTTGCCGGGCACCAGCGGCCTGGGCGCCACGGCAGCGGTCGGGGTAGGCAACCCGGGAGGCACGCTCGGTGGGATGCCGATGCTAGCCAACGCGACGCGCGGTATGGGCGCTCCTCTGGCAACTACCTCCAGGTTGGGTTTCCGTCCCACCGTGGTGCAAACCCCGGTATACGCCGGATAAGGGCCCCTCCGCAACCAATTGAAAATCGAAGGCTTCAGCTAGTCCGATGATCGCCCGAACGATCGCCAGATCACCGGCATTGGTGCCAAGTTCACGCACAAACCCCGTGTCGATCTTGAGCGTATCGACCGGGAGCGATTTCAGGTGCGACAGGACGGCGTAGCCGGTGCCGAAGTCATCGATGGCGATCTGCACTCCCACTTCCTTCAGGCCGGCGAGAGTTTGCTGGGTGCTCTCGATGTCGCCAACCACGACGCTCTCGGTGATCTCCAGGCACACCGAGCCGGCATGGATGCCGAACTCATCGATGCTGTCGGCAAGACTGCGGACGAAACCGGGGATGACCAATTGACGAGGCGACACATTGATGCGCAGTGCGTCTGAAGCTGGCGAGCCAATGATTGCGCATCATCCGCGGACGTCGGCTGGTTCGAAACGACGACGAACTCGTCCCCGCCGATCCGGGCGATCACGCCAAGAGGTCCGACTTTCACACGCAGCCGCTGGGCGAATACCCTCGGTAGCCGACGCTGGCACGGCGTTGCGGTGGTCGGTCGACTATTTCGTCCGCGCCCTGACCCGCTCGGCCCTGCTCGGCAGGATCATGGCCTGGTACGGATCAGCGGGCTGGATGAGGCGGGCTGGATGAGGAGCGGCACGTCGTCCCCTACGGTGGAGAGCGGATCGCGTGTGGGGGTGAAACGAGCAACGAAATTTAGTGTGTGGCGAGCCAGGTGAGGCTGGCGGCGCCGGCCAGCGTGCAGTAGATCGCAAACGGTGTGAGCGTGCGGGTTTGGAAGTAGCGGGTGAGGTAGCGGACGGCGAGGTAGGCGCAGATGAATGAGGCGATGCTTCCGGCAAACACCTGGCCGTGGATGCCCGCGCCGAGGGGTCCGACCAGATCGGGAATCTTGTAGACCCCTGCAGTGAGAATGATTGGTGTTGCCAGCAGGAATGAGAATCGTGCGGCGTCTTCGTGGGAGAGGCCGCGCCACAGACCGGCGACCATGGTGATTCCTGAGCGGCTGATGCCCGGCAGCAGGGCAAGAATCTGTGCGGAGCCGATCAACACGCCACGGGGTATGGGTATTTGAGCGAGCCGGTCATCGACGGCCTCGGCGGTGTGGGCGGGTTCGTCGGGTTCGTCATTGGCCGGGATGGATGGGTTGGAGGTGACTGGGACCGCCACCGGTGCGGCGCGGCGGCGCAGGACCTCGCCCGCATAGAGGGCCACCCCGTTGATCGTCAGGAATGCCGCTGCCGGGATCGGTTTACCGAGGGTGGTACGAAACAGCTGCTCTAAGGCGAGCCCGGATAGTCCCACCGGGATGGTGGCGAGCACCATGAGCCAGGCCAGCCGCTCGGCGGGGGTTTTCACTCGCCGATAGCGCAGCGAGGAGACGAATCCGGCCAGGATGCGGATCCAGTCGCGCCAGAAAAACACCAGCAGGGCTGCGGCGGTGGCGACGTGTAGTCCGACGATGAACGCCAAATACGGTGACTTGGGCGTTGAGACGTTCAGGTCCTGCGCCCATCGTCCGCCCACCAGGGCGGGCACCAGCACCGAATGCCCGAGGCTGGATACTGGAAACAATTCGGTCACGCCCTGAAACGCGCCGACGATGATGGCCTCGGTAAAGCTCAAGTGCGCGCTCACGTTTCATTTCCTCCAACTCGGTTCGCGGTTCTGTCGCTTGCCTGGGTGATGGGACCACCGGTTTGCCATGGGCATGGGACCGGGTTGTTTCCGATCGCGGGCCGTGTGTGATCGTTGCCGATGAGGGGCCTGCTGGTCAATCCGACGGAGTCGGATGGGCCGGTTTTCCGGGACGCGGCTTTGCCGTTGCCGGTAGGACTCGCCCTCGACGACCACCAATGGAACGCAAACCGTCTTTGGTTGACACGGGTTCTGGGTGGGGTGGCGGTGGGCCTGTTGGGGCTGTTGGGTCGGTTGGGTGTTGTGGTGGCGGGTCGAGGGCGATGCGGAGCCGGATCTGGACGTGCCAGCCGGTGACGCGGACGTCTTCGATGAGTAGGCGCAGCAGCTGTTGTTTTTGGGTGTGATCGAGGGTGTCGATGACGGCGTGGATGCGGGCGGCGAAGTCACCCACGCGTCGGCGCAGTTGATTGTCACGGGCCAGCGCGGTTCGTTCCTCGGCGAGGCTGGTTCTCTTGTGCTGCAGCGCTTTTTGGCGGGAGGCGACTTCGGTGGCACGCCGCTGCAGTTCGGGGAGTTCGATGAACCCGCCCTGGTAGAGGTCGATGAGGCGGCGCCGTTCGGTGTCGGCGGCGTCGATCTTGCGGTCCAGCCGAGCCAGTTCGGCGCCAAGGAGTTCATCGTCGGGAATTGGGGCGCGTAGGGCGACGGCTTGTTTGCCGGCCAATAGCTGGTCGGGGTGGGTCATCGCGGCGCGGATCTGGTCGAACACGAACGCGTCGAGGGCATCGGCGCGGATGTTGCGTTCGGGACAGCGGCGGGATTCCCCGCCAGCGCGCAGGGGGTCGTGGTTGCGGCAGTGGTAGTAGCGGTGCCAAGTGCCGTTGCGGCCGCGCATCTTGTGGCATCTGGTGCCGACCCCGCAAACACCGCATTTGACAAGGCCTTTGAGCAGCCACTGGCCGGGTTCGGCGCGGCGCGGGCTCCACTTGGTGTTGTCGGTGGAGACACGGCCGGCGGCCTCGAACAGCTCGTCGGAGATGATGCGGGGGCAGTCGATCGGGATCCATTCATCCCGATTACGCGGCACCTGACGGTTATGGCGGGTGGGGCGCCGGTCGGGCACCGATTCGGTGCGGTTGTAGTAGACCCGGCCGATGTAGGCCTCGTTGCACAGCAGCCGACCGAGCGTGGACGTGCCCCAGGTGGGTTTGCCGGTTGGGGAGGGCACCCCGTCGGCGTTAAGACGGCGGCAGATCTCGCGCACGGTGATGCCGGCGGCGCGGTCGGAAAATATCCGCCGCACCACCGCGGCCTCGGGTTCAAAGATCTCGTGGTGCGCTTGGCCGGTGGCGGCGCTACGGGGAATGCGACGGTAGCCGTACGGGGCTTTCCAGGTGACGATCTCCCCGGCGCGAGCCCGAAACAGCTTGCCGCGCCGGTAGCGTTCGGCGATCTTGGCCTTCTCATACTCGGCGATCACACCCTGCACCTGGGTGAGCAAGGTGGCTTGCGGGTCGTCGGCGGCCAGCCCCGGGGAATCGGTGAACGCCACCGCGACCCCGAACCGGGCCAGCTCGTCGAGCACCAGCACCTGGTAGGCGTAGGCGCGGGCGAGCCGGTCTGGCGACAGGCACCACACCCGTTCGATCAGCCCGGCCTCGGCGGCATCACGCAACGCATCCAGACCGGGCCTGTCCAGTCGGGCACCGGAATGCCCGTCGTCGACGTACTCGCCGACCAGCTCGTCACCGGCGGCGGCGATGTGTTCGCGCAGCAGCGCCAGCTGCGAGCCGATGGTGCCGCGTTCGGCCTGGCGCTCGGTGGACACCCGCGCATACAGCCCCGCTCTCACCGCAGCCCCCGCACCGGCATCACCGCGGCACGTTCCCGGTCGGCGGCCAGGTCAAGCAGGAACTCATAGCCCGCGGCCAGCGCGGCCACGCGGGGATCTTCATGCGGTGTCCACGCCGGACGGGCAGCGGCGACAAGGTCGCCGACAAACACCGGCTCGGCGCTCGGCCACGCGATCAACCCGGCCAGCCCGCGACGGGCGAACCGGGCCGCGGCCAGCCCCTCCAGGGGCCCGCAGGGTTCAAGCGCGTGTGCGCGCAGGGCTTCGTAGTCGACCTGCGCCGCCTCGACTGGCGGCCAGAACGACCGGGCGCTCACCGAGAGCGGACCCGCTCGATGGTGCGCCGGTGCAACAACACCCCGAACCTCTCGGCCACCTGCTCGGCGATCTGCGCCCCCGACCCGGTGTCGGCGCGGATAAAGTCCACGATCTCTGGTCGCAGCTTTATCGGTCCGCGGCGGCCGCGCCGCTCGTCGAGCAGCCCAGCCATCCCCGACTGGTCGAACGCCGTAGCCACCAGATAGTACGCTGCCCGCGAATAGCCGTGTGCCGCAGCAGCTTCCGAAACAGGCAGGCCGTCGACCAGATGCGCCCGCAACATCTCGTACTTCACCTGCACCTTGTCGGAAGCCAGAAAGAATCTCGACTCGCCGATGAACAACGGCGCTAACACTTCGTTGGGATTGGCATGCAGCAGACCTGCCGCGGTCAACGCCCAAAGCCGTGTCGTATCGCTCACCGGTCTCACCTCCCACACCAGAACCTAAGCCACACCTCCATATGTGTCGATTATTTACTGCCGCGTGTCTACGTCTTCTTCCCAATATCAGCACCAAACAAGCTGTGATACCGCTAATACTGTGAACAATGCGGCACCTAACCCTAGATATGCGGCGGTAAATACTAGACATTGAACTCGCTCCGGACGGCTGGGCGCAAGCGCCGGCGACGGTGATCAGGATGCAGATACAGCCCGGGCACCGCTTCCGGCGGAGCCAGCAACACCGTCAACTGCAGCTTTGCGTTCCGTTGGTGACGAGTTCGTAGGCCGCTGATTGCAGCCGGTCCATTGCGGATTGGGCCAGCAGCGGGTCGGCCGTCCTGGTCAGGATCTCACCTGGGGGGTTCGCGGTTGGCTGGTGATGATCGTGGAGGCGTGGCGGTGGCGTTCGACGATGAGTTCGTAGAAGTCGCTGGTCTCGAGGGCCTCTAGTCGGTGCAGCGCGAGGCCGTCGATGATCAGCAGCTCGACGCGGTGCAGTTTGCGCATTTCGTCTTCGTAGCTGCCGTCCAGCCGTGCGCCGCGTAGTCGCTTGAAGAGTTTGTCGGCGCGTTCGGTGTGCACGCTGTGGTGCCGCCGCACAGCGATATGGCCTAAGGCATTGGCTAGGAACGTTTTTCCCACGCCGACGGGTCCCATCATGAGCACGTTGTAGGCGTCGGCCAGAAACCGCAGCGAGGTCAGCTCGGCCCCAGTTGCTGGTCGAAACTGACCGCGGCGGTGTCATCCCAGGCCTGCAGCTGCATCTGCGGGTCCAGCTGGGCGGCCTTG
>DASPOT010000208.1:0-4188 GCA_035625875.1 Mycobacterium sp. | reverse complement strand
TGGCGCAGATTCCGAGCGATTGAAAGTGGCTCGCTCGAAGAAGATGTCACCTTGGCGTCTCAGCCTGTGCTGTCCTTCCGTTTCGGCCGGACGACACGGCTTGAAGGCCGCTGGACTCCCGCGCAACGAGAAGACAGCCCGCTGCTGGTGTGCCTGCATGGCGGTGGCTACACATGTCGCTATTTCGACGCACCCGGTCGCTCACTGGTGGCCCAGGCCAGCGCCGCGGGTTTCCCCGCGGTCGCGCTCACCCGGCCCGGTTATCTCGCCGACGAGGATTCCGCCCGACGGCAACCATCGTTCGCCGAAGCGGCCCACATGATCGACGAGGCGATCGCCGATGTGTGGGATCGCCTAGGGGGGACCCGCCCTGGCATTGTGCTGACGGGACATTCAATCGGCGCGGCCGTGGCTGTGCATGTGGCGGCCCAGAAGCCATCGTGGCCGCTGCTGGGGCTGGCCATCTCCGGGGTTGGCGACGTGGCCAGCCCAACCATGGTCGAGCTGTTCGCGCATATGCCGTCTGATCTGGTGGTCGAGTTCTCGCTCGGGCAGGCGCGCCCGCTCCTTTATGGCCCGGAATGGACGCTGAATACCACCGCCCTCGCTGACGTTGCTGACTTGGGCGTGAATTATCCGTCGGCGGACGTCGCGGAAATCAGGAACCGATGGAGCGACGATCTACCGAGAATCGCGCCAGCGGTTGACGTTCCGCTCCACTATGTGCTCGCGGAGTTCCACCGCCTCTGGGACGTATCTGAGCAACGGGTCGACAGTTTCGCCGGCCACTTCTCCAACGCGCCATTCATCGACGCCTCGCTATGGCGCGGCACGGGGCACAACATCGAACACCACCGCGTTAGCCACGCCTACATCCGCGCTGTGCGGCAGCTTCGCCGAACGCTGCGTAATGGAGACTCATCGGCGCGGCGAGGTGATCTGCTAATGTTCCCCCTCCGCTCGGTCCAGGACAGGGCCCTTGGGGCAGGAGCAATGCCCGCATCCGGTGCGGCCATGACGGCTACGTCCGCTTCTTTCGCTCATGCGCCGGCCGCACGTCGCAAACCAGAGCCCGAGCCGGAAAGCTGAACCGTGGATCGAACTGATGTCACGTTTCCGTCCGCCGGCATGCGCTGCGCGGGCTGGCTGTACCGTCCAGCCAATACCGACGGCGACGTTCCCGGTGTGGTGATGGCTCACGGCTTCGGGCTGACCCGCCATGACAAGCTGACCCTCTACGCCGAGGCGCTGGTACAGGCCGGTGCTGCTGTGCTGGTCTATGACCATCGCTACCTCGGCGACTCGGAAAATGAACCGCGCCAACGGGTCCGCATGTCCGAGCACCTTGACGACCGCCTGGCGGCTATCGCATTCGCGCGCACGCTCGACGGGATCGACCCGGACAGGATCGTCGTGTGGGGCTTCTCGCTGAGCGCCGGTAGCGCGATCGAAGCAGCCGCGGCAGATGCGCGCGTAGCTGGCGCGATCCTGCTCGGCCCATTTGCCGACGGCCGATGGCGGTTAACCCGCGACATGATGATGCAGCCGCGTAACTCGGCGTGGGTTGTCGGACGGGCGATCAGGGATGCGATGATTCCGGCGTCCGCCGAGCCGGGCGGCCACGGGGCACTGACCCGCCCTGGCGAGCTCGACGGCTACCTTTCGATAGGGGCGCCCGGTTCGCGCAACGAAGTGCGCGCCGGTGTGGCGTTCCCTCTCTTGTTCTATCGCCCCGTTGTCCACGCGCGAAAGCTCAAGTGTCCCCTGCTCATCCAGGCCGGCGAGCGCGACATCACGGTGTCGGCCCGTGCTGTCGATCAGCTCGCTCAACGTGCGCCGCGTGCCGTGCTGAAACGCTACGACGTTGATCACTGGCAGTTGTTCTACGGCGATCATTCAGCGCAGATCATCGCCGACCAGGTGGCCTGGCTCAGAGCCACCATTTCACCATCCTCGTCCGACAGGCCAGAAAGAAGGCACCACGCCCGCGGCTAACCGTAGGCGCGTTCTGTTTGCGTTCGCGTTCAACCACATAACGAAAGAAAGATAAGGAACACACCCATGACAGCATTCGATCTCCAGGAGCGCCGCGAGGCAATCGTCCACCGCCACGCGGAGGCCGAGAACCAGGGCGACATCGAGGCGACCATCGCCACGTTCGAGCATCCACGCTATGAGTTCAACGGCGTCCCGGCCGACGGCGCCACGGCCGTGCGTGATCTGCTGCAGAGCCTCATGCGGGCCCTGCCCGACCTGCACGCCTCGATCGACACGCTGCGCCACACGGACGACGCCGTGATCGTCGAAGCTCGCATCACCGGCACTCACGACGGCGAATGGCAAGGCATCCCGCCGACCGGCCGCCGTGTCGAGCTCCCCGGCGCCGCGATCTTCGAGTTCGATGAAGATCGACTCGTCTGCGAAAAGGTGTTCATGGACACCGCAGTCGCGCTGACACAGATAGGCGTACTGCCTACCCAGGTCTAGCGACCCTTTGTCGCTAGGGGTTCGACAGTTGAGCCGAGTCTTAGGCGGCGATGGGCAGCCGGGCTGTGGCGAATCTTTGGTCGATGTGTTGGTCGACGGTGTGGAGTGCGGCGCGGAGTTCGGGTGGGGCCTGGGGTTGGTCGGCGGCGAAGAGGGGGGTGAGGATGCGGTCGTGGACCTTGGTGTAGAACAGCGCGAAGCGCAGCCCGTCGGCGGTGAGGTCGTAGGTGTTGGTGTGCGGGCGGCGGGTGATGAGTCCTTTGCGGCGCAGCCGGGCCAAATCGTAGCTGGCCTGTGTCATACCGTAGGGGACGCCGAGCAGTCCGGTCATCAGGGCACGCAGGCTCCTGTTGGTGATGCCGGTGACGGCGCACAGGGTGACGCATAGGGCGCCGGCCAGGGCTTGGACCCGAGAGTCGCCGAAACGTAGGGCTGTAGCTCTCCGCCCCTCCGCGCTGACGGTGGGGTGCGCGATCCGCTCGAAGACTGGATTCGCAAGGACGCAGCCCTGGCCGACACGTTCAGCTTGCAATACGCGGGCGTTGACCGCACGTGCCTTGGCCTGAAGCTCATCGAGGTTGTGCAGGCGGCGTTGACAGCCCAGGTCGTTGGGGGCGTTGATCACGGTCTCGATCCGCAGCGCCCGCCCGTCTTTCAGGTATTGCTTAATGCGGGAGTGCTTGTAGAAGACGTTCACGGTGACCTCGGCGCCGCGGGTGACCACCATGGTCTTGAACTGGCCGCCGGTGCCGCGCCGGCCGTCGCGGATCTGGCGGTCGAAGATGATCTCGATGGTGTCCGGGCGGCCGAGGTCGAGGTTGTCGGTGACCAGTGCCTCGAAGAAGCCGCGGGCCCGTCGTGGCGCGTCGAACACCAGGGTGCGCGACACCTCGGTCTGGGCCATCGACAGTTCCCACCAGTAGCCGGCGTGGCTGTCGGCCGGGGTGAGCGGCAGCGGCAGCCGGGCCAGCCAGCGCTGGAAGAACACGTTGATCGTGCCCGCGCCGAGCCGGTCGCAGATCGCCTGCAATGCGGCCGGATCTTCGGTGGCGGCGAATCCGTTGGACAACGCGGTGAACCCGATTCCGGCCTGGGTGGCTTGACGTTTGGCCCACTCGTGTCCGTTAAGCCAGACCTTGATCGGCCACGGGCAGTAGGTGCAGACCTTGATGAACGCCGGACCAAAGTCGGCGTCGAAGAGGTAGAAGTAATAGACGGTGACCCGGCGGTCCTTCTTGTCGAAGGAGAACTGCGGCGGCTTGGATGGGTCGGTGTCGCGCCGGCGGGCGATGAACACCCGTTGCGGCTCCTGCGCCACCCCGATCGCCGCGACCTGCGAACGCCCCTGCCGCGCAGCCGAATCCAGGTAGCGGCGCATCACGTCGATGTTGCGGTCGGTGGACTTCAACGGCACCACCGGAATGTGGTTGGCGTCGGCATAGGAGGCGACCGAGCGGCGGAACGCGTCACCGATCTGCTGCAGACACGCCGGGGAGGGCACCGGGAAACCACGGTGCCGCAGGAACTGCACCACCTGCCCACCCACCTGCAGCTGGCCCAGGTAGCCGTTCAGGTAGAGCCGGTCCGGGCACTCCAGATCGAGGCTCACGTGCCCGTCGAGCACATCGTTGACCGTGACTGGGTTGACCCGCACCAAACGCGACGCCATGACGACCTCCGCAACCAGACGCTACGAAAGCC
>DASPOT010000207.1:0-3393 GCA_035625875.1 Mycobacterium sp. | reverse complement strand
GGACCATTCCTGCCACCAGCTCACGATGTTGTGCTCCGAAAAGTCGAACGATGGCACCACCCCAGGAGTGGCCAACGAGGATAAAGGGCGCGCGAGCCTCTAGTCCCTCAAGCACCCGTGTGAGGTCGGCGGTGAGGCGCTCCAGCGTTCTGGGCTGCGGATCCGGTTGGCTCTGTCCGAGTCCCGCGCGGTCATAGGTGACGACGGAGGTTCGTCGAGCAATAGCGGGGACGACCAACCACCACTCGCGCGACGATGTGCCCATGGCCGATTCGAAGACAACGGTTGGACCCCCGGACCCCCCGATAACCGCGGAGATCCAGCGGCCGTCCACTTCGACAGTGCGGCGACGCTGATCACGCTCACTGAAACTGCCCAGTTCTGCTCATCGAAAGTGCTCACCGCGTGGCTCCGCCATTGAGGGCGGGCCTCCCTCGATGCTGCTGGTGTCTAACGCCAACAGCTCTTGTCGAAGGAGGCCCGCTTTCTCATGCTCACACGAGAGGAAGACGTGGAGATTCACGCATTGCACAAACGGGGGTGGTCGATCTCGGCGATCGCCCGCCACGCCGGCAGGAATCGCCGAACGATCCGCAACTACATCAACGGGGTGACCACGCCCGGCGTGCGCAAACCGGCCGGTGAGGACTCGTTCGCACCGTTCGTTGACTATGTGAGCGCGCGGCTGCGCGAGGACCCGCATCTGTGGGCGCGCACGCTGTGCGATGAGTTGGAGGAGCTGGGCTTTTCGCTGTCGTATCCGAGCCTGACCCGCAATGTCCGCGAGCGTGGGCTTCGGCCAGACTGCCCGGCCTGCCGGTCGGCGACGGATCGGCCCAATGCGATCATTCCGCATGAGCCGGGGGATGAAACCCAGTGGGACTGGCTGGATTTGCCGGATCCACCGGCGTCGTGGGGGTGGGGCCGCATGGCGCATCTGTTGGTCGGGTCGCTGGCGTATTCGAGCAAGTGGCGCGGGTGGCTGGAGCCAGCGACCGATCAGCCGCACCTGGTGGAAGGCCTCGACCGGGTCACCCGAGCCCTCGGCGGGGTGACCAAGACGTGGCGGTTCGACCGGATGGCCACCGTATGTGATCCGGGCTCGGGTGCGATCACGGCCTCGTTTGCCGGGGTGGCCAAACACTATTCGGTGGCGGTGGCGGTGTGCCCGCCGCGACGCGGCAACCGCAAGGGCGTGGTGGAAAAGGTCAATCACAGTGCCGCGCAACGCTGGTGGCGCACCCTGTCCGACGATGTCACAGCCGAACAGGCGCAGGCGGACCTGGACCGATTCGCCAGTGTGCGCGGCGACACCCGGATGCGGGCCACCCCTGAGGGCAGATCCACCGTGGCCGCTCTCGCCGCCAGAGAGCCGCTGGCGCCTGTTCCCGCAGCACCGTATCCGGTGATCGTGGCCGAACAGCGGACCGCCTCGCGCCAGGCGCTGGTGGCCTACCGCGGCAACCGCTACACGGTGCCCCCGGAGCTGGCCATGGCCGCCGTCACCGTCAGCCACCCGATCGGTGGTGCGTTCATCGACATCGCCACGCCCGGCGGGATCATCGTGGCCCGGCACCGGCGGCTCGCCGACGGGCTGGGAGCCACCGTCCGCGACGCCGGGCACGTGATCGCGCTGGATACCGCGGCGATGGCCGCCGCGAACACCGGGCGTCCACATCGGCGCAAGGAACGCATCCCACCCGGACCCGAGGCCCGCGCCGCCGCCGCCGAACTCCGCACTCGATTCGCCAGCAACACCGGCTCCATCATCCAATCATCGACCACCACAACCGATTCCACCATCATCGACCTGTCCGTCTACGAGCGGGCCGCACAAACGAGGACCACCCTGAAATGACCGACAACACTTCTTTGACCCAGCCGGCCAGCGCCGAGGCCGCCAGCCGCTACCAGCGGCTCCGTGGGCATTTGGCCGCGCTGAAACTGCACGCCGCCGCCGAAGCGCTCCCGACGGTGATGGACGAGGCCGTCACCGAGCAGCTGTCGCTGACCGCGGCGTTGGAGCGGCTGCTGGCCATCGAGGTCGACGCCACCGAGGCCCGCCGGCTGGCCGGCCGGCTGCGGTTCGCCAGCCTACCCACCCCCGCCACCCTGGAGGGCTTCGACGTCGATGCCGCCGCCGGGGTGGACCGCAACCTCCTCGACGAACTGGCCACCTGCCGCTACCTGGAGTCGGCCACCAACATTTTGCTGGTCGGCCCGCCCGGGACCGG
Source organism: Mycobacterium sp. (assembly GCA_035625875.1). Taxonomy (GTDB): domain Bacteria; phylum Actinomycetota; class Actinomycetes; order Mycobacteriales; family Mycobacteriaceae; genus Mycobacterium. Next base: position 1,159 of record DASPOT010000207.1, on the reverse strand, counting down.
CAAGTCCCACTTGGCGGTGGGGCTGGCGCGGGCGGCCGCCCACGCCGGCTACCGGACCTACTTCAGCACCGCCGCCGATTTGGCCGCCCGCTGCCACCGCGCGGCGATCGAGGGCCGCTGGGCCACCACCATGCGCTTCTACGCTGGCCCCACCTTGTTGGCGATCGATGAACTCGGGTACCTGCCGCTGCCTAACGAGGCGGCGTCTGCGTTGTTTCAGGTTGTCTCGCAACGATATTTGAAATCCTCGATCGTGCTGACGACCAATCGGCCGGTAGGGTCGTGGGGAGAAATCCTGGGCGACACCACCGTCGCGGCCGCCCTGCTGGATCGGCTCCTGCACCGCTGCGTAGTGCTCACCCTCGACGGCGAGTCCTACCGGCTGCGCGACCACCACGCCGCCGCTGAAACCCTCCGCAGGGCAACCACCGCAACCAGCCGATGAACCTCACCTCACCACCGACACCCCCCGAGACACCAAGGATGATCCTATGAATACCCAACCTGCCCAACCGATTCCGGGCAACGTGCAACCCGATCCCGACCGGGCCGCCATATCGCTCAACGCCGCACAGCTTGCCCATATCGCCGAGCTGCTTGAAATCCTCGACGGGTTCCTACGCCGCGCCGACGGCATCGCCGACCGTCTGGCCGACTACCTGCACGTCACCGGACGCGACCAGCCCCAACTCCCCGACTGGGCCGGCTACAACGCGAACCTGCTCATCGACCAGGTCAGCTTCACCGCCCACAGCCTGCGCGCTCACCGCCGAAACCCGCTACAGTAAGCACCCGTCACCGGTGAGCAGTTTCACCGAGCAAGACTGAGCACTTTCGATGAGCGTCATCACGACTTCGCGCCCCTGGTAACGGTCCCACGCCTCCCGCCCAAGGCGGCTGCACTACCTCGACGCCCTACCCAAAACACCCAGCGGCAAGATCCAACCGTTCCTGCTCCGCCAGCAACGCGATTCCGAACTGAGCGGCCACACCGCGACGTCGTCGGGTCGGCGCAGTCTTATCTGGGGTTCGATTCAGGTGTTTACGACTGTTCCCTCTTAGGGCTATTGGCCCGCATTTCACCTAATCGGGAACAGCGAGATTCGGCAGTGTTCCCGGTTGCGAGGGCACTGCGACCGCGATCTTGTTTCATCTGTGT
>DASPOT010000206.1:0-10279 GCA_035625875.1 Mycobacterium sp. | reverse complement strand
GCCGGCGGGGGCGCTGCCGTGCGGGCGCTGCGACGCACCGGTTGGGATGTGTTGGGCTGCCCGGCCCGCACCCGCCACCGCGACATTGCCCTGCAGGCCGCCGCGCTGCTACTGCACACACCTACCGCCCGTGGGGTCAGCCCATGAGCACATTGGGGCAGGCATACCGCATAACCGACGGCATCACCCGCACCCAGGCGAAGAATTTCTACTACGGCATCCGCCTGCTTCGGCCGGAAAAGCGGTCCGCGTTGTGCGCGGTGTACGCCCTTGCGCGGCGCATCGACGACATCGGTGACGGCGACATGCCCGCCGATCAAAAGCTCGCCGAGTTGGCACTGGTCCGCAAATCACTCGACAGTCTGGACAATTCGTCCGACCCGCTGCTGCTGGCCCTCGCCGACTCGGCGCATCGGTATCCGGTGCCGATTCCCGCGTTCGGTGAACTGATCGACGGCGTGCACATGGATGTGAACGGCGTTGCATACCAGGACTTCCCGGAGCTGGTGGTCTACTGCCGGCGGGTGGCCGGCTCGATCGGCCGGCTGTGCCTGTCTATCTTCGGGCCCGTCGACGCCAGGACTTCGCGATACGCCGACCAGCTCGGAATCGCACTACAGCAGACCAACATTCTGCGCGATGTTCGCGAGGACCTGCTCAATGGCAGGATCTATCTGCCGCGCGATGAACTGGACCGGTTCGGGGTTCGCCTGGCCGTCGACGACACAGGAGAACTCGACGATCCACAGGCTCGGCTTGCCGCGCTGCTGCGGTTCTGCGCGGCCCGCGCGGAGGACTGGTACTCACTGGGGTTGCGGCTGATTCCCCACCTGGACCGGCGCAGCGCGGCTTGCTGTGTGGCCATGTCCGGCATCTACCAGCAGCTGCTGGCCCGCATTAAGGCGTCGCCGGCCATTGTGTATGACCGGCGGCTGTCGCTATCCGGTGTGCAGAAGGCCCGTGTCGCGGCGGCCGCGCTCGCCAAGGCTGCGCTGTGATCGCCGGGGCTTCGCGCCGCGTCGCCGTCATCGGCGGCGGCTTGGCCGGGATCACGGTCGCGGTTCGCTGCGTCGATGCGGGCGTCGATGTGACGCTATACGAGGCCCGGTCGCGGTTGGGCGGGTTGACTTGTTCATTCCGGCGCGGCGGGTTATGGGTGGACAACGGGCAGCACGTGTTCCTGCGCTGTTGCACCGCATATCGGGCACTGCTGCAGCGGCTCGGCGTCGACCATATGACGACGCTGCAGCGGCGGCTGGATGTCGCGGTGCGCAGCCCGGGCCGCGCCGGCCGGCTGCGTCGGAGCACGCTGCCCGCGCCGCTGCATCTGTCGCGATCATTGGCGCGCTACCCGTGGCTGCGTGCCGGCGAACGCGTCCGCTTCGCCCGGGCGGCGCTGGCGCTACGCGGGCTAGACGCCGCCGATCCTCGCGCCGACCTGCGTAGCTTCGGCGCCTGGCTGCACGAGCACCGCCAAAGCACCCGCGCGGTGCACACCCTGTGGGAGCTCATCGGCGTGGCGACGCTCAACGCCCGCGCCGAGGACGCCTCGCTGGCACTGGCCGCCACGGTTTTTCAGATCGGTATGCTGCGCGAGAATTCCAGCGGCGACATCGGCTGGTCCACCGTGCCGCTGCAATTTCTGCATGGGGACGCCGCGGCTGCCGTTCTGGCCGAATCTCGTGCCAGCGTGCACCTTCGGGCGCCGGTGTGCGCGCTGCACCGCAGCGGCAGCGGATGGATCGTGGACTCCAAAATCGGTCCGGACAGTTTCGACGACGTGGTGCTGGCGGTTCCACCCGCGGCCGCCGAACACCTTCTCCCGGCCGGCTCGGTCGGTATGCAAGCCGGATGGTCGGCCCGACTGGGCAGTTCACCGATCATCAATCTGCACCTGGTTCTTGACCGCCCAGTGCTGGACGAGCCGTTTCTCGCCGCAGTCGACAGCGACGTGCAGTGGGTCTTCGATCGAACCCGCCAAGGTGGGCTGGCATCCGGCCAGTACCTCGCGGTATCCCTATCCGCCGCAGACGAGTTGATCGACATGCCGACCGCCGCGCTGCGCCGACGCTTCCTGCCCGCGCTGCAGTCGATATTGCCCGGGCTGGAATCTGCGGGGCTGCGAGACTTTTTCGTGACCCGCGAACGGCGGGCGACGTTCCGGCCGGCGCCGGGGACCGCGCAGCTGCGTCCACCGGCGCGGACGATGGCCCCCGGCCTATACCTCGCGGGATCGTGGACGGCTACCGGATGGCCGGCGACGATGGAGGGCGCCGTGCGCAGCGGCGACGCGGCGACCTCCGCACTGCTCGACGGCAGCAGATTGCAGTCGACGGGGGCGGCATGACGCTGGCAACACTGCTGACGCTCGGACGTGGACGCGAACTGATCACGCCGATCCTGCGCCAAATGGTGGACCGGCTGGACCCCAGCACCCGGCTCGTCGTCTCCTACCACCTTGGTTGGTCCGACCAGCACGGAGCTCCGGTCAGCCGCAGCGGCGGCAAAGCCGTTCGCCCCGGGCTGGCACTGCTGGGCGCGGAGGCGTCGGGCGCTGACCCCCGAATCGCCCTTCCCGGCGCCGTCGCCGTCGAATTGGTGCACAACTTCTCGCTGGTGCACGACGACCTGATGGACCGCGACGCAAAGCGTCGGCATCGACCGACCGTATGGGCGCTGTGGGGTGACGCGACCGCGGTGCTAGCAGGCGACGCGATGCTGTCGCTGGCCCACGAGGTGCTGGCAGACTGCCATTCACCGCACGCGCATTCACCGCACGCCGAGGCGGCGGCAACCGTGATCGCCATCGCCACCCGGGAATTGATCCGCGGACAGGCCCAGGACACCGCATTTGAGAAGCGCAGCGACGTGACCCTCGACGAGTGCCTGGACATGGTGCGGGGCAAGACCGGAGCACTGATGTCGGCCAGCGCGGTAATCGGTGCGGTGCTCGCGGGGGCGGCGGCGTCGCTGACAGACGCGCTGGCCGCCTACGGCGCTCACCTCGGCCTCGCTTTTCAGCTCGTCGACGATCTGCTCGGTATTTGGGGCCAGCCCGAGGTCACCGGCAAGCCGGTGTACTCCGATCTGCGTTCGCGCAAGAAGACGCTGCCGCTGACCTGGACGGTCGAAAACGGCGGCGCGGCGGGTCGTCAACTGGCCGCATGGTTGGCCGACGAAACACGCGCCGCCGCGGCGACGGGCGACGAACTCGGCGCTGTTGCCCGGCTGATCGAGCGCGGCGGCGGGCGCGCATGGGCATCGGAGGAGGCCCGCCGCTACGTCGCACTTGCGGGCGAAGCCGTGGCACATGCCTGCATTGCTGAAGGCCCGGCCTCGGAACTGCGGGCGCTGGCCCGCTACCTCGTCGACAGGGAGGCGTGAATGACGACCACCGCGAACCGCATACCAGACGCCATGAGTGCGACGGATGCCGTCGCCCGCAAAGCGCTCGACGATGCCGTGCATCTGCTGCGCTCCCAACAGCAACCTGCCGGCTGGTGGAAGGGGCCGCTGGACACCAACGTGACGATGGATGCCGAGGATCTGCTCCTGCGGGAGTTCCTGGGGATCTCGACGCCTGAAGTGACCAAGCCCGCGGCACGGTGGATCCGCTCCCAGCAAGGCGCCGACGGCGCTTGGGCGACCTTTTTCGGCGGTCCGGGAGATCTGTCGACCACCGTGGAGGCCTGGGTGGCGCTGCGGTTAGCCGGAGACGGTCCCGATGAGCCACACATGCTGCGGGCGGCCGAGTTTGTGCGCGTTCGGGGCGGCATCGAAGCAAGCCGGGTGTTCACCCGAATCTGGTTGTCGCTGTTTGGCTTATGGTTATGGGACGACTGCCCTGAGTTGCCGCCGGAAATCATGTTCCTGCCGTCGTGGGCGCCGTTGAATATCTACGACTGGGCCTGCTGGGCACGCCAGACAATCGTGCCGCTGACGATCGTGCGCACCCTGAAGCCGGTGCGGCCGTTGCCGTTCGGCATCGACGAGTTGCGCTCCGGGCGGTCCGCGCGCCCGCAGGCTGCGCCATGGACCGCGTCGGGGCTGTTTCAGCGCCTCGACACCGCGCTGCGCTGGTACGCCCGCCACCCGATTGGGCCGTTGCGGCGGCTGGCGATGAAGCGGGCAACAGAGTGGATCCTGGCCCGCCAGGAAGCCGACGGCGGATGGGGCGGCATCCAGCCGCCCTGGGTGTATTCGCTGCTGGCGCTGAACCTGATGGGCTACCCGCTAAAGCATCCCGCGATGCGCGCCGGCCTGGCCGGACTCGACGGCTTCGTCATCTCCGAGAACACGCCCGAGGGGCCCATCCGCCGACTGGAGGCCTGCCAGTCACCGGTGTGGGACACCGCGCTTTCCCTCGCCGCGCTGCTGGACGCCGGGGCGCCCGCCGACGATCCCGCCGTGCTGCGCGCGGCCGACTGGCTGCTGGGCGAGCAGATCACCGCAGGCGGCGACTGGCAGGTGCGCCGGCCCGGGTTGCGTTCGGGCGGTTGGGCATTCGAGTTCGCCAACGACATCTATCCGGACATCGACGACACCGCTGAGGTCGTCTTGAGCCTGGGCCGTGTCGCCCATCCCGACACGCAGCGGGTGGCCGCGGCCCTGCATCGGGCCGTTGAATGGACAGCGGCTATGCAGTCGCGTGACGGCGGCTGGGCGGCGTTCGATGCCGACAACACCCGCACGCTGGCGACCAAGCTGCCGTTTTGTGATTTCGGTGCGGTCATCGATCCGCCATCTGCTGATGTCACCGCGCACGTGGTGGAGATGCTGGCCACCCAGGGTGCCTATCCCGAACGGTGCCGGCGCGGCGTGGCGTGGCTGCTCAACCAACAGGAACCGGACGGCTCGTGGTTTGGCCGCTGGGGCGCCAACTACATCTACGGAACCGCTGCGGCGGTGCCCGCGTTGATCGTGGCCGGCGTAGACCCCGGCGCGGCCCCCATCCGCTCGGCAGTGCGCTGGCTCAAGCGGCGCCAGAACGACGATGGCGGCTGGGGCGAGGACATGCGCTCCTACGTCGACCGGGCATGGGCTGGCCGGGGAGTCTCGACTGCGTCGCAGACGGCGTGGGCACTGCTGGCCTTGCTGGCCACCGGGGAGGATTGTGAGGCAGTGCGCCGCGGCATCGCCTGGCTTGTGACAACCCAGCGGCACGACGGCGGGTGGGACGAGCCGCAATTCACCGGCACCGGGTTCCCGGGCGACTTCTATATCAACTACCACATGTACCGGCTGGTGTTCCCGATCTGGGCGCTCGGCCGCTACCTCTCCGCGCGCGCATGACCTCCGCGGTCGTTTGTACGCCGCTGGGCGTCGAGCAGGCCGCGCTGCGCGGTGCGGTGTCGGCGGCGGTCTTGCGCACCGGAGCCGGCCCGTCGGGGCGCGTCGATGCGACCGGGCCGGTGCTGGTGGCCGGCGTCGCGGGCGCATTGACCAACCAGCTGCGCCCCGGCGATCTGGTCGTCGCCGAGGAGCTTCGCACCGCCAACAGCACCACCCCAAGCCACGCCGCCGCGCTGCTGCTCGGTGCGCTGCGGCGGCTGGGCCTGCCGGTGCACCTGGGGCCGCTGCTCTCGCGCGAACACATCACCGACGGCCGGCATCGCGCCGCGGCAGCCGCGACGGGTGCGCTGGCCGTCGACACTGAGTCGGCCTACCTGGCCCGTCACGCCCCGGCCGGCCAAACCGTGGCGTTGCGCGCAATCGTCGACACAGCCGACGCGCCGCTGCTGCGGCCCGGCACCGCCTGGCGAGGAATAACCGCGCTGCGGGCCCTGCGCGCGGCGGCACCGGCCATCAACCAGTGGGCCGCAGCCGCCGGCGACCGCCAAGTCCTGCTAGCCAGCCCGCGCTCGTTCTGCGCCGGCGTCGAGCGTGCCGTGGAGATCGTCGAACGTGCGCTGCAGCGCTTCGGTCCGCCGGTCTATGTGCGCCGGCAGATCGTGCACAACCGCTGCGTGGTGCGTGGTCTGGAGATGCGCGGTGCCGTGTTCGTCGACGAAGTCGACCAAGTTCCGCAGGGCAGCACCGTGGTCCTTTCTGCGCACGGGGTGGCACCGTCGGTGCGCCGTGACGCTGCCGCGCGTCGGCTGCGCGTGATCGACGCGACCTGCCCGCTGGTGGCCAAGGTCCATTCCGAGGTGCGCCGGTTCGCCGAGAACGGCAACACCGTGTTTCTGATCGGCCATGGCGAGCACGAAGAAGTGGTGGGCACCCGCGGCGAGGCGTCGGACAGCGTGATGGTGGTGGCCAATCCCACCGAGGCGGCGCGGGTCCAGCCCGCAGACGCGCGCAAGGTGGCCTACGTCATGCAAACCACGCTTGCCGCCGATGAGGCCGAGCGCACCGCAGCCGTGCTGCGCGAGCGCTTCCCGGCCCTCGCTGCGCCGCCTCGCGAGGACATCTGCTATGCGACGACCAACCGGCAGGCGGCCGTCGGCGAGGTCGCTCAACGGTCGGATCTGGTCCTTGTGCTCGGTTCGCAGAACTCGTCTAATTCCCGCCGCTTGGTGGAAGTGGCCGAAAGGTCTGGGGCTGCCGCGTATTTGGTGGATGATGCCAGCGGGGTGGATTTGTGTTGGCTGGCAAGGGCCCGGCGGGTGGGTATCACAGCAGGCGCGTCGGCACCGCCGCATTTGGTGGGTGAGGTGGTGCGGTGTTTGTCGGGGCTGGGCCGCATCAGGGTGCAAGAAGTTAGCGTCGCCGAGGAAGATGTGCGATTCACCTTACCCAGGGAAGTGCGCTGAGATGGCTATGCCGCTGCATCAGTCGGTGCGTCTTGGCAGCTATCTGCTCAAGCAGAAGGTGTTGGGGCGCAAGAAGTTTCCGATACTTGTGGAGCTGGAGCCGTTGTTTGCCTGCAATTTGGCTTGTGCGGGGTGCGGCAAGATCGCCCATCCGGCCTCGGTGCTCAAACAGCGCATGCCCGTCGAGCTGGCCGTGGGCGCGGTGGTGCAAAGCGGGGCGCCGATGGTCTCGATCGCCGGCGGGGAGCCGCTGATGCACAAGGAGATCGATGAGATCGTGCGCCGGCTGTTGGCGCGCAACAAGATCGTGTTTTTGTGCACAAACGGGCTGTTGTTGCCCAAGCATCTGCACCGGTTTAGCCCGCACCGCAACTTCGTGTGGATGGTGCACATCGACGGGCTGCGCGAGCGCCACGACGCCTCGGTGTGCAAGACCGGGGTGTTCGATCAGGCTGTGACCGCGATCAAGCAGGCCAAGGCCGCCGGTTTTCGGGTGATGACCAACACCACGTTCTTTAGCACCGATGCCCCCCACGACGTCATCGAGGTGCTCGATTATCTCAACGACGAACTGGGCGTGGACAACATGCAGATCTCGCCGGGCTATGCCTACGCCAAGGCCCCCGATCAGGAGCATTGGCTTAGCGTCGAGCCGACCCGCCAGCTGTTCGCCAAGGCTTTCGCCGACGGGCGGCGCAAGAAATGGCGGCTCAACCATTCGCCGCTGTTTTTGGACTTTCTGGAAGGCAAAATCGATTTCGCCTGCACCGCCTGGGCCATCCCGTCGTATTCGATCAAGGGCTGGCAGCGGCCGTGCTACCTGCTCGATGACGGCCACGTCGAGACCTACCAGCAGCTCATCGACGACACCGACTGGAACGCCTTCGGCCGCGGCAAAGACCCCCGCTGCGCCAACTGCATGGCCCACTGCGGGTACGAACCCACCGCCGTCCTGGCCACCGTCGCATCACTGCGCCAAACCATCCGAGCCGCAATCGGATCATGACCAACGACGGCCTGCTGGACAGGCTGTGCGGGCCCACCGACCTGCGAGCCCTGTCGGCTGGGCAGCTATCCGCGCTGGCCACCGAGATCCGCCGGCGGCTGATCGCCGAGGTCTCGCGCCGGGGCGGACACCTCGGTCCCAACCTCGGCGTGGTCGAGTTGACCATCGCGCTGCACCGCTGCTTCGACTCGCCGCGCGATGCGATTGTGTGGGACACCGGGCACCAGTCCTATGTACACAAGATGCTCACCGGCCGGCAGGACCGGTTCGATGTGCTGCGCACCGCCGACGGCCTCTCCGGGTACCCGTCGCGCAGCGAAAGCCCGCACGACCTGGTGGAGAACTCGCACGCCTCGACGGCCCTGTCCTACGCCGACGGGCTGGCGAAGGGCTTCCGGCTCAGCGGCGCCGACCGCCGGGTCGTAGCGGTGGTGGGTGATGGGGCGCTGACCGGCGGCATGTGTTGGGAGGCGCTGAACAATATCAGCCACGCGCGGCATCCGATCGTGGTGGTACTGAACGACAATGGGCGCTCCTATGCGCCGACAGCCGGCGTGCTGGCAAGCCACCTCGCCGCGCTGCGCACAGGCGCGGCGGGCTCGAATCTATTTGAAACGCTCGGGTTCCAGTACCTGGGCCCGGTGGACGGCCACGACCTGCCGGCCATCGAGGAGGTCTTGTGCGCCGCCCGAAGCTGTGACGTGCCGGTGCTGGTGCACTGCGTCACGCGGAAAGGCTTGGGGTACGGGCCGGCGGAAGCCGACGAGGCCGATTGCATGCATACCGTGCGTCCTTCTCGCGGGCGGGAGCGAAGCGACTCGGGGTTAAGGAACACGTCCGCGTCGCCACCGTCCGGTCCCGCCTGGACTGAGGCCTTCGGGCAAGAGCTGCTCGATATTGGCACACGCGATCCGCGCGTTGTCGCGATAACGGCCGCGATGCTTCGTCCGACTGGCCTGCTTCCCTTCGCCCAGGCTTTCCCCGACCGTATCTACGACGTCGGCATCGCCGAGCAGCACGCGGTCACATCGGCGGCCGGCCTGGCGATGGCTGGGATGAAACCCGTTGTCGCGGTTTACTCCACATTCCTCAACCGCGCCTTCGATCAGGTGCTCATGGACGTGGCCCTGCATCGGTTACCAGTGACGTTCGCGCTGGACCGTTGCGGAATCACCGGCGTGGACGGGCCGTCGCACCACGGCATGTGGGACGTAGCCATGCTCGGGCAGGTTCCGGGAATGCGGCTGGCCGCGCCGCGGGACGCGGTGCGTCTGCGCCAACTGCTCAATGAGGCGGTCGCCGACCAGCGGGGACCCACGGCGGTCCGCTACCCCGCTGGACGTGCCCCAGAAGAGATTCCGGCGTTCGGATCGGTTGGCTCGGCGGATCTGCTAACCCCGCCGGAAACGAAATGCGAGGTCCTGCTCATCGGAGCTGGCGCGCTTGCCACCAGCGTTCTCGGCGCGGCTGCCAAACTGCGCGCCGAGGGTGTCAGTGCAGCGGTGGCCGACCCCCGATGGATTGTGCCGGTTGACCCGGCACTAACACGCGCCGCCGCCAACTACCGGCTGGTGGTGACGGTTGAAGACAATGCCGCATTCGGCGGGTTCGGCGACGTATTTGCCCGCTCGCTGCGCGCCTCGCGGTGTCCAACAACACTGCTTACGTTGGCCTTGGGGGATGGATTTGCTGCGGCTCGTGAGCGCGCCGATCTGCACCGCCGGCACGGCCTCGACGCGGAAGGCATTACGAAGCAGGTCCTGGTTGAGTTCGCCCGTACAAAACGAACCCCGCAATCGCGCGGCAGCGACACCGACCGCACCCTGCCTGACATACGCCGCGCCGCGGAACCCGATATGGGCCTGCTGGTGAGGCGGCGGTGAAGGACCCGCGATTCATCCTCGGTGCTGGCTTGGTCGGCTCCCGTCTCCGATTCTGACGAATTCTCCTTCGACGACGAAACGTCCACGTCGGCGGGGTTCAGCCGGCTGGCGCCAGCATCTCCTTCCATCCGTCGTCTCCTGTTTTGCTCGAGTTTTTGACCGTGTAGCTTGACACCGTCTCGAACCGGGCCTGCATCTCGGCGATGACCTTCTCGCGATTCCGGCGACACGCCGCGCTGCCATTGGTCGGCTAGACCGGGCCTGCGGACGCTCATTGCGGCCCCAGCGCAGTTCGTCGGCAGCATCGCATGCTCGTGCGCCCGGCATCTGACGTGGCGCTGCGAGTGCGGCGCTGTCACCTACGGGCCGGCGCTGGCCGAGGGGTGCAGCCTGCTCGATGGGCCGGCGAGTGGGCAACGAAATGCTGCGTCCACGCCGTCAATGCACCGTCTTTGCAACGGACCAATTCGCCTACCGTGGGCACAAATCAGTCGTACGCCGATTCGGGTACTAGGGCATCCCAGCAAAGGTCCAAATACCCTGCCGACCGGTAGCGTTCGTCGCGATGCTCAAGAGCGAATAGTCCCGCTGACTTCGAGGGAGAGTAGCGGTGGGACGCCGATCGTGCGCGACAA
>DASPOT010000205.1:0-16020 GCA_035625875.1 Mycobacterium sp. | reverse complement strand
GGTAGGGCTGGTCCACCTCGTGGCGGCGGACGGGAGCACCAGCGGACGGGAGCCGCCACGCCGAATTCTCAAGTGCGCCAGTGTATTTGCACGCTGGTTATGGCAAGACTTGGCCGGTGGCAAGGGTCGGGCAGCATCCGCGCTGGTGTCGCGGAGTAGCCGATTTACCCGCTCGGCAAGGGGGTAGATGCACGACATCTCACCTTCGTAGAGTGTCTTTGGCGACTCGTACGGGTCGATGTTTGCGCTGGCCGATGACGCAGAATCCGAGTTCGCCTACCTACGGTGGTCGGCGGGCGTGCTCATAAACGAAGTCCAGTTCGACGACCTCACGGGCACCGAGCGTACGGCGGTGATGTCCGGGCTAACGGAGGTCATGTCCGCGCTGCACCCGGCGGTGGCTCGCCGGCGGCGCGCCGAAGCTGCTATCGCCACCAGGCTGCACAGCCGGGGAAATTATTGATGTTCCCACCGCGGTCGACCGCGGTGGATGCTGGCATCGGCTCTTAGGCGGGGTGAAGCCGGTGATCCTGATCGGCAGCAAGTTACGCGCGGCCAAGGGTGAGACGGCAGCCCGTCGAACTCGCAGAGGGCTCTCGGCTGTTCTGTCGCGGTCATGGCCGCGGCGAAAAGCTTCTTCCCGGAAGCCATCCGCAGTTCGCCGGTATCTACTGGGGTGAAGTCAGCACGCACGGCGCTCGCGAGATCGTCGATTGGTCCGATGCCGTGGTTTGCATCGGCACCGTCTTCAATGACTATTCAACGCTGGGCTCGACGGGCCGTTTCGAAACCTCAAGATATGCTGACCGTCGACATGGGTTCCGTCAGCCTGGAGGGCGAACATTTCAGCCGAGTGCGCCTGCGCGACTTCCTCTCGGGACTGGCCCGCAAGGTGGAGAAGCGCGACGCGGATAGGCGCGACTGCTAGTCGGGTCTTGGTGACTGCACGGCTGGCGCGCAGTGCGTTCACAGTGTTTGCTGCGCGCTTCAAGATCAGCCGCCGGTACGCAGTGGGTACGCAGTAGTATTTCCCGGGAGTTTTCGTTAGCCAACACATCCAACGCTGTGACCTGCATGTTTCCCGAACAACCAACACAGCTTTACCCGACAAACGCCCAGATAGTCTCGTTGCTATCGAGCATGTCCACAGACTAGAGATCCGCGCGCCGCCACACGGCGCGGATCGTCGCCCGGCTGGAGCCTGATTGCCCGGCTCCACCTCACGCCGTCCCCTCGCAAGCTGGGGTACCCCCGCGCTCCGCGCATCGTCGCCAGGCGGATTTCGTGTGGTTTGGCCGTCCCGGCGATAGTCTCATGCGATGTCCGCCTCTGACGGAAACACCGCCGCCGAGTGGGTGCCCACTGGGTCGGTCACGGTCAGGGTGCCCGGAAAGGTCAACCTCTACCTGGCGGTTGGCGATCGCCGCAGGGACGGCTATCACGAGCTGACGACGGTGTTTCACGCCGTCTCACTGTTCGACGAGGTGACGGTCCGCAACGCAGATGTGTTATCGCTCGATGTCGGCGGCGAACGGGCCGACCAGCTACCCACCGATGAGCGCAACCTGGCCTGGCAGGCGGCCGAGCTGATGGCTGAACACGTGGGGCGGGCACCCGATGTCTCGATCACGATTGAGAAATCCATTCCGGTGAGCGGCGGGATGGGCGGTGGCAGCGCCGACGGAGCGGCGGTGCTGGTCGCGATGAACACGCTGTGGGAACTGGGCGTGCCACGTCGCGACCTGCACACGCTGGCCGCGCGGCTGGGCAGCGACGTGCCATTCGCCTTGCACGGTGGTACCGCGCTAGGGACCGGTCGCGGTGAGGAGCTGGCCACGGTGCTGGCCCGCAACACCTTCCACTGGGTACTGGCATTCGCCGACAGCGGATTGTCGACACCGACGGTGTTCACCGAGCTTGACCGGCTCCGGGACACCGGCGCACCGCCGCGGCTTGGGGAACCCGGGCCGGTGCTGGCGGCCCTTGCTGCCGGCGATCCGCAGCAGTTGGCGCCGCTGTTGGGCAACGACTTGCAAGCCGCCGCGGTGAGCCTGGATCCGGTGTTGCGTCGCACCCTGCGCGCCGGTGTGGAGGCAGGCGCGCTGGCGGGCATCGTCTCCGGCTCGGGGCCGACGTGCGCATTTTTATGCACGTCGGCGACCTCGGCGGTCGACGTCGGCACACAGCTGTCGGGAGCAGGTGTCTGCTGCACCGTCCGGGTCGCCAGCGGCCCGGTCCACGGCGCTCGCGTGGTGCCGGCGCCTGTCATGTGACCTGCGCTGCAAATACCCGATAGTTTGGTAGTTACTTAAGAGGAGCTTAAGATGTTCCGGTGACGAGTAGCGGTCAAGCAGTGCGCCCAATCACTCGCCCGCCGGGTATGCCGGTGGGCGAGCAACGGACCTCCACGGCTACCGTGTCCTCGCCAATCGCGCAAGCTCGCGCGAGGTCACTGGCTCATCACCGATTCGAGATATAACCGCTCCCCAATTGTGTGCACGCGTCTGTCGCGAAGTGCTCTCTACCAGGCGGATTATGAAATCCCTGGCCCTGATAGCGCCGGCGTCGGAACTCAGGAGGTTAGCAGCGTGAGCAGGTTTACCGAGAAGATGTTCCGCAACGCACGCGAGAGTACGAAGGGCATGGCGACCGGAGAGCCGCACAACCCGGTCCGCCACACGTGGGGCGAGGTTCACGAGCGTGCTCGCAGGGTGGCCGGTGGCTTGGCCGCCGCCGGGGTTGGCCATGGCGACGCGATCGGCGTGCTGGCCGGGGCTCCGGTGGAGATCGCTCCCACCGCACAGGGGCTGTGGATGCGCGGGGCGAGCCTGACCATGCTGCACCAGCCGACGCCTCGCACCGACTTGGCGTTGTGGGCAGCGGACACCACCACCATTATCGACATGATCGAGGCCAAGGCCGTCATCGTCTCCGACCCGTTTTTAGCGGCGGTGCCGGTGCTGGAGGACCGCGGCATCGAGGTGCTGACCGTCCAGCAGCTGCTCGCATCCGAGCCGACCGACCCGATCGACACCGACGAGGACGATCTGGCGTTGATGCAGCTGACGTCGGGTTCCACCGGGTCTCCGAAAGCCGTTCAGATCACGCACCGCAACGTGTACTCCAATGTCGAGGCGATGTTCGTCGGCGTCAAGTACAACCTCGAGACCGATGTGATGGTGAGCTGGCTACCGTGTTTCCACGACATGGGCATGATCGGCTTTTTGACCGTGCCGATGTACTTCGGGGCCGAGCTGGTCAAGGTGACCCCGATGGACTTCCTGCGGGACACGCTGCTGTGGGCCAAGCTGATCGACAAGTACAAGGGCACCTTTATCTGCGGCCCGAACTTCGCCTATTCGCTGTTCGCCAAACGGCTGCGCAAGCAGGCCCAGCCCGGCCAGTTCGACCTGTCCACCCTGCGGATTGCGATGTCGGGCGCCGAGCCGGTGGACCCGGCGGACGTGGAGGACCTGATCGACGCGGGCCGGCCATTCGGGCTTAAGCCCGAGGCCATCCTGCCCGCCTACGGGATGGCCGAGACGACGCTGGCGGTGTCGTTCTCGCCGCTCGGCGCGGGATTGATCGTCGACGAAGTGGACGCCGACCTGCTGGGTGCGCTGCGCCGCGCGGTGCCGGCCACCAAGGGCAACACCCGTCGGCTGGCCTCGCTGGGACCCCTGTTGGACGGCTTGGAGGTCCGCATCGTCGACGAGGACGGCAATGTGCTGCCTACCCGTGGCGTCGGGGTGATCGAGCTGCGCGGCGAGCCGCTGACCCCGGGCTATCTCACGATGGGCGGGTTGATTCCGGCTCAGGACGAGCACGGCTGGTATGACACCGGTGACCTCGGTTATCAGATGGAGAACGGCCACATCGTGGTCTGCGGTCGGGTCAAGGACGTCATCATCATGGCTGGCCGCAATATCTACCCGACCGACATCGAGCGGGCGGCGTGCCGGGTCGACGGTGTTCGCCCGGGTTGCGCGGTGGCCGTGCGGCTCGATGCCGGGCACTCGCGGGAGAGTTTCGCCGTCGCGGTCGAGTCGAATGCCTTCGAGGATCCCGCTGAGGTGCGTGGCATCGAGCATCGGGTGGCGCACGAGGTTCTCACCGAGGTCGACGTGCGGCCACGCAACGTCGTGGTTCTGGGTCCGGGGACCATTCCGAAGACGCCGTCGGGCAAGTTGCGGCGGGCCAATTCCGTCACCCTCGTCACGTAGGGAAACGCGCCGACTCTGCGGCGAGGGCGCCTCATGGGCTTCGCTTCGCCTGTACGGCAACGATGGTGCGTTTCACCTGGATGTGTGCGCCACCCGCACGGCGGTATCCGCGGTCGGCCGCTCTATCATCGGAAGCCGCACCCGGAAGACGGTGCGGCCATCGGCGGACTCGGCGCTGACCGAGCCATCATGAGCTTTGACGATCGAGTCAACAATGGCCAGGCCCAACCCGTTGCCTGACCCGTTGGATCGGGACTTGTCGGCGCGCACGAATCGCTCGAACAGGTGTGGCAGGAGCTCCGGGTCTATACCGGGCCCGTCGTCGACAACCGTCAACTCAGCGGATTGCGCGTCGGCGTCGACGCGATGACGGGTGATTCCCGTCGTTACCGTTACCCCGGGCGGAGTGTGTACCCAGGTGTTGTTCAGCAGGTTGCTTACCAGTTGGTGCAGCCGGTCGCGATCCCCCCGGACCCATACCGGCTCGTCAGGCAGGTCTGTGACCCAGCGGTGTTTAGGGGCCGCCACCGAGGCGTCGTTCACCGCGTTGAGAACCAGGTCAGCCAAGTCGACGTCCTCGGTATGCAGATCTTCGCCTTCGCTCAGCCGCGAGAGCAGCAGCAGCTCGTCGACGAGTGACGTCATGCGCCGTGCTTCCGACTCGATGCGGGCCAGTGCGTATTCGGTGGTGGGTGGCAGCGCCGAACTGTCCTGACGGGTGAGTTCGGCATAGCCTTGAATCGCGGCAAGTGGGGTGCGCAGCTCGTGGCTGGCGTCGGTGATGAACTGCCGCATCCGCCGGTCGGACTCGGCGCGATGCGCCAGCGCGCTATCCACGTTGTCCAACAACCGATTCAGCGTGTGCCCGACGATTCCGACTTCGTTATCGGGATCGGTGTCATCCGGCCGCACTCTTGCGGTAATCCGATGGTCGTCGCCGATGAGCGGCATCCTGGCAACCGTGGCAGCGGTTGCGGCAACACGGCGAAGCGGGCGCAGAGCGTAGCCGACCACCCAAATCGTGAGCCCCGCCGTCACCACCAGCGCGGTCACCAAAAGCACTGTGGCAGTGACGGTTCTGCGGGTATCGGTCCGGTTTGCCAGGGCCAGCGACACCCCGACGACGAGGCGATCGCCGCCGTCGGCGCGGCTGTCCACCCGGTAGGCACCCAGGCTGCCCAGCTCTACGGTGTGGGGCGGGCCGTCCTTCCAGGACTGCGCCTCGATAGCGCGAACGACGTCGGAGGGAGCGGGGTATGCCTCGTCCTCGGAGAAGACGGCCGAACCGACTGCGACACCGTCATGCAGCACGGCGATCAGGTTCCCCGGCGTCTGCCCGGTGAATCCCAACAGCGCTTGACCTATGGTCGAAGTGCCCGCTTGCGCTGCCGAGCTTTCGTGACTGCGGTATCTGGTATACGAATGGCTTAGTGCGTCCAGCGATTCGGCAACCTCCGCGTCGTTCATCGCGGTGACATACTCTCGCAGGCTCAACACGGATACCACGCAGACAGACGACAACACCACGCTGACGACGGCCAAAACACCCAACAACAACTGCCGGCGCAAGGTTCTCGGCCGCCACCAAGGGGTGGTGCGGGCGCGTGTCATTCCGCCGGTCGCAACACGTATCCGACACCGCGCACGGTGTGGATCATCGGCTCTTTGTGGGCGTCGATTTTCTTTCGTAGATATGAGATGTACAGATCGACGATGCTGGTACGTCCCGCGAAGTCGTAATTCCAGACGCGATCCAGGATCTCCATTCGGCTCAGCGCCCGGCGCGGATTGCGCATGAGGAATCGCAACAGTTCGAATTCGGTTGCGGTCAGCGACACCGGCCTGCCACCGCGCCTGACTTCCCGGCTGGCTCCATCGAGTGTGAGGTCTCCGACTTTGAGAGCCTCATCGGCAGGCGGGGCCAGATGACTGGAACGGCGCAACAACCCGCGCAGCCGGGCGACCAGTTCCTCCAGGCTAAACGGCTTGGTCATGTAGTCGTCCGCGCCCGAAGTCAGGCCGGTAACCCGGTCCATCACCGAATCGCGTGCAGTGAGGAACAGCGTGGGCGTATAAGCGTCGGATTTGCGGACCCGCTGCAGAATCTGCAGCCCATCCACGTCGGGAAGCATGATGTCGAGGACAAGCACGTCGGGTCCGATCTTGTCGAACTTGGCGATGGCGTCCCGTCCGTTGTGGGCGATGTCGACAACCCAACCCTCGTAATGCAGCGCCATCTTGACCAGGTTGGTCAGTGCCGGTTCGTCGTCGACCAGCAACGCCCGGATTGGCGAACCATCGGCACGGTGGATTCGGGGTAGCTGTCCGAGGATCGCCTGGCGCGGACGCTGATCGCGTGCATATTCCGACATTGTCGTCATGCTCTAGACATTCTCCCGAGCACACATGTGGTTGTCACGAAAATCATAGCGTTTTCAAATGTTGCTGTCGCCCGTGACACGCTCCCCATGCCCACAGATATGCGTTTTCTATGCGTCTGGTGAGCCTGGTTGACCGTGTTCTTCTTCAAAAATACTGTGAGGCACAGCCGTTGGTCCTAGAGGTGCCACGCGGCGTCCTAATGATGCCGCGTAATCGCCTGCAAAAAAACAGTTTCCGTCCGTTGCTAGAACCAGAATCTGCGAGACGGCCAGACGGCAGGTTGCCTGGCTCCACGACCGGTGGCTGCGGGCGGAGTTGTGCGCATTATGGCCGTCGACATGAGCGGCCTGTTTTTGTCAACAGAAGTTAGGAAAGGTCAATGTCTTTCGCCGCATCTTTGATGACTGCGCAGCCGGAGACCCCGGCAGCGGCGCAGTTCGGCGCAGACGCCGGCAGCTATCAGGCGGCCAGCGCTCGTGCTACGGCGGTCTATGACCTGTTGGGGAAAGCGATGGGGGTCAGCGCTGGCTCGCATGCGGCCACCGAGACCGTCAACGCGGTCACAGTCAGCTAAGCACAGGCGAGTAGACATGGATTTCGGAGCGTTGCCACCGGAGATCAACTCCGCTCGCATGTACGCCGGTCCAGGCTCAGGGCCGATGCTTTCCGCGGCGGCGGCCTGGGGCGTGCTGGCCGCCGAACTGCGGTCGGGTGCCGCCTCCTACCAGTCGGTGGTCTCGGGGTTGACCACAGGACCCTGGCGGGGTCCGGCGTCGGTGTCGATGGCTGCCGCGGCCGCACCATACGTGGCGTGGACCAACACCACGGCTGCGCAGGCTGAGCAGACCGCCGCGCAGGCCACGGCCGCGGCGGGCGCCTATGAGGAGGCGTTCGCGATGACGGTGCCGCCGCCGGTGATCGCGGTCAACCGCGCTCAGCTGGCAATCCTGGTCGCGACCAACATCTTGGGGCAGAACACCCCGGCGATCATGGCTACCGAAGCCCACTACGCCGAGATGTGGGCCCAGGATGCCGCCGCGATGTACGGCTACGCCGCCAACTCGGCGGCCGCTTCCAAGGTGACGCCGTTCACCTCGCCGGCGCAGACCACCAACCCGGCCGCGCTGGCCGGCCAGGCTGCCGCCGTCGCCCAAGCCACCGGCACGTCGGCCGGTAGCCCGCAGACGGCGCTGTCTCAGATGACCGCCACGGTGCCCCGGGCGCTGCAAAGCCTCGCCGCACCGGCATCTGGGACATCGTCCTCCTCGGGGCTGACCGGAATCCAGAACACGCTGTCGGGAACGGGAACGGCTGGGTCGATCATCGGGCCGAACAATTTGTGGAGCATGGTTGCGTCGACCGGCGCGTTTAACCCGAGTCAAATTGTACAAGCAGTGACGAGTTCCACTCTTCTCGGTGCCGCCGACGCGGATCTCAGCGGGCTGGCGCCGCCGGCGCTGACGGCCGGACTCGGTTCGGGCGCGACGGGATTACCGGGCTTCTCAGGTCTGGGTGGAGCCGGCTCTGCGGTGTCGGCGGGTATGGGCCAGGCGGCTTCGGTAGGCCCGTTGTCGGTACCGCCATCCTGGGCCGCAGCGGCCCCGCCGGTCACCTCTGTTGCTACGGCGAACACCGGCTTGGGTGCCATCCCGCAAAGCGGCACGCCCGGCATGCCCGGGGTGCCGATCACGAGTATGGCCGGGCACGGCGTGACCAATGCCGCTCCGCGATACGGGTTCCGCCCCACCGTGGTGTCACGTCCGCCGGCGGCCGGATGACCAAGAAGAGGGACCATGCCGGGTGTTGCCGGCGGGGCTGGCCGCTGCACACGTCGTAACCCGGGCGGGCGACACCGGCCGGCTCTTCTGTCCGGGGGTCGGTTTTTTCCGTGAGGAGGTGTCCATGTCTTTCGTGACTACACAGCCGGAGGCGTTGGCGGCTGCGGCCGCCAACCTGGAGGGCATCGGCTCGGCCATGAACGCGCAGAACGCGGCCGCGGCAGCCCCGACCACGGGCGTGGTTCCCGCCGCCGCCGACGAGGTGTCAGCACTGACGGCGGCGCAGTTCGCCGCACACGCGCAGATGTACCAAATTGTCAGCGCCCAGGCCGCTGCGATCCACGCGATGTTCGTCAACACCCTGGGGATCAGCGCCAGGTCGTATGCGGCCACCGACGCCGCCAACGCGATCGCGACCGGCTAAGGAGGGGTTGTGAGCTGCTGGGTGTCGAGTGTGTTTGAGTGTGTTGTAGCTGGTGTTGTGAATTTGGCGGATTGGGCGGCGTATGAGCGTGTCACCCAAAACACACTCGGCGGCAACGGCCTACCAGGAGTGCACGATGTTCTGGGCCGGCTCCAGCCCCAGCTCGATGAGCAACTCGGCGGCGTCGGCGGCCTGCTCGCAGATTGTGGGAACCTCGGGTCGCTCGGCGGCGGTGAAGTTTTCCAACACGAACGCCGCCGGGTCTTTGCGTCCGGGCGGGCGGCCGATCCCGATGCGCACCCGTTGAAAGTCCTTGGTGCCCAGTGCGGTCGCCACCGAGCGCAGCCCGTTGTGGCCGCCCTCTCCGCCGCCGAGCTTGAGCCGAATGCGGCCGAGCTCGAGGTCGAGGTCGTCATGGATGACGACGATGTCGGCCGGTGGCACCGAATAGAACTTCGCCAGCGGCGCCACCTGGCGGCCCGACTCGTTCATATAGCTGCGCGGCTTGGCCAGCACCACCGAGTGCCCGCCCAGCCGGCCGGTGACAACCTCGGCACCGGAACGCTTGTGCGCCTTGAACGTCGAACCCAGTCGCGCGGCGAGCAGGTCGGCGACCATGAACCCCAGATTGTGCCGGGTCTGGGCATAGTTTGGTCCCGGGTTGCCCAGGCCGACCACCAGCAGCGGTTCGGCCACGTCGGCAGCCGCCTACTCGGACTCGGCTGCGGCGGCCTCGGTTTCCTTGACCTCTTCGGCCGCCCGCACGGCCTCGGGCACCTCGCCGGCGCCCTCCGCCTCGAGCTCCTCGGCGGTCGGCGCGTGGCCGACGTTGACGACCAGCAGGTCCGGATCGGAAACCAGCCTGACGCCTGGCGGCAGCGTGATCTGCCCGGCAGTGATCTGGGTGCCCGCCTCGGCGTCCTCGACGGACACGGTCAACTCCTCGGGAATCGACAGCGCCTCAGCCTCGATCTCGATTTCGTCGGTCTCCAGGGTGACCAGGGTGTCGGGTCCGGCCTCGCCCACGACGTCAACTGAGACCTCGACGACGACCTTCTCGCCGCGACGCACCACCAGCAGGTCGGCGTGCTGGATGGTGCGGCGGATCGGGTGGATATCGATCGCCTTGGTTAACGCCAGCTGTTGCTTGCCGTCGATGTCGAGGGTCAGCACCGCATTGGTGCCCGAGTGGCGCAGCACGGCCGCGAACTCGTGCCCCGGCAACTCCAGGTGCTGGGGGTCGGCGCCGTGACCGTAGAGGACGGCGGGTATCTTGCCGTTGCGCCGCGCCCGCCGGGATGCGCCCTTGCCGGTCTCGATTCGTACCGAGACGCTCAGCTGGTTGGTCGTCGAAGCCGCAGATTTAGCCATGGTCCCGCTCCTGTGTTAATCGGGGCACGGCCAGATCGCGGCAACCTGAACATCGGTCCCCGTCGATAACGGTATCGGATCGCCCAGCTCCTCCTCGGGCCCCCGCGCGGCCCGCATCGTCGCTGGGCGCCACCCTCGCCGTGACGCCCGGACAGGTTAGCGCATCAGCGGCTCAGAGCGGAAATTTGGTGTCCGTGAGCTGTTCGGACAGCTCCCAGAGTGCGGCTGCGGTGGCTGCGCGCTTCGCCAGCCAGCTAAGACCGGCTGTGTGCGGCCGACCATCCCGAAGCGTGGGCCAACGAATGTGTTGCCCGGCCAATCCCGCGACGCGGCGTAAAGCTTTGCCGGGCGCCGAAGTCGGCATCGGTGGCCACCAGCCGTGCCAACGCGAGGGCGCTACTTGGCTGCCACAGTGAATCCGGCCATTATCGCCTCGATGTCAGAGGCTTGGGAGACGGCCTGGTCAGCCGGACTGGTGATGGAGAGCTGAACCAGGTAGCGCTGGTTGGCGGGCGGCGACCCGGTTGCGATGACGATCCGGCTCCAGCTGTGTAACCGCTTGCCGTCGAGGTCATAGCTGCCTTGGATCATCGCCGATGGAAAGCCGTGGAAGTCGGCCGTCGATGCATCCAGCCGTTTGAAGTTCTGGGACAGTTCGGCATCGTCGTAGCCGTGTTTGACCGCATCGGCGGCATCGAAGTCCCCGCGCAGTTTGAACGCCGTCAGCATGGCCGTCGGAAGGTTACCGCCTTTGGCGATCATCTCCGTCTGGGGCTTGATGTTCGGGTTGTTGTACTTATCCCAGCCCGGTGGGGTCGGGATCGACACGGTCAGGTCGGTCAGCGTGTCCGGCGCCACCTGCTCCCCGGACACGCCCTCGTCTTCCAGGTACTGCCCAATGGGTACTGGCGGACCCGTCGTCGTAGTGGTCGCGGGTGTACTACTCGTCGTCCAGATCGACTGGTAATCAGGGGCTTTCGGTCCACAGGCGACCGCGAAACCCGTCAGCGCGAGTATTGCGGCAGCGGTCGCGCATAGTTCGATTGCCCGGCTCCTCCTCGGGCCGTTTCGGCCCGCATCGTCGCCGGGCGCGTGGGCCGTCACAGAATCTCGCGGACCGCGTCGACGGGACGAGCCAGCCGAGTGCCCTTCGGTGTGACGACGAATGGCCGTTCGATGAGGATGGGGTGTTCGGCCATGGCGGCGAGCAGCTCGTCATCGGTCGCGTCGGCCAGGTTCAGTTCGGCATAGAGCGGCTCGCGCTTGCGCACAGCGGTGGGCACGTCGATACCGGCGTCACGGATCATGCGCACCAGCTCGTCGCGGGATGGCGGGGTCTTCAGGTACTCGACGATCGTAGGTCGTAAACCGTTGTCCCGCAGCAACTCCAGCGTTTTGCGCGACGTGCTGCATTTGGGGTTGTGGTAAATGACCGTGTTGTTTGCACCCCGAGCCATCTACGTGTCTCCGTCGAATAGCCCTGTCACCGAACCATTTTCGAAGACAGCTCGGATGGTACTGGCCAGCAGCGGCGCGATCGAGAGGACGGTGAGCTGAGGGAAGCGCTTCTCTTCGCCGATCGGCAGCGTGTTGGTGACGATGACCTCGCGGGCGCCGCATTCGGCCAACTGCTTGGGGGCGGGATCAGACAGCACACCGTGGGTCGCCGCGACGATCACGTCGCCGGCGCCGGCCTCGTGTAACAGCGGCACCGCCGCGGCGATGGTGCCGCCGGTGTCAATCATGTCGTCGATCAGGATGCAGGTCTTGCCGCTGACTTCGCCGACGACACGATTGGACTTCACCTGGTTGGGCACCCGCGGGTCGCGGGTCTTATGGATGAAAGCCAATGGCACCCCGCCCAGCGAGTCGGCCCACTTCTCGGCGATGCGCACCCGGCCCGAGTCGGGGGAGACCACCGCCATGTCATGGCCCGAATAGTTGTCCTTCAGGTAGCCGGTCAGCAGATGCTGCGCGCGCATGTGGTCGACGGGGCCGTCGAAAAAGCCCTGGATCTGGTCGGTGTGCAAGTCGACCGTCACTATCCGATCAGCGCCTGCGGTTTTGAGCAGGTCGGCGACCAGTCGCGCCGAGATCGGTTCACGGCCGCGGTGCTTCTTGTCCTGGCGGGCGTACGGATAGAATGGCATGACGGCGGTGATCCTCTTGGCGCTGCCGCGCTTGAGAGCGTCGAGCATGATCAGCTGTTCCATCAGCCACTTGTTCAGCGGATCCGGGTGCGACTGCAGCACGAACGCGTCGCAGCCACGCACCGATTCGTGGTAGCGCACGAAGATCTCGCTGTTGGCGAAATCCCGAGCCGTCTGCGCCGTGACGTGGACGTCAAGCTCCTTGGCGACCTGGTCGGCCAGCTCGGGGTGAGCCCGGCCAGCGAACAGCATCAGGTTTTTGCGGTTATCGGTCCAGTCGTGGCTCAACGTGCTGCCCCCGCCGCTCGGGATTGTGTCGGCTTCATCGTACGTAGCCAAGTGTGCAAATTTGTGCTCGGGTTACAGAACCGACGGTGGATAACGGGCTCACGGCGACTGATCCGGCTGCGGTGCCGGTGCTCCCGGTGCGGCGGCGGCACGAGCCTTTTCGGCGGCCTGCGCGGCTGCGCTGCCCGGCCGCTTGCGCTGGACCCAGTTTTCGATATTGCGTTGCGGGCCTGCCGACACTGCCAGCGCTCCCGGCGGGACGTCGTTGCGCACCACTGTGCCGGCGCCGGTGTATGCCCCGTCGCCGACGGTCACCGGCGCCACGAACATGGTGTCCGACCCGGTGCGCACGTGGGAGCCGATGGTGGTGCGGTGTTTGGACGTGCCGTCGTAGTTGACGAACACGCTGGATGCGCCGATATTGCTGTGCTCGCCGATGTCGGCGTCGCCGACGTAGGTCAGATGCGGCACCTTGGTGCCGGTGCCGATGGTGGAGTTCTTGGTCTCGACGAACGCGCCGAGTTTGCCGTCGGCCCCCAGCACGGTGCCGGGCCGCAGGTATGCGAATGGGCCGACCTCGCCGCCGTCACCGACCGACGCCGACATGCCGTGGGTGCGGACCACGGATGCCCTATCACCGACGGTGACGTCAGTCAGCGTGGTGTCGGGGCCGATGAGGCAGTGACCACCGATGCGAGTGCGGCCCAGCAACTGGGTTCCCGGCTGGATGACGGTGTCGCGGCCGATGGTCACGTCGACGTCGATCCAGGTGGTGGCCGGATCGACCACGGTGACGCCGGCCAGCTGGTGGGCGGCCACGATGCGGCGGTTGAGTTCAGCGCCCAGCTCGGCGAGCTGGACGCGGTTGTTGACGCCGGCCACCAGCGCGCTGTCGTCGACGTGCCGGGCATGGACGACCTGGCCGTCTTGCCGCAGGATGGCGATGACGTCGGTGAGGTAGAGCTCGCGTTGGGCGTTGTCGGCGGACAGCCGGCTCAGCGCGGAGCGCAGCGCCGCGGTGTCGAAGGCGTAGACGCCGGCGTTGACTTCGCAGATCTCCTGCTGCGAGGGGGTCGAGTCGGCTTGCTCGACGATCGCGATCACCTCGTGGTCCTGGGTGCGCAGCACCCGGCCGTAGCCGGTGGGATCGCTCAGCGTCGTGGTCAGCACGGTCACCGCCGCGCGCTGGGAGTTGTGCGTGGCGATTAGGTCGGCCAGGGTATCGGCGTCCAGCAGCGGGATATCGCCGGAGGTGACCACGACGACACCACGGTAATCGTCAGGCAGCGCTGACAGGCCGCACAGCACGGCGTGTCCGGTGCCGAGCGGCGGATCCTGCGTTGCGACGTCGATCGTGCGCCCGACGGTATCAGCCAGTTCGGCGACGGCCAGTGCCACGCGTTCGTGATCGTGGCCCAGCACCGCGACCAGATGCTGCGGCGCGAGCTTGGCGATCGCGTGCAGCGAATGCGCCAGCATGCTGCGGCCGGCGATGGTGTGCAGCACCTTCGGGGTGTCCGACCGCATTCGGGTTCCGGCCCCCGCCGCCAAGACCAGGACCGCCGATTCGCCTTGAGTCGTCATGAACACCTTTCCGGCACGAACATGCGTATGATCGCAGACACGCCGTCAAGCGTGACATTTTCCGCCCGCTCGGGGCAAAAATCGCGGCAAATTGTGCCGGTTTGATTGGCTGGCAGTACGCCCGCGGGCATGCGGGCTTTTCATATCGGAGACGCCGGTTCACCCGTCTCAACGTGCACAATCGGCCTGGAAACCAGCTCCGTCGCCAGGACTCGAACCTGAACTCTCAGAACCAAAATCTGATGTGCTGCCGATTACACCACGACGGACTGCTCACCAGTGGTGGCCGGTCTGCCGTGGTGACGGTCCACTCACCAAGCGGCCCACCCTCGTGACAGCCCGCTCCGCTGCGGTCAGCCACGGTGACGGACCCCGCCCACCGGTGTCCCCTGTGACTTTAGCCCGACGACGATGTGGGCCGCTTGTGGCCCGAGGAGGAGTTGGGCAATTAGACCTACCGGGGCTTCGCCCCAGCCCGATGAGGCATGTGTTTGGTTGCCCGGGGGTTGGGGGGCTCCGGTCGAGTGGGTTGAGACCGTGACCGGGAGGCCCGGTCCGGTGTATGAAACCGCATAGCGCGGTTGGTGGGCCATTGCCGGCCGCCCGTCTCGATCGGAGCCCAGTGATGACCGTAGCGCGATCTGTCGCCGATGTCTTGTCCGAGCACGTGGTCTTCGAGGTGTCTTGCGTGGACCGCATGTACTGCAACGTGTATGTGCCGCAACTGCAGTATGGCGCCGGGTTTCTGACAAGTTGGTAATCTACCCCACCAATATGCGTCGATATGGGCGGGGAACTTCTGGTTTAAGTGCCTGTCGCGGAAGACTTCAGGGTGGCTGGTAGCGGAGGAGTTTTTGGTGTGGGTGGGGTGCGCGGGCGTCGGTTAGGATCGATGCGATTTTGCCTGCGGGTGGGTGGCCCAGGTGGCGGGTTTGAGGAGGTAGGGGTCGTGGTGTTTGCGATGGTGCCGGCGGGGGTGGGGGCTTCGGCGGCGATGGAGTCGGGGTTGGCTGCGGAGATGGGTGCGGGTGCGGCGGGGGTGGCGCCGCCGTTGTTGGGTGCGGTGCCGATGGGTGCGGATGCGGATTCGGTGTGGTTTGCCGAGGTGTGCCGGGCGGTGGCTGCGGAGCATTTGGCGGTGGCTGGTGAGCATGCGGTGGCGCGGGGGTTGTTTTCGGGGGCGCAGTCGTTGGCGGTGGCCACGACGGTGGCCACTGAGGTGATGCGGGCGGCCGCGGCCACGATTTGATGTAGGGCTTGTTGGATGCATCCGTGGCCGGTGTTTACCCCGGAGGTTAATTACACGACGATCACGTCGGGCGCCGGGCCGGGGCCGATGGTGGAGTATGCCGACGCGTTGGCGGCGCATGCGGCCTCCTTGGAGGCGGTGGCCGGGGCCTCGATGGCCATTGCCGCGGGCACCTACGGCACGAACTGGGACGGGGCGGGGGCGGTGGTGGCAGCGGCGGCGCACACCGGGGTCGATACGGAGACCACGGCGTTGGCGGCGGTGGCGGCGGCCAGGGTGCAGCCGGTGCTGGCGGCGGCGGAGGCGCATCCGGTGACGGTGGCGATGATGGTGACCGCCGAGCAGGCGGTGGCCAACCGGATGGAGGAGGCCGCCGATGAGCAGATCAATCCGTGGGTGTTGGGGGCGTTGACGCCGCGGATCGCGGATTTGAATCTGGAGTATTTCGGCTATATGTGGCCCAATAACGCCGGCCGGGGGGCGGCCTATGGGGCGGTGTTGCGGGCCAGTGCGGCCGCGATCATGGCGCCGTCGGTGCCGGCGATCTCGGGGGCTTCGCCGGCGGCGGGGG
>DASPOT010000204.1:0-6593 GCA_035625875.1 Mycobacterium sp. | reverse complement strand
GGTGGTCTTGCTCCGGCGTAGCAGCCGGGCCAGCGCGTTACCCACTCCCACCTACCGGATAGCCGCATGCACCGCGGCCGCAAAGGCGTCGCCACGGTCGGCGTAACCGCTGAACTGGTCGAACGACGCTCCGGCCGGTGCCAGCAGCACCGTGTCACCGGGCTTCGCCAAGTCACGGGCCGCCGCCACGGCCGCCGTCATGACACGAATACCGAGAGCCCCGCCCGAATGTTGCACTTCTATCACATTTGTATCAGGAACCACAGCAGTCGCATCCATACCAGCATCCTCGCCTGTCACAACCTGGACGACGGGGACATCGGGCGCGTGTCGTGATAACGCCTCAGCAATCTCGCCCCGATCACGGCCGATCAGCACCGCTCCGACCAGCCGGGACGCGATCCGGGCGACCGTCGCGTCCACGGATGCGCCCTTGAGCAGGCCACCGGCCACCCACACCACCCGCGGATAGGCCAGCACCGATGCCTCGGTCGCGTGCGGGTTCGTGGCCTTGGAATCGTCGACGTAGCTGATCCCGTCGGCGACGGCCACCACCTCGCCGCGGTGCCTGCCCACCCGAAAGGACGCCAGTGCGTCGGCGATCGCGTCAGCGGGCACCCCGACGCTGCGGGCCAGCGCCGCCGCGGCCAGCGCGTCGAGCACGCCGACCGGGCCCGGCACCGGGATCGACGCGACCGACGTCAGCGCCAGTTCGTCGGCGAAGGCGCGGTCGACGAGCAGGCCGTCGCGCACCCCGAGCTCCCCGGCGGCCGGTTCACCGAGGCGGAAGCCGACCCGCACCGGCGCGGCCGCGGTGTCCAGCAGCGCGGCCGCACGGGCATCGTCCAGCCCGACCACTGCCACCCGGCCGTTGAGCGCGCGCGCCTTCGCGGCGGTGTAGTCGGCCAGGGTGGCATGCCAGTCCAGGTGGTCTTCGGCGATGTTGAGCACCGCGCCGGCCTCCGGTCGCAGCGACGGCGCCCAATGCAGCTGGAAACTGGACAGCTCGACAGCCAGCAGGTCCGCGGGCTCACGCAGCGCGTCCAGCACCGGGCTGCCGATGTTGCCGCACAGCCGGCTGCGCCGGCCCGCGGCCGTCAGCATGGCGTGCAGCATCGACGTTGTGGTGGTTTTGCCGTTGGTGCCGGTGACGGCCAGCCAGCGGCGCGGCGGCCCGCAGCAGCCTGCCGTGTCGAGCCGCCAGGCCAACTCCACGTCGCCCCAGATCGGCACGCCCGCCGTTCCGGCGGCTGTCAGCACGGGCGCGGTCGGCGGGAAACCGGGACTGGTGACCACCAGGGCATAGTCGGCGATCTGGGCCGCTGCGGTCGACGAACTCACAGTCGGCACTCCACTGTCGGCGTGCCGTCGCAGGGTGGCCGGGTCGTCGTCACACACGGTTGCCGTCGCACCCAGCGGTGCCAGCACCGCCAGCACCGACCGGCCGGTCACACCGCCGCCGGCGACCAGCACGCGCACACCCGGCACCAGCGGGTGCACACCGGCGTGGTCCGCCGCCGGGTCGTGCGCGCAGTCGTGCCCCATGTCAGCCGCCGATCGTGGCTAACCATTCACCGTAGAACAGGGCCAGACCCAGACCGCAGGTGATCGCGGTGAGCAGCCAAAACCGGATGATCACCGTCGTTTCGGCCCAGCCGACCAGTTCGAAGTGGTGGTGGAAGGGTGCCATCCGGAACACCCGGCGGCCGGTGGTGCGGAAAGCCAAGATCTGCAGCACGACCGAGGTGATCTCGGCGACGAACAGCGACCCCAGCACGACGGCGAGGATCTCGGTCCGGCTGGTGACCGAGAGGCCCGCGATGATGCCACCCAACGCGAGGGACCCGGTGTCACCCATGAAGATCTTGGCCGGTGCGGCGTTCCACCACAGAAAGCCGACACAGGCGCCTGCGGTGGCCGCGGCGATCAGCGCCAGGTCCAGCGGATCACGCACGTTATAGCAGCCCAGGCCCGGCTCGGTCGCACATGCGTTGCGGTACTGCCAGAAGGTGATCAGCACGTAGGCGGCGGTGACCATCGCCATGCTGCCGCCGGCCAGCCCGTCCAGGCCGTCGGTGAAATTGACCGCGTTCGACCAGGCGCTGACCATGACCACGCAAAACAGCACGAACAGCGCCGGAGCCAGTGTGACAGTAGCGATCTCACGCACATAAGACAGGTCGGAACTTCCCGGTGTCAGTCCAGCAGCGCTGCGGAACTGCAGCGCCAGCACACCGAACAACACAGCGGCGGTGATCTGCCCACCGGTTTTAGCCGTCTTGCTCAACCCAAGGTTGCGCGACCGGCGGATCTTGATCAAGTCATCAAGAAACCCCACAGCGCCCAGGGCAGTGGCTAAAAGCAGCACCAGCACACCCGATGCTGACGGTCCCCCGCCATCGAACGCCAGCAGGCCTGCCAGGTGGGTGCCCATATAGCCCGCCCAGATTCCGGCGAGGATCGCAACCCCTCCCATCGACGGCGTGCCGCGTTTCGTCTGGTGGCTGGGCGGGCCGTCCTCGCGAATCTCGTGCCCGAGCCCCTGCTTGGTGAACACGCGGATCAGCACCGGGGTCAACAGGATAGAGACCGTCAGCGCGATGGCGACGGCGATGAGGATCTCTACCATCGGCGAATGCCCCGGCCGTCAGCGACCAGCGCGTCGGCCAGCGGCCCCAGTCCGGCAGCGTTCGACGCCTTGACCAGCACCACATCCCCGGGCCGCAACTCGGCCCGCAACAAAGCCAGGGCGGCGTCGGCGTCGGCGACGATGGTGGCCTCCCCACCCCACGAGCCCTCCATAACCGCCCCGTGGTGCATGGCGCTCATAGACCTCCCGGTTCCCACGACGACGAGTCGAGACACATCTAAGCGCACCGCCAGCCGGCCGATGCGATCATGCTCGGTTATCGCGTCCTCGCCGAGTTCGGCCATCTCGCCCAGCACCGCCCAGCTGCGTCGCGGGGGGCCGGTTTGACGGGCGATCCAGGCCAGCGCCTGCAGTCCGGCCCGCATCGACTCGGGGTTGGCGTTGTAGGCGTCGTCGATCACCGTCACCCCGTCGGCGCGGGTGATCACCTGCATCCGGTGCTGCGACACCGGACGCGCACCGGCCAACGCGGTTGCTATCTGCTCTGGGCTCGCACCGCATTCCAGTGCGACGGCGGCCGCGCACAGCGCGTTACCCACCTGATGGTCGCCGGATACCCCGAGTTTGACCTCGACCGCTGTGTCACCGGCGTGCAGCGTGAAACGCGGCCTGGCCAATTCGTCGAGGCTCACCGGCCCGGCCCAGACGTCGCTGGGCCCGGCGTCGGTGCACCGGCGCCGACCGACCCGCACCACCCGGGCGGCGGTCACGTCGGCCATCGCCGCCACCGCAGGGTCGTCGACGTTGAGAATGACCGCTCCGGATTCCGGAACAGCCTGCGGCAGTTCGGCTTTGGTTTTTGCGATGGCCTTCCGTGTTCCGAACTCGCCCAGATGCGCGGTGCCGACGTTGAGCACCACCCCGACCGCGGGTGGCGCGATGGCCGCCAGCGCGGCGATGTTGCCGGGATGGCGTGCCGACAGCTCCAGAATCAAGTAGTCGGTGTTGGGAGTCGCGCGCAGCACCGTCCAGGGGTGGCCCAGCTCGTTGTTGAAGGAACCGGGCGGGGCCACCACCTCACCCAGCGGGTCGAGCACGGCGGCCAGCAGGTCCTTGGTCGAGGTCTTCCCTGACGAGCCGGTGATCCCAATAATGGTCAGCCCCTTTTTGACGAGGTTTGCGGCCACCGCCGAAGCCAGCTTGGCCAGCGCGGCCAGCACCGCCGCGCCGGAACCGTCGGCGTCGTGCTCGAGCACACCGGCCGCTCTTTCTGCGGCCCGCGGATCGGGGGCGAGCACGATAGCCGGCACGCCGACCGGCCGGGCGGCCAGCACCGCGACCGCGCCGGCCGCCACCGCCGACGCCGCATGGTCATGGCCGTCGGTGCGCGCCCCCGGTAACGCCAAAAACAACCCGCCGGGAGTGGTTTGCCGCGAGTCGAATTCGACGGTCCCGGTGACGTGGAGTTCCGCGGCGGCCTCCGGCGAGATGTCGGCCAGTTCACCGCCGACGATCTCGGCGATCTGGGCGACGGTCAGATCGATCACGCGCGCGCCTCCAGGGCGACCGCGAGCTCCACCCGGTCATCGAATGGGCGGGTCTGCCCGCCGCGGCTCTGCCCGGTTTCATGACCCTTCCCGGTGACCAGCACCACGTCGCCCGGCCCCGCCCACGCGACTGCATGCGTGATCGCCGCCCGCCGGTCGGCGATCTCGACCACCTCGGCGGCGCCCTGGGTGGCGCCCGCCAGGATCTCGCGGCGAATCGCCGCCGGGTCCTCGCCGCGCGGATTGTCGTCGGTGACGACGACCAAGTCGGCCAGCTCGGCGGCGATCTTGCCCATCGGCGCCCGCTTGCCCGGGTCGCGCTCGCCACCTGCGCCGAACACCACCGCCAGCCGCCGGTCCGGGCGACGCATGGTCTGCAGCACCGCCCGCAACGCGCCTGGTTTGTGCGCGTAGTCGACCAGCGCAAGAAAGTCTTGACCGCGGTCGACCTCTTCCAGCCGCCCGGGGACCCGGGTGTCGCGCAGTCCGGTCGCTGCCTGCTCCGGGGAGATTCCCACCGTATCGAGAATCGCCAGCGCGACAAGACAATTGGCGACGTTATAGCGGCCTGGCAGCCGGATGCCGAGCCGGTGGTGCACGCCGGCCGGATCGAGCGCGGTGAATTGCTGCCCACCAGCGCCCAGCGGGCCTATGTCCTCGGCGCGCCAGTCCGCGGGTTGGTTTCCGGCGCTGACGGTGATCGCATCGCCGACTCGGGCGGCCATCGCCCTGCCAGCATCATCGTCGACGCACACCACCGCGACGCGCGCACGTAGCGGCGAATCCGGGTCGAACAACCGCGCCTTGGCCTCGAAATACTCGGCCATGCTGGGGTGAAAGTCGAGGTGGTCGCGGGATAGGTTGGTGAAACCTCCGACCGCGAACCGGACGCCGTCAACGCGGCCCAGTGTCAGCGCGTGACTGGACACCTCCATCACCACGGTGTCCACACCGCGCTCGGTCATCACCGCAAGAAGCGCCTGCAGTGCGGGTGCCTCCGGAGTGGTGAGTGCGGTGGGGATATCGCCGCCGTCGATGTGGATGCCGATGGTACCGATCAGTCCCGCGGTCCGCCCGGCAGCTCGCAGACCGGCCTCGACCAGATACGTCGTGGTGGTCTTACCCGACGTTCCGGTGACCCCGATGACGGTGACCTGGTCAGACGGATCTCCGTATACCGTGGCGGCCAGTTCACCAAGCACCGCCCGGGGCGCGGGATGGATCAGTACCGGCACCGGTTCTGGTGTGCGGGCGCCGATTTCGGCGATGCCGGCGGCATCGGCGAGCACCGCGACGGCACCGCGTCGGATCGCGTCCGCGACGTACCGGATGCCGTGCGTGGTCGAGCCGGGAAGGGCAGCGAACAGGTCACCCGGCTGCGCGTCTTGAGCTCGCAGCGTCACACCCGTGATGCGGACATCGGAGACGACGCTGCCCTCAGCGGGCACCGCGCCGACCTGCGCCGCCAGCACCGGCAGCGGCACGCCGGCGCCCATGCTGGGACGCAGCTCACCGAGCACCGACATCACCTCCGTCCGCCATGTGATCGCCAGGATTTCAGCCATCACACACTACCTAGCAGGGGCTGCCGCTACTGTGGATAATCGCACTGGTTTTCTATGCCGTCATACCGGCGGCGCCCCCGTGGGCGGCCAGCCTTTGCACCGCCGATGAGGTTCACGGCGGTCCCTCCCATCCCGCCTGTATGGGACATTTCCCGGCGCAGGTGCCAAATGGCGGACTTCTCGGCGCTACGCATCGCAGCCAGATCGGCGCCCACCAGTATGTGGAGAGAATCTCAACACGAGGTTGGGGAACACTACATCTCAAAGGCGCACGGGCGTTGTCAACGAGGGTCAGGCAAGCGTGCCAGGTCTAGGCGCCACCGTACAACGGCATCAACATGACTCATAGGGATGTGTTGTAACAGGACAAAACCCAGTAGCCCGGCGTAGATCTCGGCGCACCGGCTTCCGCCGGCCTGTGCGTCTGGTATCACCTCATCAGATGAGATTTGCGTGAGCGAACCGCGCACCGGCGCTACGCGAAGGAGGAG
This sequence comes from Mycobacterium sp., assembly GCA_035625875.1. Classification (GTDB taxonomy): domain Bacteria; phylum Actinomycetota; class Actinomycetes; order Mycobacteriales; family Mycobacteriaceae; genus Mycobacterium. The sequence continues at coordinate 400 of DASPOT010000204.1, read as the reverse complement.
TCCCTGAACACCGAGGCCAGGCCGGTCGAACCGGTCGCGATCGAGGGTCCAGGATGGTGCGCGCCCGGCGTCTCGCGACGAACCGACCGGCCTGGCCAGCCCAAAGGACACACACTGACTACGGCATGACGTTGCGCCACCTCGGCTAAACGAGATGACAATCCTTAGAAAGGAAGCGCGCGATCGCCGGCTCCGACGGCACCCTCCCTCGCAATGTCAACCCAAAGCGCCCCCGGGGTGACGACGCGAAATGGCTCCAGCTGCTTGCCTGCCGACGATTATGGCCGCGGCGAAATCAGCGACGCGGGTGGCGCCACTCGTGGGACGGCCACAGCTGCTGCGGTGGTGTTGATGTGTCCGAGTGTTGCGGCTCATCGGCGACATGCATTGACCCTCAATC
>DASPOT010000203.1:0-11365 GCA_035625875.1 Mycobacterium sp. | reverse complement strand
GGACAGTCGCTTGAGGACGAACAGCGCGGCGCCCTCGCCCATCACGAAGCCGTCGGCGCCGGCGTCGAACGGACGGGTGCCGGTCGCCGACAGCGCGCCGATCTTGCAGAACTTCACGAACGCCGGTGCGTCCATGTTGTGGTCGACGCCGCCGGTGATCACGGCATCGAAGTCGCCGGCCTGCAACCCACGGAAGGCGGTCGACATGGCGGCCAGCCCGGAGGCGCATGCCGCGTCGGCGGTGAAGTTGGGGCCGCGGAAGTTGAACAGGTTCGCCACCCGCCCGGCGGTGATGTTCGCGAGCTCGCCGGGCATGCTGTCCTCGGTGATCTTCTCGAGCCCGGCGAGAAAAGAGGCGCTGGTCTCGGCGAGCACGGCTTTACGCACCGGCTCCGGCAGCGCCGCAAACGACGGTGCGGCGCACAGCTCGTGGGTGAACAACGGTAAATGAATCCGGAGGTTGCTGCGATGCTGCTTATCGCCGCCGATGGCCTCGCCGATGATGACGGCGACTCGCTCCGGGTCCACCGTCCAGTCCGGCCACCCGGCGTCCAGCAGCGCTGAACGGGCGCCCGCCACGGCCCACTTCTGACCGTCGTCCATCTGGGCGCCGACCGTCGGCGGGATCGGCAGCTTCCACGCAAACGGCTCCCAGGGGAACTCGCGGACCCACCCGCCGATGCGGGAGTACGTCTTGTCCTCCGGAGTGTGCGGGTCGGGGTCGTAGAAGAGCTCCGGATCCCATCGCTCCGGCGGCACGTCGCTGATGCAGTACCGGCCCCCCTTGATGTTGGCCCAGAAGGTGGCGGCGTCGGGCGCGTCGGGCATGATCGCGCTCACGCCCACCACCGCGATCGGCTCTTGCATCGCAGTCGTCATGATGATTTGGCCTCCCGTTGGTAGAGCGCATCGGCGACCCGGTCCATGTCAGCGAGCAGGCCGGCCTGCGCGGCCCGCACCCGATCCAGCGGCAGGGCGGCGGCCAGATTGGCGCCGGAGCCCGCGCCGATCACCCACCGCAAGCCCTCCTCGGCGACCTTCAGCGCCGCTTCTCGGGCGAAGACGCGGCTGATCGCGGCGAGTGTGGCGGCGTCGAAGCGGGTGTCTGACTTCTCCGGCAACGCACCGGCGGCGGACGCCGCGGCGCGGCGGGCCAGTGCGCCCGCGCACTCGGCGTAGGCGATCAGTTCACCCAGCCGCAACAGAACGTGCTGGCTGCGGGTGAGCCGGCCGGCCCGGCAGGCCTCCAGCACCGCGGTAAGGCATTCCAGCGCCAGCACCGCCGTGGGCCCACCGCATTCTTCGGGTATGCCGTCGAGACTGCGCGCCGCGTCGCGGTAGTAGCCGCCGGACGTCTTGAGGAGATGCTGCCAGCGGTCGCGGGCGATGGTCATCTCCAGGATCTCCGAGGTCCCCTCGTAGATGATGGTGATCCGGACGTCGCGCTTGATCTTTTCCACCAGGTACGGACGGGTGTAGCCGTACCCGCCGTGCGCCTGGATCGCGGCCTCTGCGGCCGCGTTGCCGGCCTCGGTCGCCATTAACTTCGCAATCGCGCCTTCGGTGTTGAGCGCACCGCCGGCGCCCTCGCCGTTGTCGATTCGGGTGGCGGTCTCCTCGAGGAAGGCGCGCGCCGCCTCCAGTCGCACCGCGTGCGGCACGATCAGCTTGTGCGTATAGCCCTGCTTGTTCGCCAGCGGTGCGCCGCCCTGCACCCGCTCGGTGGAGTAGGCGATCGCCCGGTCCAGGGCCGCCCAGCCGCCGCCAAGGCCAAACGAGGCGACCATCACCCGCGTGTAGCCGAAGACCTGCTGGGCCTGGATGAGCCCGCGGCCTTCCTGCCGGCCCACGAGGTTCTCCGCCGGTACCGGTACGTCGTCGAGGAACAGCGCGGCGGTGTTGGAAAGCCGGATACCGTGCTTGTCTTCCGGGGGTGCCGTCGAGAAGCCGGGGGTGCCCTTCTCCACGACGAACCAGGACGGGCCGCCCGGGGCGAGCGCCAGAATTGTGTAGACGTCCGCAATCGAGCCGTTGCTGATCCACTGCTTACGCCCGTTGATCCGGTAGGTGGTCACCTGCCCGTTGGCCTCGACCGGTGTGGCCGTCGTCTTCATGGCACCAAGGTCGCTTCCGGCCTCCGGCTCGGTGGCGCCGTAGGCGAACACGATGCCCTGCTCTGCGACGCGTCCGAGCCACTCCTTACGCTGCTCCGGGGTCCCGCCAAAGATGATCGGGTCGGTGCCGAGGAAGGTGGCGAACACGGCGGTCGCGATCCCGATGTCAGTCCGGGCGAGCCGTTCGCAGACCCGGTAGGAGTCGAATGCCCCGCCCCCGAATCCGCCGTACTCCTCCGGGATGAACACAAGGTGCACGCCAAGGCCTTCACCGCACATCGCGCGGATCGCCTCCTCCGGGCAGATGTCCTCGTGGTCGAGCTCTAATCGGCGGTCATCCGGAAGCGCCTCAGCGACAAAGTCGTCCAATGAGGTCAGCATCATGTCGAGGCTGTCGCGGTCTAGGCCGACGTTCGTGGTCATTGCTTTGCCCCCTGCGGGTCGAGTGGGTGCGTGAATCGACGGACCGATGATGCCGAGGCAAATTGGCCATCTTGGGCCAGCACCTTGTCGGTTACCGTACCGGTCCGATCGAGAACTGTACGCAGAATCATCGAAGGGTCCTCTCCTTTGGGAAGCCTCCGCATGCTTCGTTACTGATTCTTCGACTGGCCGGTTCAGCAGTACCAGAGGCCAAAGTCATCTAGCTAGAGGACAAGGTCACTTGTGTCGGCTCGACGATCCAGCGATGGGGATTTTTGGTGAAACCGCCGACGGATCAGGGGCTAGCGACGTCGCGATCGGTCGTCGCGGAGTCGCCCCGGCGCCGGATCGCCTTGCCCGCAACGGTTCCGCCGTCGACCGGCAACACCGTCCCGGTCACATACCGGGACCGGTCACTGGCGAAATAGAGCGCCGCCTCCGCGACGTCCTCGGGCGTGCCCTCCCGCTGCAGCGGCCGGTCGGCGCGCATCGTCTCGCGTATCGCCGCGGTGTACCGCTCGATCGCTGCGGCGTCCATGTTTCCCGCCGAGGACGCCAGCAATGGCGTCGGTATGTTGCCCGGTGCGATGGCGTTGACCCGAATGTCGTAGTGCGCCAATTCAATTGCGGCAGACTTGGTGAACTGGATGACCGCCGCTTTCGACGCCCGATACGTCATCACACCGCCGCCGGCCTGGATCCCGCCGATGGAGGTCAGGTTGATGATGGATCCGCCGCCGCCGCTGGCCATGTGCCGTGCGGCATCGCGGGTACCGGCCATCACGCCCAGAACGTTGACAGCCATCACGCGGTGGAAATCGGCGAGGTCGTCGTCAAGAAATCGACGGTGCATGGTGCCGGAGACACCGGCATTGTTCACCAAGACATGTAGCCCGCCGAACTTTTCGACTACGACCGCGACCAGCGCACCGACCTGCTCGGGCTGCGCGACGTCGGTCAACTGGAAGACGGCGTCGGCGCCGAGCGTAGCGGCCAGATCCTCCCCGCGATCGCGGTCGACGTCGGCGACGACCACCCGCGCGCCCTCGACAGCGAATCTCTCCACGATGGCACGGCCGATACCGGAAGCGCCGCCGGTGACGACAGCGACCTTGCCCCCCAGTTCGCTGACCACGTCGAAGAGTTAATCGGCGGCGGATGTGTTAAGTCAAGCGATTGATTTAGCGGTCCGTTTATTCTGGACCGAAGCCGCGGGTTGGCGTGACCCCAGCTGCCCGACGGCACTGGAAATCTTGGGAGATACCCCGGGTGCCGGTCCCGGAACTGCTCTCGGCATCTTGGTGGATGGGCGAGCGGCTCGTGACCGGCACTTACCGTTGGGCTTCAGTAATCCATTCGAGCGCTTTGCTGGCTTCAGCTTCCGGAAATGCCCGGTACTCTCCAGGCCACAGGAAGCCAAAGAACTCACTGAATTTCGCCACGTGTTTCGCCCATTCCACATCGGTAACCACGGCGCAGCGTTCCCAATCGAAGAAGTGACCCAAGTCGAACTTCGTATCCTCCCAGACTGCGCCGGGATCGAACCTCTCAAAGCCAGGGGCGATCTCGAAGTAGATCCGCAGCTTTTTATGCCGACGCAGTCTGTCTTCAAAGTCCGGTATCAGCACCGTGTCGTAATCGGCCTTCGTCACATGCCCGTGGAGCGCAAATGCGGTGACTTTATCGGGAAAGCCCTAGACGGTTCGTTCGGCTCTTCGTTTAATCCCTTGCATTTCCTTGCGCATGAAGAGGAAGTCGCCAACGTCAAACGCAAGCCAGAATGCCCAACTGCGCAGCGTTGGCGCGAAGTAGGCGCGGAACCTGATGATCAACCGGATGCCTTTTTGCATCGGGATCGGTTCGAGGAACTGGACCACGCTGATGTGACTGCCCGGCGTGTCGATCACTTCTACCCAGTGGTGATTCTCCTCAAGCGCGGTGATCGTAAAGCCGCTGCTCTCGTCCGAGCCAAGCACGTCACCGACGGAAAGATGCTGTAGTTCGGGAACGATGCGTTCCGGACTTGGCCGCCATGCGTTATCGATCCGGTAGGAGTACCAGCCGGCGCGCCCGAACCCTTGCTGGATCAGCCAGGGCCAGACCAGCTCAGGTGGGGCGTCGATGGTGATGGCGCGGGTGCCCGCCACAATCGGTGTGCCGACGAGGTCGTCGCCGGGGAGGTGCCGAGGCACCTTGTTCAGGCACGCATGCGAATTCGGATGCTCTGCACGGAAACACCTACAGCGACCACGCGTCTGCGCCGGCGAGCAGAGGTTAGTGGGCTGGGTGCTCTAGGGCAGGGGTGCCGCCCATCGCAGCTGGGTGCCGCCGCCGGGGCCGTCGGCTATGGTGAGGGTGCCCCCCACCGCTTCGGCGCGTTGGCGCAGGTTGACCAGGCCGCTTCCGGTGATGTTGTCGGGAATACCTTTGCCGTTGTCGACGACGTCGATACACAGCTTGTCCGCGACATCGATGGTGACGGTGAGCTTGGTGGCCTCGGCGTGGCGTACCGCGTTGCTGATCGCTTCCTTGACGACGGCTTCGACGTGCTCGGCCAGTGTGGCATCGACCGCCGACAGGGGTCCGTTGTATCGCACGGTGGTATGTAAACCTCTTGATAGTTGCTCGATTGCCTCGTCGAGGCGCTGGCGCAGCCGGGTGATACCGGCGTACCCGCCATGCAGGTGGAAGATTGCGGTGCGAATGTCTTGGATCACTGTGTGCAGGTCATCTACCGCCGCGGTGAGGCGCTGCTGCACATCGGCCGGGCGTGCCCACGGGACGGTGCCCTGCAGCGCGAGCCCGACGGCGAAGACCCGCTGGATCACATGGTCGTGCAGGTCGCGGGCGATGCGGTCGCGTTCGGCGAACACTTCCGATTCGGCGAGGGCGGCGGCGAGTTCGGCCTGGGCGGCCAGCCGCCCGGTGATGTCGTGGGCCACCGCCGAGAAACCGATGAGCTCACCGTCGTTGTCGCGCAGCGGGGAGACCGTGACGGCCACGTCGACCAGCGTGCCGTCGGCGCGGCACCAGCGGGTGTCGAACGGCTCCACATGCGCGCCCGACCGAACCAGGTCCAGCGACTTGGCGAAAATCTCTCGGGATTCCGGGGGCAGAAGTGCCTGAATTGGTTGGTCGACGATCCGCGCCTCAGGGTGGCCGAGCAACCGGTGTGCACCGGGGTTCCAGGTCCGGATTATGCATTTTGGCGTCAGGGAGATGATGGCGTCGTCGGAGGAGCGCACGATGGCGGCGAGCCGAGCTTCGGCGAATCGGGCGGCCTCGAGTTCGGTGTACAACGCGATGAGGCCGCGATTGGTGTCCTCAAGCTCTTGGTGTGCCTCGGCGAGCTGTTGGCGGGCGCTGTGGAGTTCGCTGTCGCGGTGATGACGCTTTCGCAGCGCGCCCGCCGTTTCGGGCTCAGGTGTACTGGGCACGGCAGTCATCCCTTGTCCCGCTGGATGGCAGGTCTACCAGTCATCATGACACGTCGCGGACAACCAGGACGGCGGCATCGTCGGTAGAGCGTGTGAAATCGCGATGAAGCGCGGCGGCGATGACGGCCGGGTCGTGGCCGAGCAGACCCGGATAGGCCGACAGATCCCAGCCGGAACGGATCCCGTCGGACGTCATGACCAGTGTTGCGCCGCGGGGCCACCGGCCGTGTTGCACGTGGATGCGGGGCGCGAGCAGGAGTGTGCCCAGCGTTCCGGGATGGCTCAGCAGGTGCTGGCGTTCGCCGCCGTGTACCACCTGGCCAGCGATGTCGCCGATTCCGGCGTAGGTCAACTGGTCCTTCTGCGGGTCGATGACGCACACCCCCGCCACGCCGCCGCGGGTGCCGCGCATGGCTTCATGAGCCCGCCGCAGGAAGTCTTCTGGATCGGTCACCGGCCGCTGGTCGAAGACCGTGACCACCGCCTGTGCCGCGGCGGCCGCCTGGTCGCCGTGCCCGAGGCCGTCGACGACCAGTGCGGCCAGCCGCAGCCCATCAGCCACCGCCCAGGCGTCGCCGGATGCACCCATATCACCGAGTGGAACGTTGACCCCGCCGCAGCGCCACCGTCTGCCGGTGTCCGGCTGTGTGCCGAGGCGGGCGAGCAGGACGGTGCCGGCCGGGGTGGAGTAGCAGTCGAAGTCGGTGGACATGCGCCGCACGCCGGCCAACCCCGCCGACAAACCACCGGTGCCGGGGGCGGGCGAGCCGACTGTTTCGGCGCGCGCGCGCGGCCCGACCATGCCAGGGCCGGTGTCGACTGATAGCAGTTCGATGCCCTCGCAAGTCTGCCGGTACAACATGTACCCGCCGGGGTCGGCATGGCGCAGCAGATTGGTGGCCAGCTCGGTGGCGGCCAGCTCCGCCTCTCCGGGGCGCAGCCCCGACCGCCTGGCGGCCAGCCCCGCCACGGCCCGGCGCAGCGCGCCGACGTCTTCGAACGCGTCGATGGGGTGGCGGTGGTGCTCCCGCTGGGTCAACGTCGCCACTTCGTGATCACCACCGTGGTGCCCGAGCCCACGGACGAGGTGATGGTCAGCTCATCGACCAGCCGGCGCGACCCCGGCAACCCCAGCCCCAGGCTGCCCACGGTGCTGAACCCGTCGGTCAGCGCCGCCTCCACATCCTCGATGCCGGGGCCGTCGTCGGCGAAGGTGGCCCGGACTCCGCTGCGACGGTTGTCGTCGACCTGTTCGACACGCAGCCGGCCGCGCGCCCCTGTGGCATGGGTCAAGATGTTGCGGGCCAGTTCACTGCCGGCGGTGATCAACTTGGTTTCGTCGACCAGACTGAGCCCGGCCGCGCGGGCATGGGTGCGCAGCATCTGTCGTACCCGGACCAGATCCGTCTCATCGGCGATGGTGACAACATCGTGGTCGATGACCTGATCGGGGAGCGGGTCCATGTCAGTCAGCTCGGGCGTCGTTTCGACGCAGCCGTTGCAGCAGCGCCAGGCCCTGCTTGGCGTTCAGCGCGGTGTCCAGGTGCCCCATCGGGACACCGAGCTCGACCAGGGCGATGGCCACGGGCGGTTGGATGCCCACCAGGGCGGCGTGGGCTCCCAGCAGCCGAATCATCGCCACCACCCGGGCCAGCACCCCGGCGACGAATGAGTCGACCGCACTCAGCCCGCTAACGTCGATCAACATGCCCGTCGCGCCGGTGCGGGCGACCTCCTCGGTCAGCCGCTTCTCGATCCGGATCACGGCGGCGTCATCGAGGTCACCCTGAAGCGTGACCAGCAACGTGTCGCCGATCCGCATCACGGGCAAGACGTCGTCGCTCACCCTGTGCCTGCCGGCCCGATCGTCTCGGTGTCTCCCGCCGCCGCGTCGGCGTGCTCCGTGAGCAGGGTCAGGGCCAGCTGCAACGCCTGGCGCAACGTCCGCCGCGACCGCAGTTGGCCGATGTCGATGCCCAGACGCACCATGGCCTGGGCGGTCTCCGGGCGCACCCCGCACATGATGCTCACCGTGCCCATCAGCGCCGCCGCCCGCACCGTGCGCAGCAGGTGCTGGGCCACATAGGTATCGACGGTGGGCACCCCGCTGATGTCGAAGATGACCACCTCGGCCTCCGTCTCGGCGATCTTGACCAGCAGGCCTTCGGTGAGCCGGGCGGCGCGGGTCGAGTCCAGCGTGCCGATCACCGGCAGGGTCAACACCTTGTCCCACACCTGAATCACCGGGGTGGACAGCTCCATGATCTCATCACGCTGGCGGCGCAGTGTTTCGGCCTGCCGATACTCGGCGGTCAAGTCCCGGACCACCTTTGCGAAGCTGGTTATGGCGCCCGCCTTATCTCGAATCGGGGTCAACACCACGCCGGCCCGGAACCGCTGGCCGTCCTTGCGCACCCGCCAGCCCTCGAACTCGAACCGGCCAGACTCCCGCGCCGTGGCCAGCTCGCGGTCGGCCAGCCCGGCGGCCCGGTCCTCGTCGGTGTAGAACGTCGACACCGGCCGCCCAAGGACCTCGTCCGCCGAGTAGCCGTGCAGCGCCTGCGCGCCTCTGCTCCAGCGGGCCACGTTGCCGGCCAGATCGAGTTTGACAATCGCGTAATCGGTGATCGCGTCCAACATCGCCTGGACATCGTCCAACATCGCCTCCACATCATGAAGACGCCGAGACAGGTCCTGTTCACCCGCGGGCGGTGTCGGCATGGCCCCTCCCTCGTTTGGCCCCCTCCAAGCCCCACCCGCGCAAATGCTACCGCCCCGCTGCACCCCTACTGAGGCGGTTCACCTTACACACCCGCCCGGCCCGAGCAACAACGCCGACCTTCACCAATAACTGCCGTCAAAGTCGACAGCGCAACCAAACTCCCCAGAGCGGTGTAAGAGTGGGCTCATGTAGGTTCCCGCTCGCTTGTGTGTTGCGCTATGCGATGGCTGCGGAATCGGTTGATGCCACGGTGGTTTCGGAATGCTTTGCCGAATTCCGTTGCGGCAGTGAGGTTGACGGATCGTGCAGTGAACGGCGTAGATCTTGCAGCAGCCGCAGCCCGGCGGGGGCCATGGTGAACCCGCGCCAGCCCGCCGAAGCGCGGTCCAGCACAGCCCACACCAGCGACAGGCGGGAATGCTCACCGGGCAGCCGACCGATCACCTTGACGCGGCGACGTGTCTCGCCGAAGCTCCGCTCGATTAAAAATTTGAGTGGCGCACCCGAGTCCAATCCTCCCGCGGGAACCGTAGATAGACCGTCAGCGACTTGCGGTCATCGAGCAGGCAGCACACCACCGCTGGGTAGGAGTCGCACCAGCGGGTGGCGAACGCGTCGATCCGCGCTTGGGCCAGCTTGACCGCATCCAGGCCGGGCTCGATGGCCTCGGGCAGGTCGAAGATCGCCCAGTAATCCGTTTTGACTTCGGCCTGGGCGTTTTTGGGCACCTTCGCAAGAATGTTGCGCAAACGGTGGATTAGACAGCGTTGTCGCAGCGCGCCGCGCATAGTGCGCTCGATGGCGCCGAGCAGGCCGGGGGCGCCATCGGAGATCAGCAGCAGCGGGGCTTGCAGGCCACGTTCACCCAGTCCGGCCAGAAATCCTTCCCAGGCATCACCGGACTCCGAGGAGGCCGCCTCCAAGCCGACGAACACCGGTTTGCCGTCGGTGTCAATACCCCAGGCGGCCAGCACCGGCTCCGCGGACGCGTTGGCGTGGTATTTGAAATGGCTGCCTTCCAAGAACAAGTAATCCAGCTCGACCACATCGAGCCGGCGCCGGCACCAGGTGTCGAACTGCTCCTTGATGTCCGCGCAGATCCGAGACACCGTCGACTTCGACACCGCCGCTCGCTCCCCGAGCGCCTCGGTCAGCGCCGCCTGCACATCGCGGGTCGACCAACCCGCGCACAAACCCGGCGATCACCAACGACTCCAACGCATTCGTTTTGGTCACTCTCCCCGCGCTGGGCCGTCTCGACGTTGCGTCCGCGGTTCGGAGTCGCCGAACTGGGAAGCAGGGCATGGTCGTCGGTCATGCGTTAGCGCCTGCCCGCGCTGGTTGTCAGCACGGTCGGCGTGGCCCCAGTTGCCCGACGGCACCGCCATCTCGACCGCCCCGACGAGTTACGACCAGACTGGGAGAAGGCCCGTCAGATGCTTGCGGGGCATAAACTGCTTGCGGGGCATAAACCGGCTGAGTGACGATGAGTGCATCGCGTCGCTCTCCGCGGCTGGTAAGGCGCGTCTCCCATTCCCGACCGTCGACGGTGTGCGTACGCTCCGACCATGGAGCTACGCGGGAAGCGAGTACTGATCACCGGGGCGTCACGAGGCATTGGGGAGTCCCTCGCTCATGCCTTCGCCGGGGCAGGGGCCATGGTCGCGCTCGTCGCCCGGACCAAGGATGCCCTCGAGACGCTCGCGGGCGAGCTTGGGGGCACGGCCCACCCCGCCGATCTCTCGGACCCGACGCAGGTCGCCACCCTCGTCGATCAAGTCGAGGACGAAGCTGGGCCGATCGACGTCCTGGTCAACAACGCCGGCGTCGGAACCCCCGCCTACTTCGTCAACGCATCCAGCGAGCACCTGCGCCGAATCACCGAAGTCAACTACCTGGCCGCGGCCGAGCTGTGCCGGCAGGCCATCCCCCGGATGCTCGGACGCGGCGGCGGCCACATCGTCAATATGTCGTCGATGACCGACTGCGCCGTCTTCCCCGGCCTCGTCACCTATTCGGTATCGAAGGCGGCGCTTTCCCACTTCACCGCGGGGCTGCGGGCCGACCTCCGCGGGTTGTCGATCGGCACCACCCTCGTGGAGCTCGGGCCGATCCCTACCGACATGCTCGCCGAGGCTGAGGACTACGAGCCGACGGCCTCAGCCTTCCAGCGCTTCTACCGAACGCGGCTCATAATCGACGTCCCCCGCGAGAAGGTGGCCGACGAGGTCGTCGAGGCCGTACAGAAGGGCCGCAGGCACGTGCGGCTCCCTAAGCGAACCGCCGTCTTCCCCATGTTGTCCGAAGCGCCCCGGCGAATCGCCGAAGTGCTGCTCACCGGCGTCCCCCACCGAGAGAAGTAGCTACGGCGCGGCGATGACCTCGGCGAAGGCGACGGGGGAACGCTCAACGCCGCCCACGTCGCCGAACGAAACCAACCGCCGCCGCTCTAGGGCCGTGAGCCAAGGAATTCAAGCAGCAAATCGTTGACGACCGCCGGCTGCTCGATCTGTGGGCAGTGGCCGGCCGCGTCGACCACAGCCGAGCGACCGCCTGGAATCTGGTCGGCGACCTGTTTCGCCCAGCCGACCGGCAGGAGTTTGTCGCCTCCCCCCTCCACGACGAGCGTCGGAACGTCGATGCGCTGATACGCTCGCGCGCTCGAAGGA